>JADLCI010000007.1 GCA_020847275.1 Candidatus Nomurabacteria bacterium
CGAGTTCTGCCTGGGTTCCCCTCGGGGGTGCCAGTGGTGGTGGGGGAGCTGGTGCTGGCACCATTGATTACCTTGCCAAGTGGGCCACCGGCACTACCTTGGGCAATAGTCAGATCTTCGACAATGGCACAAATGTGGGAGTGGGGACGGCGACAGCGGCAGCAAAATTTCAAGTTCAGGCTAACTCGGGAAGACAATTCACGACAACAAACGGTTGGGCGGATCTTTCCTCAACCAGTAATGGTAATGGGCTAATTGCTAGTAATGCCTATTTGGATCAATCCGATGGCCTCTTTAAACACGCGAATAGTAACGGCAGTATTGGTGCCACGGGATTTGTTATGAACTATCCATCCTGGAACTCGGCATCAATTTTTGTAAACAATGGACCATCTACCTCTGGTCTCTCTTTTGCGCCCTCTAGGGTTATTACTTTCTTCCCTAATGCTACGCAGATAAGTGGTACTTTGGATGTAAGTGGCGACACGAATCTTGGCCTCGATTTGAATGTGACCAGAGAGATTAGTGCGGGTGGGACGATTAGGGCTACAAATGGTTTGACAACTTCCGACATTTACCTGACCACTCTCGCGGGCTCTGGGTCGGCGACCAATATTTGTCGTGCGTCGGCCACCGGATTTCTTGGTAGTTGTTCCTCAAGCCTTGTTTATAAGGAAAACATTCGTCCGCTCAATGGTGGTCTCCAGACATTATCTAAAATGAAACCGGTCACATTTGATTGGCGATCAACTCACGAACGAGATGCGGGATTTATTGCTGAAGAAGTTGAGAAGATTTCCCCTCTTTTCATTACTCGCAATGGAGACGGCACGGTTGAGGGAGTGAAATATTCCCAGCTTTCTGTTTTGGCGATAGCGGCAATACAAGAACAACAGGAGCAAATTGAGTCACTGAAAAGAATCGTTTGCCAGGATCACCCCACGGAGGCTTTATGTCGCTAGGTTATCAACAGGGAGATTGTTTCTTTGTGTTATTATTACGGAGTATATGGAACAGCAAAAATTTAATAAGATAGTCATTGTGATTGTCTCTGTTGTCGTGGTTGCCCTTCTGGTTGCTTACTATCTTAATCTCCGAAAGGAGAAAGAGATATTGGTGCCAGAAACAACGGGCCAGTCTTTTACTGAAGCAGAGAGAGAAGCTTTGCTAGAATCTTTGAGGAACGACAAGACAAGTACGATAACCGAAGGTGAGCGACAGGATTTATTGAATAGTCTTAAGTCGTCTGAACAAACGGCTTCCATTACCAACACCAGTCGGGAGCAACTCCTAGAGTCTTTAAAAGCTAAGTAAAATAATTTATGAAATATTTTAAAATTTTGGTTGTCGTACTCTTTACCATTTTAGCTGGTGTGACAGTTGTTCGAGCGGCTTGGAGCGAGCCGGCCTGTGGTCCGACTGGTTGCAATACACCAGAACCGATCAATGTCAGTGTTTCTAGCCAGATTAAGGATGGTGGCTTGGGTGTTTTATCTAATCTTTTTGTGGGGGGCAGTGTCGGTATCGGGACGAGTAATACTGGTGGTGAGAAGTTGGTTGTGAATGGTACAACTCGCCTGCAGTCCGACTTGTTCCTCGGGTCATTTGCTCAGGCCCTCCATGTCAACGGTTCGAGTTTGCATATAAATCCGGCGGCTAGTGGTGGCTTTGATAATGTCATTTTCAATATCGGTAATCAGGGGAATGTTGGTATCAGGACTTGGACTCCGCAGGCGGCGCTTGATGTGGCCGGTGACATAAAGGGTTCTCGTCTGTGTATCGGTTCTGACTGTCGAGATGCCTGGCCAGGCGGCTCTGCACCAGCACCAGCGGCCGCCGATAAGTTTGGTGGCATATATAGCACCTATGGTTTGCCGTTCGCCGGTGAGTGCGGAGTCCCGAATCCTTATACTGGAGGCTGTTCTTGTCCAAGTGGGTACACCGCCCGAGATTTTGTTTATTCTCCTGGTTGGGGCGGTATCGGATCCCTTTTTGCCCCCAGTCATCGCTCAACATATTGTTTCCGCTAATCGGAATTGACTCCGTTTGGAAAAATCCCCGCCAGAGTGGGGATTTTTGTTTGTTATCTTGGTATAATTAAAGTGTATGTGGATTGACCCAAAGCAGTTACAAACTTTTTTGGTTGATGCCGGCTTATTAACAAAAAAAGATTTGGAAACCTTGACCACGGAGGAGCTTCTTCTTGGCAGTGGCAAAATTAGTGAGGATGATTTGCGGCGAGCAAAGGCCTATATCCTCGGAATTCCTTTTGTTGATCTTAAAAAAGAACAAATTGACAAAGAAATTCTTTACCTAATTCCCGAGCCAATTGCCAGAAAACACAACATCATTGCGTTTCGCAAAAATAATGAGGCTCTGGAGGTGGCAATGCTCGACCCGGATGATTTGGGGGCCATTGATTTTATTAAAAAGGGTTCGGGGCTGAAGATTTGGCCCAGGTTGACCGATGTCGCGAGTTTGAAAAATGCCCTACTTCAATATCAGAAAAGTTTAAAAGCGGAATTTGGCGAACTGGTGGGGGCGGAAGCGGCGAAATTGAAGACCCTGAGTGAAGAAGAAGCAGCTGAGTTTGGCGAGAAAGAGTTGAAGGAGATGGCGGAAGATTTACCTGTTGTGCGGATTGTGGACACGCTACTCTCTCATGCCATTACTCAGCAAGCGTCAGATATTCACATTGAGAATTTTGAGAAAGAGGTGGTTATCCGTTACCGAATTGATGGTCTTCTGCATGATGCGATGGTTTTGCCCAAGAATGCTGGTCCTGGTATTGTCGCTCGGGTTAAGGTTCTGGCCAACTTACGCTTGGATGAAAAGCGTTTACCGCAGGATGGTCGTTTCAAAATTGAATTGAATGGTCAGGGGGTTTCTTTCCGTGTCTCAGTTTTACCAACTTATTTTGGGGAGAAGATTGTCATGCGTTTATTGCCAGACACGGCTCGGGGTTTGACTCTAGAACAGGGTGGTTTTCATGGCGAAGCATTGGAACGAATACAGCGGGCAACGACTCAAGCAACAGGAATGATTCTGGTTACCGGTCCGACGGGTTCTGGAAAAAGCACGACTCTCTATACAGTTTTGGAGATTCTTAATCAGCCAGATGTGAATATTTCAACAATCGAGGATCCGGTTGAATATCAAATGCCCCGCGTCAATCAAACTCAAGTGAAACCAGAGATTGGTCTAACTTTTGGCTCTGGTTTAAGGGCCCTAGTTCGTCAGGATCCGGACATAATCATGGTTGGAGAAATTCGAGATAAGGAAACAGCGAGCCTAGCAATCAATGCGTCCCTGACCGGTCACCTTGTATTATCTACTCTACACACTAATTCCGCTGCCGGGGCGATCCCCCGTTTCTTGGACATGGGTGCCGAGCCATTTTTGCTTGTCTCCACTATCAATGTGATTGTGGCGCAGAGATTGGTTCGGCGTTTAGAATCGGGAAGTGAGAAATATTTGTTATCACAAGCGGAGTTAAAAAAGTTGGGCACATCGGTGGATATGGAGCGAGTGTTGAAGTTGTTGAAGGAAGAAAAAATCGTGGCTGCGAATGCTGATTGGAAGAGTATTCCGTTCTACCGGCCCAAGAAAGGCAATGCCGGTGATGGTTACAAGGGGCGCATCGGTATTCATGAGGTTTTAAAAATGTCACCGGCGATTAAGGATTTGGTAATGAAGGGCGCGACATCATCCCAGATTGAGATGCAGGCCAAGTCGGAGGGGATGGCGACAATGCTGGAGGATGGAATCTTTCAGGCCGCGCAAGGTGTGACTTCGATTGAGGAAGTTTTGCGTGTGATTACGGAATAGTGGCGGGTAGTTTTTTGCTCCAGTAGTTTTAAAAAGTTACAATTAAAGTGACGTGAAATATTCTTTTAAAGCACAGAGGGCTGATGGGACATCGACTGAGGGGGAGCGTGAGGCGGTTGACCGTTTCGCCCTGGCGCGTGATTTGCGGGCGGAGGGTTTAACGGTAACCCAAGCGCGTTTACTGGAGGAATTGAGGGTAAAACATCGTCTCCATTTTCCTAGTCCTTTTGGGCGGATTAAAATTAAAGACAAGATTGTTTTTGCCTCGTCACTTGCGGCGATGGTTGGTGCGGGGCTATCACTTGCACGTTCGCTCACGATTCTGGAGCGACAGGTGCTTAACAAGAAATTTAAAAGTGTGATTTCGGCGCTGGGACAGAAGATTAACGGTGGTGAACCTTTCTCGGCCGCCCTGGGAGATTTTCCAGATGTTTTTCCCCCGGTTTTTGTCGCAATGGTCGGCGCCGGAGAAGAGTCAGGTAAACTGTCAGAGGCGCTGGAAGTGGTTCATCAGCAATTAGCGAAGAGTTACGATTTGGAGCGTAAGGTGAAGGGGGCGCTGATTTATCCATCCATCATCGTCATCGTCATTATCGCCATTGGTATTCTGATGATGATTTTCTTGGTTCCAAGCCTGACGACACTTTTCCGAGACTTAAAGGTAGATTTACCTCTTTCTACTCGAGTTGTGATTTGGGTTAGTGATTTTCTCGTTAATCACACGCTTTCCTTTATTATCGGTTTGGTGTTCGTGATTGGAGCCGGTTTTCGGGTGGCGAGAAGTCAGGCGGGGCGTCGTTTCTTGGCGCGGGTTTGGTTGAAGACGCCGGCGATTGGGACAATTATGAAAAATCTAAATGCGGCAGTAACAATGAGGACAATTTCCTCGCTTGTTTCTTCTGGCGTCAGTATGTTGGAGTCGCTTACGATTACTCAAAAGGTGCTCCAGAATTCTTTCTATCAAGAAGTATTGGCAGAAGCTAAGGTTTCAGTAGAGAAAGGGGCGCTGCTCTCGAGTACCTTCAAAAAGTATGAGAATCTTTATCCCGTTTTGGTTGGCGAGATGACAGAAGTTGGTGAGGAAACTGGTAATTTGCCAGGTATGCTTCTGAAGGGAGCCACTTTCTTTGAGGATGAGGTTGAGCAAGCGACGAAAAATCTTTCCACCATCATTGAGCCGGCACTGATGGTTCTGATTGGTATTTTTGTCGGCTTTTTTGCTGTTTCTATGCTCGGGCCGATGTATTCATTAAGTGAAACGATATGAGATCTCTTGGAAAGAAGCAAAGTGGTTTCACTTTGGTGGAAACCTTGGTCGGGGTATTTGTCTTCCTTATTATTGCCCTGGGTATTTATCAGGGTTTCGCTAGTATCCTCGCTTTGGTTCAAGCCTCACGTGCCCGAACAGTGGCCTCACTTCTAGCCAGTGAACAGGTCGAGATTATTCGTAACTTACCCTACCAGCAAGTTGGTGTGGTTAATGGCATCCCGAATGGCGTTCTTCCCCATGTCCAAGTCTTTGCACGGGGCGGGATCACTTTTACGGCGACTACAACTGTTCGTAATGTTGATGATCCATTTGACGGCACGATTGGTGGTAATCCGAATGATATTAATCCGGCCGATTATAAGATCGTCGAAGTGTTGGTGAATTGTTCAATTTGTAAACTGGCTCAACCGCTCGCGTTTACCACTAGTGTGGGCCCGAAAAGTCTGGAGACGGGAAGTGGTAATGGCGCGCTATTTATCCAGGTGTTGGATGCTAGCGGCTTACCGGTGGCGGGCGCAGATATTCACATTGAAAATAATCAGGCTGGTCCAGCCATTGTTATCAACGATCTTACGAATAATGCCGGCATGCTTCAGCTTGTCGATGTGCCACCGGGGAATCTCGCTTACGAGATTAGTGTGACCAAGAGTGGTTATACCAGCAATCAGACCCGTCTACCGGGTGCGGTTGGTAATCCTAACCCGACGATACCCCACTCCACCGTGCTCGCCGGGCAGGTGACTCAGATTACTTTGCCCATTGATCTCGTTAGTCAGTTCAATTTTAAGGCGATCAGGAGTAACTGTTCCCCTGTGGGTAGTGCGGCTTTCAATCTACGGGGGGACAAATTACTTGGGACGAGTCCATCGGTTTACAATTACGACCAGAACCACACGCTTGATGGTTCTGGACAGAGAATAGTGAATAATTTAGAGTGGGACGCGTATCGTTTAAGCATTACGGATGCTGGTTATGACTTGGCGGGGTCTGTCCCACTCTTGCCGCTGACGCTTCCACCTAATACTGAGCAAGATGTTTCATTGGTTCTCGCGTCGAAGAGCTCCAATGCGGTTTTGATTACCGTGAAAGATAGTGCCAGTGGTTTACCGCTCGCTGATGTTTCGGTCGAGCTGAAGCGCGGTAGTTACGACCAGACCTTGCTTACGGATCGTGGTTTTTTCCGACAAACAGATTGGTCTGGTGGCTCGGGACAGACGGATTCTGTCGATAGCAGTCAGTATTTCAGTGACGATGGTAATGTGGACACGGCTGGACTGCTCGGACAGCTACGTTTGCGGTCGGTGTTTGGTAACTATGCTCCAAGCGGCGTCCTTACTTCTTCGACATTTGATACGGGTTCTGATAGTGAAAGTAATTTCTATAATTTGAGCTGGAATCCCTCAACACAGATTGGCGCGACAACGAGTCTTAGATTCCAAATTGCCACCACTCAAGACAGCGCGACTAGCACTTGGGATTATCTTGGCCCAGACGGTACGGCCGATACGTACTACACTGTTTCTGGTGAGAGCATCAATCCTGTTCATAGCGGTGACCGTTTCCTGCGCTATCGGGTATATTTATCTACGACCGATACAGCCATGACACCCGCGCTTGCCGATGTGGCCGTTACCTATGGTTCCGGTTGTTTGCCCTTTGGCCAGGTTTTTTTCAATGGTCTGGTCTCGGCCAGTGATTATGATTTGACGGTGAGTAAGTCGGGTTATCAGACTTATCACAATGACGCCGTGTCTCTGACCAATCCTTGGCAGTCCCTCGATATCCCACTTTTATTGCAATGATTAATAAATTTCACAAAAACGGTTTTACTCTAGTAGAGATTTTGGTTGTTACCGCGATTATCGTGATTGTCTCGCTTGTGTTGGTAAATTTTCAGATCGGTATTTTCCGCCAGAACAACTTTCTTGCGAATAGTTTAACAGGCGAGCAAGACGCTCGATTAGTTATCGGGCATTTGGTTGCCGAATTGCGAGAGGCGGTTCCTTCCGAAGCGGGAGCTTATCCAATTACGCTTGCCGATAAGGACAGGCTTACTTTCTATAGCGATGTTGATCATGATGGACTTCATGATCGGCTCCGCTATTTCTTAGCGACGACAACCCTGATGCGAGGGGTTTTGAAACCGACGGGTGCCCCGCTAGTTTATGTGGAAGGAAATGAGAAGATTAGTCCAGTGATTACAAATGTCGTGAATCCAGCTGCTCAAATTTTTTCTTATTACGATCAGAATTATGCTGGCACTAGCACGGCACTTACCCTTCCTCTTAATATCCCAGATGTGCGCCTGGTGAAGGTTTCTCTGATGATTGAAGCTGATCCGAATCGCTCGCCCGCTCCGGTGACTTACGAAGGGCAGGTTTCCATTCGTAGTTTGAAAGATAATTTATGAAGCATTTTTCTAATAAACAATCTGGCTACCTTCTGATCCAAGCGCTCGTCTTTGGGGCGATTGGGGTGATGATTATTGGAGCACTCGTTTCTTGGGGCGGGAGTAATTTGCGTGCCGCCTCCCAGAATACTTTACGGGAGCAGGCCTTCCATCTGGCGGAGGCGGGAACGGATTACTATCGTTGGCACCTGGCGCATGCCCCGCAAGATTTCAAGGACGGCACCACTAATGATGGTCCCTATGTTCATAATTATTATGACAAGGATGGTGACCTGCTTGGCACATTCACCCTTACAATTACGCCACCGCCACCCGGCTCGACTGTCGTGACCATCCTCTCGGAGGGTCAGCCAGTTGGTTCTGTGATTAAACGTAAGATTGAGACAAAACTCGCTATTCCTTCGCTTGCCAAGTATGCCTTCGTCGCCAATGCCGCAATGCGTTTTGGTGAGGGGACAGAGGTTTTCGGACCCGTTCACTCCAATGACGGTGTTCGGTTTGATGGTTTGGCTCATAACCTAGTCTCTAGTGCCAAGGCAAATTATGATGACCCGGATCACAGTGGTGGGAATGAGTTTGGTGTCCATACTCACGTGAATCCTCCGCCGAGTAGCGGCACGAATGACTCTTTTCGTGCGGCGGAGGCGCCGCCAAACGCGGTTGCCAGTCGCCCAGATGTTTTTATCGCTGGACGGCAGTTTCCCGTTCCAGCCGTGGATTGGAATGGTTTCTCTGCCGATCTATCAACAATCAAGACTCAAGCCCAAGCGAGTGGGCGTTACTTCGGACCCTCGTCCGCTCAGGGTTATCAGATTACCCTGAAAACAGATGACACCTTCGATCTCTTCAAGGTGAATAGTCAGCTTTCACCGCCTTCTGGATGTACTAATTATTTAAGCCAGGTCGGGTGGAGTCCGTGGAGCGTGAATAGTAAGGTCTTGCTTGGCAACTATCCCCTTCCCGCCAATGGACTTGTTTTCGTCGAGGATCATGTCTGGGTGGAGGGGACAATCAATGGTGCCCGACTCACTATTGCTTCGGGTAAATTTCCCGAGAATTCCAATACAAACACCAACATCATTATCAATAATGATTTGAAATATACCAACTACGACGGCCAAG
Organism: Candidatus Nomurabacteria bacterium; assembly: GCA_020847275.1. Classification (NCBI taxonomy): domain Bacteria; phylum Candidatus Nomuraibacteriota; species Candidatus Nomurabacteria bacterium. Next base: position 8,631 of record JADLCI010000007.1, read on the forward strand.
ATGTTCTCGCGCTGATTGCCCAGGGGAATCTTCTGGTTGGAATGGTCAGCGACACTGATCTCTGGATTGATGCTGCGCTGATCGCCAAGAACGGTTTCATCGGCCGTTACTATTATCGGCCGCCCACCAGCGGTCAGCGTTGTTCGCCTTATCATGAGCGCGATGCCTTGCGACTCTACGGCATGCTAGCCTCCAAGGAGCGTTACGGTTTCGCCTACACCGATGGTAACGGTTATGAAACTCGCGATATTATCTACGACAGTAAACTTCTCTATGGACCACCTCCCTCATTTCCTCTTACTTCCGATCAATATCAAACGATTTCGTGGCGGGAGTTGTGACAATGTGGGTTCGGGTAGGGTAGTAGTGCCCCCTTGACCCTCGGTCTGCCTCGGCGGATTGGGGGTCAATTTTTTGCCCAGAATAATGGTGTGGCTGTTGCCATTTCTGCTATACTTCGGAAGTGAAAACTAAATTAATTGTCGCCAACTGGAAACTTAATCCTGATTCGCCACGGGAAGCACGGGAGTTATTCACAAGCGTGAAGCGGGTAGCGACCAAACTTCGGAAAGTGGAGACGGTTATCTGCGCTCCGGTCATATTTCTACCTCTTTTGAAGCCCCAGCAGAAACTGTTCTTGGGGGCCCAAGACACTTTCTGGGCACGAGAGGGGGCTTGGACAGGGCAAATTAGTCCGGGAATGGTACGGAAAAGTAGTGTGCAGTATGTGATTCTGGGCCACTCGGAGAAGCGGGCGACCGGTGATTCGGACGCAATCATTAATCAGAAATTGAAGCTAGCTTTGGCCGAGGGCTTGAGAGTGATTCTGTGTGTGGGCGAGAAGGAGCGTGATACTCACGGCGAATATCTGAATATTATCCGCGAACAATTAAACGCCGCTTTGTTAAAAATTCCCAAGAAATTTTCGGCCCAGATTGTCATTGCTTATGAACCGATCTGGGCGATCGGGGAACAGGCGCGTTCAAGCGATACGCCTCATGATTTCCTCCAGCAGGCGATTTTCATCAGGAAAGTTTTGAGCCATTGGTGCGGACACGCTCCCGCCCTAACAATCCCTGTGCTCTATGGTGGCTCGGTGGATGGGAAAAATGCCGCCGGTTTCCTCCAAGAAGGTCAGGCTGATGGCTTACTTGTTGGTCGTTCATCATTGCGTTCCGATATTTTTAATCAAATCTTAAAGACAGCGAATGCTTTGGCTTGACGACATTTCTCGAGATGCCTTGCGAAATCGACGAGTTTTACTTCGGCTCGATTTGAATGTTCCTGTCTTGCATGGAGCGGTGCAAGATGATTTTCGGATTCGCCGGACCGTTCCCACGGTCAAGAAACTGCTTGATTCTGGCACCCAGCTGATTATTCTTAGTCATTTTGGTAAAGAGAAAGAAAGCCTTGCGCCGGTTGCGAAATATCTGGAGCAGTTTTTTCCTGTCCTTTTCGTTTCCAATCTTGCTACAATCCCGCCAAGTACGAAATGGCCGATGGGTGTGGCGGTGGTGCTGGAGAATCTGCGGCAAAACGCTGGCGAAGAAATGAATTCTTCGGATTTCTCGAGTCAGATTGCGGCGCAGGGGGATATTTTTGTTAACGAAGCTTTCTCGGTTTCCCACCGGGCTCACGCTTCCATTATTGGTTTGCCGAATCTTTTGCCAAGCTACGCTGGGTCTGGATTTGCCGAGGAGGTAAAGCAACTTTCTCAACTTTTCCAACCGGAGAAACCATTGGCCGTGATTGTCGGTGGCGTGAAATTTGGCACCAAATTACCCCTGGTTCGGAAGTTTTTGAATATTGCCGACAAGATCTTTGTTGGCGGAGCGCTGGCGCACAATTTTTTCAAACTCAAAGGTTATGAGATTGGTCTCTCGGTTTGGGACGACAGTGTCCGCGACTTAGATGACCTATTGATGGACGAACGGGTTATTCTACCCAGTGAGGTTTTGGTGAGGCAGAATGATTATGTGGGTGTCACAACACCAGATAAGGTGCAAGCGGACGGAATGATTGTCGATGCGGGGCCGGCAGTCTTGGGCCAACTGGCGGAACTGGTGAATGACTCTCAGACCATACTCTGGAACGGTCCGCTCGGTAATTATGAAGATGGTTACGCCGATGCCACACTGGATCTAGCCCGCTTGCTGGCTGGGCACGGCGCGCGCGTGGTGATTGGTGGCGGTGACACTATTGCCGCGGTGGAGAAATTAAACTTGTTTGACCGTTTTCGCTTTGTCTCCACCGGCGGCGGTGCGATGTTGGATTTCTTGGCGGAGGCGACCCTGCCCGGGATTAAGGCGTTAGAGGAGAGCGCGAAGAAGTTTGGCGTTGGTTTCTAAGTCTGTTTTATCGCCCACGGCTAGGCGTGGGTCTGGGAAAATCCAGATATGAGCGTGGCTGACATCTTCACCGGTTACTCGACTCCAGACCCCCTCAATTCCGAAGGCTTTTTGTTGCGCTTTGGCAATTTTACGAACGGTTTCAAAATATTCACCCACATTTGGCACATCCCAGACCCAGCGGTGATGCTGTTTCGGAATTACTTGCACATGGCCAGGGGATTGAGGGTTGATGTCCAGAAAGGCTAAGAAGCTTTCGTTCTCGTAAACGATATGGGCCGGGATTTCCTTCTTCACAATTTTGCAGAAAACACAGTTCGAATCCATTTGTTATAATCTTAGCTCATGATTTCTGATTTGTTAAATCGGCTGGTAACGGAGCGCGGGCTTATTTTAGAACCAAATTATCGACGCGATATTTCTGATCCCTTTTTGTTGTCGGGGATGGATCGTGCCGTGACACGGATTCTTGGAGCAATAAAGACTGGTGAGAAAGTCATAATTTTTGCCGATTACGACGCCGACGGCGTGCCCGGAGCGGCCGTTCTTTCCGAATTTTTTAAGAAAGTGGGTTTTGCTAATTTTGAGGTTTATATCCCGAACCGCCACACGGAAGATTATGGCTTGATGGCGAAATCGATAAGAGAGTTTGCCCAAAATGGGGCGAAACTAATTATCACTATTGATTGCGCGATTACCAATGTGGTTGAAGTTAAGCTCGCGGGAGAGCTGGGTCTAGATGTGATTATTACTGACCATCACCTGCCGCCAGAAGTTTTGCCGCCAGCCTTTGCCATTGTGAATCCAAAAGTGCCGGGTGACCAGTATCCTGACAAGATGCTCTGTGGTGCGGGGGTTATTTTCAAGGTTGTTCAGGCGCTTGTCTTGCGTGGCGGTTTCGAGGTTGGTGAGAATTGGGAGAAGACCTTGCTTGATCTCGTTGCGATTGCGACGATCTCTGATCGCGTTCCACTGGCGGGAGAGAATCGGGCTTTGGCCAAGTTTGGTTTAATGATTCTCCAGCGCACACGCAGACCCGGTCTGCTCGCCCTCTTCGCAACGGGTAAGATTAAACGGCAATTTGTCACAGAGGACGATATTGGCTTTATGATTGCACCCCGCCTGAATGCCGCTAGCCGAATGAGCCACGCTTCCGAAGCTTATTTCTTGCTCACCACACCGGATCTAAGCCAAGCCGGGACGATGGCGGCCCATCTGGAGGAAAAAAATAATGAACGGAAGAAACTGGTGGAGCAAATTCTAGAAGCGGTTGAGAATACTTCTACTTCGCAAGAATTAAAGGATGTCATTGTGGTCGGCAATGCGAGCTGGTCGCCCGGTGTTCTTGGGTTGGCCGCGAGTAAGCTGGCGGAGAAGTTTGGCCGTTCCGTCTTTGTCTGGGGAGGAAATAATGGAGAAGTGAAGGGTTCTTGTCGTTCGGACGGCACTATTAATCTGGTGGAATTGATGCGCGCGGCCGGTGGAGCAGAATTCTTCACCGCTTTCGGTGGTCATGCGGCGGCCGGGGGTTTCTCACTTGCTTCGGGGAAGGTAGACGAGTTAGGGCCGAAATTACTGGCCGCCTCTAAGCAAGTTCCGAAGTTCGTAAAAGCGGAAGAGAAGAACTTTGATGCCACCGTTTCTCTCGATGAGATTGGCGAAGAGGTTTGGAAGACACTTGAGCAACTCGCGCCCTTCGGTGAAGGTAATCCTAAACCAATTTTCCATTTCCCTAATTTAGAAATTGTCCGAGCGAAAACTTTTGGCAACGGCGGGATTCATCTAGAGCTTAGTTTCAAGAAAACTTCGGGGGAGATTGTTTGCGCCATTGGTTTCTTCACAGCAATGGATAAGTTTAAGAATGTGACGCTGGAGGTTGGCCGGAAGATTGATTTACTCGCCACACTGGAGAAATCTTATTTCAAAACCAAACCAGAGATCAGATTGAGGATTGTGGACATCAGGTGAGTATCCGGACGGGTGGTTCGATGGCAGCCGTGTGTTCTCTCGCAATTCTGTGCTTGAATCCTCGGAACCTGTGTCGGCTACAAGCTGACCCTCTGTCCCTTGGACCCTTTGACCCTCGGTTCGTGCTTGCACGGATTGGGGGTCAATTTTTTGTCAGAAAAAGTCTTATCGCTTACAATGGGGCGAAACAATGATGACGAAAATTATTTTACAGACTGACGGCGGTGCGCGTGGTAATCCGGGTCCGGCGGGCGCGGGCGTAGTAGTTTTAAGCGAGACCGGAGAAATTTTAAAAACAGCGAAGAAGTTCTTGGGTGAGAGGTTGACGAATAATGAAGCGGAATATTTGGCCCTCCTTTTCGGCCTAGAAAATTTACCAAGTTTGATTGGCGAGAGAGGGGAAGCTGAAGTGGTTGTGCGCCTAGACAGTGAACTGGTGGTGAAGCAGTTGAACGGCGATTACAAGGTGAAAGAGCCGAGGCTGAAAGAGTTGGCGCAGGGGGTTAAGGATTTGAGTCATATTTTTTCTGCTGTAACTTTCACGCACATCCCGCGAGAAGAGAATAAATTAGCAGACAAACTGGCCAATGAGGCGATGGACCTTCTTTCTTAGTTTTTTCTCCGGCACAGCGGCGGGGACAATGTGGCGGTTTGATCTGGCGCTCGCCGGAGCACTTGTCTTGGCGGGGATAATTTTCTGGTTCAGCCATATTTTCTATTACCGGAGTCGGTCGAGGGTGCTTTTTTTGGCAACGATTTTCTGTTTCACTTTTGGGCTGGCGGCGATGCGGGGGACGCTTTCTCTTGGTCCTGTATCACGCCCGCTTGATGTTTTTGTGGGAGAGAAGGTGCAGTTGTCGGGTTTAATCTCTGCCGAGCCAGATGAACGGGAGAAAACGGTAAGGCTCACTTTCACTCCCGATCATTCAGATGAGAAAATTATGTTGGTGGCCGGGAAATATCCGGCGCATTTCTACGGTGAGCGGTTAGTGGTGAGGGGAAAATTGGACAAGCCAGAAAACTTTGAAACAGATACCGGGCGGGAGTTTGACTACATTAATTATCTGGCAAAAGACGAGGTTTATTATTTGATCAATCGGCCAGAGTTGGAATCACTTGGCGCGAGTGGGAGCTGGCTGGTGTCCGCGCGGGGACAGTTATTTCGTTTCAAAAACTTTTTTCTGACTCGTCTCACTTCTGTTTTGCCGGAACCGCACGCCTCACTTCTCGGTGGGATTGTGATTGGGGCGAAACGCGGTTTACCGGATGAATGGCAGGATCGTTTCCGTGTCGTTGGTCTCTCTCATGTCGTGGTCCTTTCTGGCTATAACATCACGATTGTTTCTGAGGCGGTGCTGAAAGTATTTGCCTTCCTGCCGATGCTCTGGGGTCTTGCTGGTGGTGCTGGAGCAATTCTTCTCTTCACTCTGGCGACCGGCGCCTCAACTACCGCTGTGCGCGCGGCGATTATGGCCTTGGTGGCTCTCCTTGCTCGGGCCACCGGGCGGGTTTATCAATCTCTTGACGCCTTATTTCTCGCCGCGTTTCTAATGATTCTGATTCAGCCGAAAGTTTTACTTTTTGATATCAGTTTTCAGCTTTCATTCCTCGCGACGTTTGGCATAATTGTTGGGCCACCAATTCTACAAAAGTATTTCCAGAAGGTGCCGGAGAGATTTGGTTTACGGGAAATGACAGTTACAACTATCTCGGCTCAACTTTTTGTTCTACCCTGGATTCTTTATAAGTTGGGTCAACTCTCGCTGGTGGCCTTGCCGCTCAATCTTCTTGTCCTCGCCTTCATTCCCTTCACTATGTTATTGGGTTTTCTCACTTTTGTTTTCGCCCCGTTTGCGTATCTGGCATATCTTTTTCTCGCCTATGACTTGTGGTTGGTAGAAATTTTCGCCGCCCTACCTTTCGCCGCCGTGAATATTTCTTATTTCCCGCTCTGGCTAGTTGCGCTGGTTTATCTTGCTTACTTCTGGTTTGGGTATAAAAAAAGGGCCCGTCGTTGAGACGGGCCCCGGTCCCCGAACCCTCGGGCCGGAGAGTTGAGAAAGGAAATTCTCGTGGGGACCACAGATAGCCTATCTCAAGTGCTATAATCTGTCAAATGTTTTCCGGACAAAAGAAGGTCAAATGGATTTTGGTTTTTCTTTTATTGTTTGCCAATTTTCTGGTTTGGCAAAGTGTAAATGGAGATAGAAGTCGCGATTTCTTCACTCTGGCGGTGCTTGATGTCGGACAAGGCGATAGCATTTTTATTGAAGATACCGCGGGGCATCAAATTCTGGTTGATGGCGGTCCCGATCAGAGTGTGCTTGCCGAATTACCAAAACTAATGTCTGTCTTCGACCGCTCAATTGATCTGCTCGTTCTCACTCACCCGCACGCGGATCACCTCACGGGTTTGGTGGAAATCCTTAAGCGTTATCGGGTGAGTGGTGTGCTGGAGGCGGGTGCGATTTATGACAGCGCTATCTATGACGAGTGGCATCGATTGCTTAAAGAAAAGAATATCCCCGTTGTTGTTGCTCGGCGGGGAGAGCGGGTTATTCTCGCTGATAATTCCAGACTAGAGGTGCTAGCTCCGTCTGTCAGTTGGCAGGATCGGGGAGCGAAAAATATTCACGATTCAATGGTTGTAACGAGGTTGATTGTGGCCAGTTCTTCCGTTGCCCTGCTGACCGGAGATATGGAGAGTGATTTGGAAGATAGACTACTCTCGGACGGAACTAATCTGTCGGCGCAAATTTTGAAGGTTGGGCACCACGGTTCCAAGACTTCTACGGGTGGAAGTTTTCTCCGCGCAGTAGCACCGAAATTTGCCGTCATCTCGGTTGCGCGAGAAAATCGGTATGGTCACCCTCACCCCCAAACTCTAGGGGTTTTACAAAATTTTGGAGTAGAAATTCTGCGAACCGACGAACTGGGGACGATTACTTTCCGGATAGATAAATCGGCTGGTGTTGTTTTTCTTGAGAGGGGGCGATTCGAATAAATCTGCTCTATTTAAGTTGGAGTTGTTTACCCTTCTTAATGCACTTAGCGCAGAGTTTGATTCGGCCACCGCTTGGAAGTTTGGCCCACTGAAGATTAGGATAATGCCTTGTGGCACCGGTTGGGTTGAACTGTGTGGCACGGGTGCGGTTGGAGTAGCCACCGCCCATAGCCGAAGTTCTCTGACAAGTGGGGCAGGTTTTCATAATTAAACCCGAATGTTATCATAGATGAAAATTTATGCAACCGCTTGATCCAATTTTTCTCATCGTTGTTCTCGTTATGTCGGTGGTAATCCACGAGGTGTCACACGGTTATGTTGCTGATCTGCTTGGCGACCCGACGGCTCGTCTTGCCGGACGCCTGACCCTTAATCCGCTGAAGCATCTCGACTGGCTCGGCTCTGTCATTGTCCCTCTTTTTCTCTATCTCTTGCCTGGCGGCTTGATGTTTGGCTGGGCCAAGCCAGTACCCTATAACCCTTATAATCTCCGGGCTGGTCGTTGGGGCCCGGCTTATGTGGCGCTGGCCGGCCCGGCTTCTAATCTCTTAATTGCTTTAATATTTGGTTTGTCATTGCGAAACGGTTTATTGCCGGGGAGTGCGGTGTCTTTTGTGGCGACTCTTGTGCTGATCAATTTAATGCTCGCGATGTTTAACCTGATACCCATTCCACCCCTCGATGGTTCAAAGGTGCTTTTCGCCGTCTTGCCAAACTCTCTGAATTGGTTGGAGGAGTGGTGGCTGCGGCATCAATTATTTATCCTTATTATATTTATTTGGCTCATATCATCGACAACCCTGTTAGAGCGTCTGGTTTTTGGTCTATTCCGTTTAGTTGCCGTTGGTTAGTGATTCGGGATATAATCCAGAGATGAGAAAACAGTTATGGCTATTGGCATTGGTCGGGTTTGCAATTCTGCCTTTGTCGGTGGAGGCGGAAACTAACTTGCGTGGTGTCTTGGAAGAAGTAGCTCTTCGTCTCGGTCTTCCAAAATCCCAGCTTTCCCTGGTTTCCTTCTCTCCAAATTTTCCACCAGTAATTAATAGTTTGGTAGGAGAGAAGGTCTTAAAAGTAAAAGAGACCGGTCGTTGGACACTCGGCGCAACGGATCCGGAGGGTGGCTCAATGGCTTACACTTTCTCTTGGGGCGACAGTATTAATGTCGAGAAAACTAAGCCAGCCCGTTTTCCCGGCCAAGTCGAGCAGTTCATTACTTTCAACCACGCCTACACACAGCCCGGTTCTTATACGATAAATGCCTTGGTGACGGATGATACAGGTCAAATGAGCAAGAAGTCAGTGATTGTGGAAGTGAGATAATAATTCTTACACTTTTCGTTGTACGGGTGTATTATCAAGTAAGTGGTCGTGTCGCTGGTTTATAAGATTTAGCAATATATCTAGATGAAAAAAATTTCAGTACTAGTTTTGTTTTTGGCATTTATTTTTTCGCCGGTCTTAGTCAGGGCGGAAAATGGCGTGTTAGAACAGGCCCAGGTTTCAGTTCCATCTGTAATCGCTCGGGAATTTCCCGCTGTCCCCGCCACGATTTTTTCGAGACTTTTTCAGGTACTTAATTCCAAACAAGTAGAAAGTCAAATGCGCAGCGGTAGTAGGCCGGCAGTTGAGAAGCTCTTTAATAAACCCCCATGTTCTGGCATTGATTGTGCTACACGGGGTTCGGTCTATACCTCTACCTCTGACACAGCAACGAAGGAGGCGGTAGTAAAAAATATGATGGTTCTCCCCACCTGTCTTTATGGTGATTTATATGATCGTCAGACAGGTAGCTTCTGTCTATCTAATCCAGGACACGGCCCATGTCGGGCGGGTGACATCTTTAATAGTCAGAACGGGACTCGTTGTGTCTCAACCAATGAAACAGGTGTTAGTTATCACCCCGTTGACGTTAATCACGATTATCGGGTTACCTTGGAGGAAGTAACCGCCTATGCCTCTGCTCATCCTTCGTCCGATCTTAATTTGATTTCGGCAATCAAGATCTGGCGGAACGGGGAGACCTACCTTGCGTACTAGAGTCTGGTATATTTGAGCCATTGACCACAAGCAACCAGTTTGCTAGGATAAAAACACTCGCTAGGGCGAGTGTTTTTCTCAAAAAATGTCTACAATCAATCAATTAGTCAGACGCAAGCGTCAAATTATCCGCCGGAAAACTACTTCGGTGGCGATGTCGCTTGGTTTCAATAATCTCAAGAATCGACCGGTCTTTTATCCCGCGCCTTTTAAGCGCGGTGTTTGTACCCAGGTTAAGACAACTACACCGAAGAAACCAAACTCCGCAATCCGTAAAATTGCCCGGGTTCGACTCACAAACGGTATGGAAGTGACAGCCTACATCCCCGGAATCGGTCATAAGTTGCAAGAGCACTCGGTGGTGATGATCCGTGGCGGGAGAGTGAAAGATTTACCGGGTGTTCGTTATCATATTGTGCGAGGACGGCTGGATGCCGAGGGAGTGGAGAATCGGAAGAAGGGACGTTCGCTTTATGGTGTTAAGCGGCCCAAATAATTTATGCGACGGAAATTAAAGTCAAAGAGAGTTCTAGAACCGGATTATCGTTATCAGTCGCCCAAGGTGGCGAAGCTGATTAATTATGTGATGGAGAAGGGCCATAAGAACATTGCCCGGGAAATCGTTTACGGCGCTTTCACTGACATTAAGACTCAAACAAAGAAAGAGCCATTGGAAATCTTCGATCTGGCGCTTCAGAATTCTGGCCCGCTAATGGAAATTAAGACTCGGCGAGTGGGTGGTGCCAATTATCAGATTCCTCACGAAGTGAGCGATGCTCGTAAGCTCACGCTTTCGTTACGCTGGATTTTAGAATTTGCTCGGGCAAAGAAAGGGAAGACGATGCAGAAACGACTGGCCGAAGAGATAATGGCGGCGGCGAAGGGAGAAGGTGAGACGATCAAGCGTCGAGAGAATGTGCATAAGATGGCGGAGGCTAATCGTGCCTTTGCCCACTTTGCCCGTAAGCCTCAAAGTTAGAAAATGGCTGACTATCCGATTGATAAGATTCGTAATATCGGTGTTATCGCGCACATTGATGCTGGTAAAACAACGACCAGTGAGCGTATTCTATTTTATACGGGAATTTCCCATAAGATTGGTGAAGTGCATGAGGGTGATACGGTAATGGATTGGATGGAGCAAGAGCGCGAGCGCGGTATCACAATTACCGCCGCCGCGACAACCGCTTACTGGATTCCGACTGAAGCGATTGATAAGGAAAAGGAGAAAGTTAAGCTAAACATCATTGACACTCCCGGACACATTGATTTTACAATTGAAGTGAAGAGAAGTTTGCGAGTTTTGGATGGGGCGGTGGTTGTCTTCGACGGAGTTGCTGGCGTGGAGCCGCAGTCGGAGACAAACTGGCGTTATGCTGATGACTACAAAGTGCCAAGAATCTGCTTTATCAATAAATTGGATCGCACTGGTGCTTCTTTTGATAACTCCTTCAACTCTATTCTGAATCGGCTATCTCCGAAAGCGGTTAAGCTGCAGATTCCTGATGGTCACGAGGCGGACTTTAAGGGAATTGTCGACCTATTGACGATGGAGTACATCACTTTCAGCGGGGAGAAGGGTGAAAGGGTTGAAAAAAGTAAAGAAATCCCAGCTCATTTGCAAGAACAGGTGACCAAAGAAAGGGCGATAACTATTGAGAAGATTGTGGAACAAGATGATGTGGCGATGACGGATTATCTGGAGGGTAAAGAGATTCCCCTTGCTCGTCTTCGAGCGATTATTCGCACGGCGACAATTACTAATAAAATCTTTCCCGTCTTTGCTGGTTCCGCTTTGAAAAATAAGGGCGTCCAGCTGGTGCTTGATGCCGTTGCGTATTATTTACCAAGTCCGCTGGATATTCCGCCAGCGAGAGCCGTGGACGAGAAGACAGGTGAGGCGATTACTGTCGCGCCAGCCGACAACTTGCCATTTGCTGCTCTTGCCTTCAAAACGGCGACAGACCCATTTGTGGGCGCGCTCACTTTCTTTCGCGTCTACGCCGGTACCCTAACCTCTGGCTCATACGTTCTCAACCCGCGCACTGGTAATCAGGAGCGTATCAGTCGTATTGTTCGTCTACACGCGAATGATCGTGAAGAGGTGAAAGAAATTTTTGCCGGCAATATTGCCGCGGCAGTTGGTTTGAAGGATACCAAAACTGGTGACACTCTTTGTACTCCAGATAAACCGGTTTTGTTGGAGGGTATTGATATTCCCGAACCAGTTATCTCGCTTCGGATTGAGCCGAAAACGAAACAAGATCAGGAAAAGATGGGACTAGCTTTACGGAAACTTTCCGACGAAGATCCAACCTTCAGAATTAAGTCTGACGAGGAAACTGGCGAGACAATCATCTCTGGTATGGGTGAACTACATTTAGAAATTATCGTTGATCGGATGAAGCGTGAGTTTAGCGTCGAGGCCAATGTCGGCCGACCGCAAGTGGCTTATCGAGAGACAATTACCCAGCCGGCCGAGGCGGAGGGAAAGTACATCAAACAATCTGGTGGTCGTGGTCAGTATGGCCATGTTCGCATCCGGTTTAAACCTCTTGAGCCTGTTAATCCAGAGAAGAAAATCGCTAAGAATATTACACGGGAAGCTCATTTTGAGTTTATTAATTCAATCAAGGGAGGTGTTGTGCCTCAAGAATACATCACGCCGGTGGAGAAGGGTCTTCGTGAAGCGATGGAACGCGGGGTGGTCGCTGGTTTCCCAATGGTGGATGTTTCTTGTGAGCTGTACGATGGTTCCTATCATGAAGTCGATTCCTCGGAAATGGCCTTCAAAATTGCCGCTTCGATGGCGTTTCAGGAGGGCGCAAAACGTTGCACCCCTGTTCTTCTTGAGCCGGTCATGAAGGTGGAGATTACTGTGCCGGAAAAATTTATGGGAGACGTTACCGGCTCACTGGCTGGACGACGCGGACAGATTGAGGGGACAGAGGATCGTGGTTTGATTAAGGCGGTACGGGCAACTGTTCCACTATCTGAGATGTTTGGTTACATGACCACGCTTCGTTCTATGACCGAGGGGCGGGGAAACTTTACGATGGAATTTGAGAAATACGAAATTGTTCCCGCAAATGTCGCGGCGAAAATCGTGGAGACTCGGAAGTAGGTTGCAAGTCAAAAAAAGTTCCGACAAGCTTTTGCTCTGTCGGAACTTTTAGAATTGGCGATCACCCCCTTTCCTAATTCAAACTTGAAACCGCGACGCGCATCGCTTTTTGCGCTGATGGCACTTGTGATGGGGGAGCTGGTATGACCGGAATCCGTTCCTTGGCTTCGCCGATTGTTTGAGCGATTGCCTTAGGGGATCCGTCTCGAAGCCAGAGTTGACTGCGGTCTATCATCCTCTCTAGTCCGAGACGGATTGTTTCCCCTTGTTTTTCTGGATCGTAACGTGTCGGAACGGCAATTGCGACTTGTTCGATTTCGATGTCGCGATAACCCTGTAGGGCTAGGGTGTTATTCTCCCCGCTGTTCGACATGCTACACCCGACCGAAATGAGCATCATCAGAATCACAAACAGCCAGGCAAACTTCTCAATCTTCATCACTGTCCTCCCGTAAAAAGGGTGAATGTAATGATCCAAAAACGCCACTTCTACTATAGCAGAGAAACAATTTTTAAACCATTGGCAATTGTGTCATAATGAGATCATCATGAATTACAAAAAAGAAGCAGGTTTTAGCTTTTTGCTAGCAATCATTGTCATCGCCATTATCGCCATCGGCGCTTCGGTTTATTGGAAGAGCGGGCAAGTGCCAGTCACACCAATCCCTGTCCCCGTCACTTCCGACAATTCGTTTAAAACCTTGCCTACTCCGACAGCAACGGATGAAACAGCAGATTGGAAAACTTACAAAAATGATAAATATGGTTTTGAGTTTAAGTATCCGGAAATTTGGTCTATTCAGCGAGAGGTTGATGACGACGGCACGACCAATCAACTTTATTTTATACAAATTGGCCCTAGTCCAAAATCTGACGGCAATTCCAACGACGGTGTCTCCGAGTATAATTCAAGTTGGTCAATCCAAGTGCTTAAAAATAATGATTCTGCCAAATTATCGGTTCGAAACATGGTGACATCTAATATTACAAATGCTGGTATAAGTTCCGCTAACTATTACAGTTTTGAGCACGGAGATTTGTTTATCAGCTTAAATGCCGACGGTTTAAATTCTGAGTTATTACCCAAGTTTGCTCAGACTTTCCGCTTCACTAAATAAAAAAGACCTACCCGTCATCGGGTAGGTCTGGTCAGAGAGACCTTAGTTACGTTCGTTGTGGTGCCACTTGTCACCCGATCTCAGGAACCCCAGATAGGCGGTTTCCACCTCGCGTTTTATCCTTTCTGGGCAAGAGGGGGCGGACTTCGGGACCGTGGTCAATTGTAGAAGGAATGGAGCCGATTCAGACTTCAATTCCAAAACATGGACCTCGGTAACGCGGAGATTAACAGATTCGTTGGGTTGTCCTGTTGCCAAACCCAGCGTCATGCCGACGAAGGGCGAGCAGGGCAACAGACAATCTCGGTAGTAGCATTGATCGTCGATGGTGATGAAGATTCTAGCTCTAATAGATTGCATCGTTACTCCCTTTCTGTTTTTAAGGTTCTCGGATTTATTGACCAAATTTCATACTATCATTTTTTAATTAAAAGGTCAAGGCTCGTTTCCCAAGACCGACCACTTCTTATTTGACTCTATTTTAGCCTTCTGCTAGTATGTGTCCACGCGTTTGCGCGCTAGTTTTTCGCTCTCGCTTTATAAAATTATTAAAAATAAGTAAAAAATATGGCAGATAAATTTGATCGTTCCAAGCCTCACGTCAATGTGGGCACCATCGGTCACGTTGACCACGGTAAGACCACGCTCACAGCGAGTATTTTGCATGTCCTCGATCTGAATAAAGACAAGGGTTATGGTGCTCGAGTTGAGGGTATTGATGGTATTGATAATGCGCCAGAGGAAAAGGCGCGTGGAATTACTATCGCGCTGCACCACTCCGAATATTGGACCCCAAGTCGGCACTATGCTCACATCGATGCTCCTGGGCACGCTGATTACATCAAGAACATGATTACTGGTGCGGCTCAAATGGACGGCGCCGTTCTCGTTGTGGCCGCATCCGATGGAGCAATGCCACAGACTCGTGAGCATGTTTTGCTTGCTCGTCAAGTGGGTGTGCCAAAGATTATCGTTTTCTTGAACAAGTGTGACATGGTTGATGATCCAGAATTGATTGACCTGGTGGAGGCGGAAATTCGTGAACTTCTTACTAAAAATGGTTATGATGGCGACAATGCCCCAGTGATTCGTGGTTCGGGTCTGAAGGCGCTAGAGGCTAAGAGTGCTGATGATGAATGGGCGAAGAAGATCTTCGCCCTGGCCGAGGCTCTTGATACCTACATCACCGATCCAGTTCGTGAGGTGGATAAGCCTTTCTTGATGCCGGTGGAGGATATCTTCTCTATTGAAGGGCGCGGTACGGTGGTAACTGGTCGGATTGAGCGTGGTCGGGTTAAGGTTGGTGAAGAAATCGAGATTGTTGGTATTACTCCAACCGCGAAGACGACGATTACCGGTATCGAAATGTTTAATAAGCAATTGGAGGAAGGTATGGCTGGGGACAATGCTGGGATCTTGCTCCGTGGTACCAAGAAGGAGGATGTTACTCGTGGACAGGTTCTTGCGAAGAGTGGTTCCGTAACTCCTCACACAGAGTTTGAGTCGGAGGTGTACATTCTCAAGAAGGATGAGGGTGGTCGTCATACACCATTTCTCTCTGGTTATAAACCCCAGTTCTACATCCGCACAACCGATGTAACGGGTGAGGTGACTCTGGCCGACGCTTCCAAGATGGTGATGCCTGGGGACACAGTTACTTTCAAAGTTAAACTAGTGGCACCAGTGGCTCTGGAAGAGAAACAGCGTTTTGCTATCCGCGAAGGTGGTAAAACAGTTGGCGCCGGGGTGGTTACTAAGATCATTGCTTAATTAAGATTATGACGGCCGAGAGCGTAAAAACAAAGAGTAAAAAGAGTCCAAGCTCTCTGCCCGAGATTCAGAAGATTCGGGTAAGGATATCAGCTTATGAATCCAAGATTCTGGACGCAAGTGTAAAGCAGATAATGGATACGGCTTTGCGTTATGATGCTGAGATTCAGGGTCCGATTCCTCTACCAACGGAGATAAAGAAGTACACTGTCAATCGTGGTGCCTTTGTTCACAAGAATGCCCGTGAGCAATTCGAGATGAGGATTCATAAGCGTTTGATTGACATCTTGAATCCGGGACCAAAGATTATTGAGAGCATGAGTAATCTGACTTTGCCTTCTGGTGTGAACATTGATCTGAAAATGATGTAAATTAAAATGAAGTTCTTACTCGGTCAAAAACTGAAGATGACCCAGATTTTTAGCGACACTGGTCGCGTGGTTCCGGCAACGATTGTGACGACTGGCGCGCTGACACTCTCTCAACGGAAAACAATGGCAAAGGATGGTTACGAGGCAGTCCAGTTCTCGTTTAATCAAGGCAAGAAGGTGGTGAAGCGTGAGGTTCGCCTGGTTGGCGGTGAAACTGAGGCAGAAACAGCTTTTGCGGTTGGTGATGTAGTACAGGTAAGCGGGATTTCCAAGGGTCGTGGTTTCCAGGGAGTAGTTAAGCGTCACGGCTTTCATGGTGGGCCACGTTCTCATGGTCAGAAACATAGCGAGCGTGAGCCGGGGGCGATTGGTGGCGGTGGCGGACGAGCTGGGGGTCGCGTGGCGAAAGGTATCCGCATGGCCGGCAGGATGGGTAGTGATCGGGTGACGGTCAAGAACTTGAAAGTGATTGCGGTAGATGCCGCCAAGAACGAAATATTAATCAGTGGCGCGATTCCTGGTCGACGGGGGACGCTCCTTGAAATCTATGGAAAGTAAAATTTACAATCAGGCGGCAAAGGAAGTTGGGACAACAAAGTTGTCGGCCCGTGTTTTCGGCCTGCCCTGGAATGGCGACTTGGTTCATCAGGTTGTTGTTGGCATGCAGTCCAACGCTCGCCAGAATACTGCTCACACTAAAGGTCGAGGTGAGGTACGCGGTGGTGGCAAGAAGCCATGGCGCCAGAAGGGAACTGGACGCGCTCGACACGGTTCAATTCGTTCACCAATCTGGCGTGGTGGTGGCACAACTCATGGGCCAACAAATGAGCGTAACTATGAGAAGAAGATTAACAAGAAAATGAAGACTAAGGCGCTTTTCACCGCTCTCTCCCAGAAACAGCGCGATGGGGAGGTGGTGTTTGTGGATCAGTTTAAGTTTGCTAAATCAAAAACTAGAGAAGCGCAGAAATCTCTTGACGCCTTTGCAAAAGTTAAGGGCCTGGAGAAGCTCAACTACCGTCGCGGGCAACGCACCTTACTTGCTTTGCCGGCCGCGGATAAGAGTGTTTGGCAGAGTTTTCGTAATTTGCCCGGTGTCGCCGTGTCCGAAATTCGCAATCTAAACCCAGAGCTTTTACTGAACTACCAATATTTACTAATCACCAGTCCAGAGGTTAGCTTGCCTCTCTTAGAGGGAAGGGAAAAAGCAAAAAAGTAATTATGTCTAAAATTGGCCACAAAATTAATCAAGATGTGCTGACACTTGTCCGACCAATTGTGACAGAGAAGGCGGCGGCAACCGGCGTTCATGTTTTCGCTGTGGCGGCTGACGCCAATAAGCCACTTATTCGCGCCGCGTTGAAGAAACTGTATCAAGTGACACCGCGCCGCATCAATATCATGAATGTACAAGGGAAGAAGGTCATGATGCGAGGAAAGGTCGGACAGAAGCCGGGTCTGAAAAAGGCGATCGTCTATCTTAAACCCGGTGAGACTATTACCTTAGCCTAATTTCTAATATGAAATCCTATCGTCCTTACACGCCAACTCGTCGTCAAGCATCAAGTGTTACATTTCGTGGGGTTTTAACCACGAATGAACCACACAAGCCATTAACTTACGGTCGCAAGCGCGCGGTGGGGCGTAATCATTTTGGACGGATTACAACTCGGCATAAGGGTGGCGGGCACAAGCGACTCTTCCGTGATATTGATTTCAAGTATGATAAATTTAATATTCCAGCGCGAATTGAGAGTGTGGAGTATGATCCGAATCGGAGCGGCTTTATTGGCTTAACCGTCTATGCTGACGGTGAACGACGCTATACTCTCTTACCAAATTCTTTTAAAACGGGTGACAAATTTTTGATTTCCGCTGAAGCAGACTTGAAAACTGGCAACCGCTTGCCGTTGAAGAAAATTCCCGTTGGTACCTTTGTCTACAATGTGGAAATTCATCCTGGAGGTGGTGCTAAATTGGTTCGCTCGGCTGGCGCCTTTGCTCAAGTGCTTTCTAATGATGCTGGTTATACCAATGTTAAATTACCTTCTAGCGAAGTGAGACGTGTCCACGAGCTGGCCTGGGCTTCCATCGGGGCGGTTTCTAATGAAGAACAAAAGCTGGTTAATCTGGGTAAGGCTGGTCGTAGCCGCTGGCTTGGTATTAGGCCGACTGTTCGTGGCTCAGCCATGAATCCCGTTGATCACCCGTATGGCGGTGGAGAGGGTCGCCAGGGTCGTGGTACTCGTCGGCCGAAGACTGCGCACGGTAAGGTTACAGGAGGCCGCAAGACACGTCGTCCCAAGAAGTACTCTAATGTTTTCCGTGCTTCGCGAAGACAGAAGAAGGGTAAAAAGTAAAAATTCAAGTGAAACTTGTTTTAAAAATCCCCGAGACAAGACGTCTCGGGGGTTTTTCTTAATGCTGGGAAGCCAGGATGCCGCCGATAGCCTTTTGGAACCCTTGGTAAATCATGAAGGCTACCATTGCCACTAGGCACAGGTTTGTAATCCAGCGAAAAAGAACGACAGAGTGACTAACCATTTGCCACCTCCCTTCTGTCACCAAGCATATACCAGTAAGTCTTTTTTGTCAATGGGCGGATAATTCGAGGGATTTTATTTTGTCTAATGTATAATAAAAGTTATGTTAAAATATTTCACACTGTCGGTGCTTCTCGTTACTTTTTTTAGTTTCATCTCGATTGCCCGAGCGCAATCGGGGTGTCCGACTGGTTATTACGCCAAGAATGATGTTTGCTGTAGTTTGGCGGCGGAAGCCCCGCCTACCGGTTCTTATGGTGGTAAAACCTTCTGTTTCAAGAGAGCGGCCTTACCACCGGAGAAAGTGTGTCAAAAGGTGCCGGGCGAAACACCCGGTACCTGGTGTAAACAGAGTGAGGTTTGTGGTTACGGTAGTTACAGCTTCCTCATAACCTACGAATTCGATTTATGTATTACGCCACCACCACCAGGCCCGACGATTAACATTGGTTCGGTTAGGGATAATCAGACCAATACTTGGACGCCAATTTTCTGTAATGCTAGCACAGAAGAGGCTGGTCCCGCTGGAGCTCCCTATAATGCCTTTTATTGCCAGCCGAAGAAGAATTCTTCTGGACAAATTATCGCACCGCCGGATCGTCAGAGTTGTGTTTCTGGCACAGGCGATTATGCTGGGGAGAATTGGTGTTGTCCGGAAGGTCAACAGGCGATGGTTCAACCGCGTGGTACGCCCTATTGTGCCCTCTTGCCACTTAAGCTTAATATCGTAAGTCCGACAGCAGGACAGGAGGTGTCTGGTATTGTGCCGGTTAAGGTTAAACTTAATCCTGAGTCTGGGCGACCGGGCGTGGGTAAGTTTAAACAACTTAATATGACCGTTAAGTCAGAGACGACAGGGGTTTTTCTACCACCTCCAACCCCACTTTCTTTTGAGGATGGTGTTCCTGATCAAGCAAATCAGGGTTCTCCGCGGACTTATACTTTCTCTTGGGATACTGGGCAGCCGCCACTTCGTGGGGGAAATTATACTATTTACGTTTCAGCCACTGACCACTTCGGTAACACCGTTAATTCAGAGCCTTACTCCGTTACGGTAAAGATTACGGAAAACTCCATTAAATCGCTCAATTTTCTAACTCCACTGGAGGGCAACAATGTTCGGGGGACCGTGCCGGTTGTGGCGGCTTTGGTTGGTGCCGCCAATACGATTTCTATTAGGCTTGGTGATTTTACGGGGCCAATCATAGGGGCCTTTACCGATGCCAATGGCTCGAATACGCCACCAAACGGAGTTGGATTGCCTAAGACGGGCTCTTCCGAGCGTTCGAAACAGCGTTACTTCTCACTCAATTGGGATACCAAAAATGGGCCATTTGCTGTTCCAAATGGTCAGCGTTACTTGTCGCTAGAAGGGGTTCACACTTCAGGTCAGAGGTTTTTGAGTCAGAGTATCTGGGTAAGAGTTGATAACCCTTCGGAGGGGACACCGCCGGTTAGTGGCTCTTCGGATGATCGTTTTGGTCCGGCCGTGAGAATTTGGGCTGAACCGTCAAGTTGGAATCCCGGTAGTCAGCAACTTATTTCTTTCAAAACATCGGTCCGCGATCCCGATGGGATCTCCCAGGTTAGTATCAAGGTTGGCAATCTTCCTGCTGCTAATTGTCAGGGTTTCGGCCAGACGGAGTCTTCTTGTCAGGTTTCATCGGTTCGAGCCACGTCTGTGCCCGTTGGCACCACGGTGACCGTCACCGCTTGGGATAACTCGTCCGCCCGTCGACAAACAGTGTTCTCTACCGAGGTAAAGAATGGGTCGCTTGGTAGTCAATCCAGTGGTCGCCAATCTTCCTCTTGCCAGTCTCAAACTTCTCAGGGACAGAGCTTGCTCCCCAAGAGTTTGTCTGGCGTTGATCGTTCAACCTTGGCAGAGATTTCAGATCAAGGAAACTGTCTAGCTATTCTTAGTCCGGCCGAATCTCCCTCAAACATTTCTTTTCCCACCCTTGCGGCGCCAGCGTCTGCACCATCTTCTGTTCTCGACATTGGTGGAATTATTTTCCAATTGATACTGAAGATATTAGGTCGGGGGTTGATTTAGAGCGGTTCATTGTGGAAATTCCATGGCCAGCTCATTGGAGTGGAAAAACTCATAGGCCAGACGCCCGAAGCTGTAATTATGACCACCAAGTTCTATCTCTGAACCACCAACTTGAGGGTTAATCTTTGGTTGAGAATTAGCGAAACCAATGTTAAAGAGGGTTGCTAGGATTTCTGGTTGATTTGAAATATCAAAGCCAGCCACTTGCCATTGAGCAATTATTTCCTTGACGTAAATGGCTGTGTAAAGGTAGGCAAAATAATGATTTTTCTCATCGGCAATTCTCGAGAAACGCTCTTGTCCATAATTTTCAGTGGCAAAGTCCAGCAGATGAGCATATTTTTCTCCGGGGAAAAAGGGCGAGCTTTTGTCTTGTAAATTTTTTTCAATTTGTTCAGCTGTTTCCGGTTTTAATCCAGCCACTCCCCAAGAAAATTGGGTTTGGTTGCCCAGAATTTTTAAGGGTAGAAAAACTTGTTTGAAGATTTCTCGCTCGTCGTTGAAGAGGCGCAATTGTTCCGGTATCACCATTGCCACGATTAGCCGTGGTGAGATGTCTGTTGCCATGGAAGCCTGTTCAATTGCCGATTTGTCTTTAATTAGAGCCACTTTTAGGGTTTGCCATTCTTCGGTATTTATCCAAATCGGCGATGGTCTGATCTCTAGCTCCACTTCGTCCACCAGGCCAGCTACATTTGTCCAGCCGAATTTCACCGCGAAGAAAACGGAAGCATAGAGAGCGATAATTGTTGTCACGATACTTATCCCCAGTTTCATGGTGGGTAGCATAACACAGACGCGCGTGGGGGGGGGGTATAATAGTGGTATATGAAAAAATATAAATTTCTGGCCAGCCTTGTATTGGCCACGGTCCTTCTTTTCAGTGGTACCCTGGCTCAAGCTCAAGCGATTCCAGCCAATAATATCTGTAGCATTATCGTTCTTCTCGGCCAGCTGAATGTCATCACACCGCAACAAATCATCACGCTCAATAATGCGCTTGGTTGCGGTAACACTCCTCAGCCACCTGGTCTTCCTCCCGGCTGTACCAGCACTAGTGGCTTCAGTCCCACGACGGGTCAGTCTTGTGGAGGTGGGTCTACTCCTGATTTAGCCTCTTTTAGTATTGTTTCACCAAATCGTGACACCATCTGGCGGAATGATACTGCCGGAGAATGGCTAACAATTAAGTGGAAATATGCTCCTGGAAGCATTGACGGATCTGCTCGAGTTCGTGTTGATTTAGTGGGAACACGATACGGTCTCGCAAGTGGTCAGAGGGTAGATGAGGGGCAAGTGAGAATTAATATTTCTCCCGATATCCAGCCAGGCAGGTATCAGATCAAAATCTCTGACTTCGATAACGGAAAGATTTTTGCTTACAGTGACTACTTTACTGTCACCTCTGGCGGAACGACGGGTAACCGGCCACCAGTAGTCTCTGGTGTTTCTGGGCCGACAGTCTTGCGGGTGGGGGAGACGGGCACTTGGAGTGTCCGTGCTAGCGATCCGGAGAATCAGTCCTTGAGCTACAGTGTTTTATGGGGTGATGAGAATCTGCTTGCCTATAGCGTGGCTGGACCAAGAACAGTTTCGCAGTCAGCTACCTTCACTCACAGTTATGCAACTCCGGGTAACTACTCCCCAAATTTCACTGTCACCGACTCTTTCGGCCAATCAGCCAGAACGAGTTTGAGTGTCCAGGTGGGTGGTGGTAATACCCCAATTCCAGCTCCGACGGTTCTCCTAAATGTAAATGGTCATGTCGCCACTGGCTACGATAGTCCGAGTGTGAATATTGGTAGCATTTCAACCGCCGTGATTAACTGGTCGAGTACTCCAAATGCCACCAGGTGCAATACTTACGGACAGGGTTCTCTTCGTCTTACTGATGGAACGATGTGGGATTTTTACAACCTGCCAGTCTCTGGTTCACGAACATTCCAAACTTCTGGTCAGATTGATGGCTTGGGCAATACGATAACCGCCGCAACTATAGGTATACAGTGCTGGAGTAACGACTTTGCCAGCAGCGACAGTAAAGGACTCGTGGTCTCTTGGTCTGGCGGCTCGACCCCACCACCTCCGCCACTACCAACCCCACAATCTTCTACCATTTCTGTTGAGAGACCTCGTTCGGGCGATAATTGGCGCTTGGGTGAGAATAGGGAGATTACTTGGGAAGATAGCGGTTCAACCGGATTCAACTACAAAGTTTATGTTCGTGGAGACAGTCCCGCCTCCGCTTACCAACTGATTGGTCAAACAGCAACGAATAAATTACGCTGGACAGTTGGTCCTGGCGGACAATTTCCGGTTGGATCTTATAGGGTGGAGGTTATAAAAGATGATGGTTTGGGTTACAACAAGAATCTCAGTGGCCAATTCACCATCTCTTCTGGCGGTCATGCTTCAATCTACAATGAAGGCCAGATGGCAAACATTTCTTCATCCATTCGTTCGTTACTTCAACTTTTTGGACGGTAGAATCTGTGTTATAATCTGGCAATATGGCGGAAATGCCGATTGTCAAAGATAGAACTTACTTTGCCGAAACTGATTTCCGAGGCAAGCGAACGAAGTTTGGCATTAAGTTTGAAGACCGTGCTCGGCATGTCTATGTGATTGGAAAGACAGGCATGGGAAAAAGTACCATGCTGGAGAATATGGCCGTCCAAGATATCGCCGATGGGCACGGTATGGCTTTCATCGACCCGCACGGTAGTACGGCCGAGAAGTTATTGGAATATGTGCCAGAGCATCGCATTAAGGATGTGATCTATTTTGCACCGTTCGATTTAGAGAATCCGATTTCTTTCAATGTTATGGAGGACGTGGGGGCCGACCAACGACACTTGGTGGTGAATGGTTTGATGAGCGCGTTTAAGAAACTCTGGGTAGATGCCTGGAGTGCGCGCATGGAATATATTCTAACCAACACCTTGCTTGCCTTACTTGAGTATCCCAACTCCACCCTGCTTGGAGTGAATCGGATGCTTGCCGACAAGGTTTATCGCCAGAAAGTGGTGGATAATATCAAGGATCCCACCGTCCGTTCTTTCTGGGTTGATGAATTTGCCAAGTACACAGAGCGTTTCGCGGCCGAAGCCACGCCGGCGATTCAGAATAAAATCGGGCAATTTACGGGGAATCCGCTGATTCGCAATATCATTGGGCAAACAAAATCGTCTTTCAGTTTTCGTCAAGCAATGGACGAACGAAAAATTTTAATCATCAATCTATCCAAAGGCAGAATGGGCGAGGGGAATGCCAATCTACTTGGCTCAATGATTATCACTAAGATTTATCTAGCGGCGATGAGCCGAGCCAACTTGTCGCCAGCCGAGATGCGCTTGGTGCCCCCGTTCTATTTCTATGTCGATGAATTTCAATCCTTTGCCAACGAATCCTTTGCCAACATTCTTTCTGAGGCAAGGAAATATAAATTATCTCTGACAATCGCCCATCAGTATGTAGAGCAGATGTCGGAAGAGGTACAGGCGGCCGTTTTTGGTAACGTTGGGACGACGGTGGCTTTCCGGGTTGGTCCGCTTGATGCCGAAATTTTCGAGAAGATTTTTGCTCCCACTTTTAGTATGGAGGATATGGTTAATCTCGGCTTCGCTCAGATCTATTTAACGATGATGATCGACGGGGTGGGCTCCCAACCATTTTCGGCGATTACTTTACCACCGATCACACCTCTAGCACGTTCCTATCACGATGAAATTATTTCTTGGACACGAAAAACCTATGCGCGGCCTCGGGACATGGTTGAGAAGGACATCGGTAATTGGCATGCGACGCCATCTACGCCAAAGACGTTTGTTCCACCTCTTCCGCCGAGAACGGCTCAAGTTTCACGACCAAATCCACCAGTTTCTCGAGTGGACGCAGTGACGCCAAAAAAATTTATTGAACCGGAGAAGGTTGTTTCCCTCAAATCGCTTGAGCAGAAGGTGGAGACAAGAGAGAAGAGTACTGGGCGACACAGTGCTGATTTACGTGATGTGATTGCATCGGTTCAGAAGGAAGTTGCCGGGGGTCAAGCAAAAACCTTAGAAGAAAAAGCGCCAGAGAAGACAGCTGAAAAAAGACCAAGAAACGAAATTCCCGAAAATGAACTGAAGAAGATGTTGGAAGTATGAATCGTCCACGAGTCCTCATTTTTTCACTAGCTTATTTCCCCTTTGTCGGTGGGGCGGAGGTTGCGGTCAAGGAATTAACTGATCGTTTGGGTGGATATTTTGAATTCGAGATAATTTCAGCTGATATCAAAAACTTCTGGTCAAAATATTTTTTCCCTTTCTGGGCTTCTCGGCAGGCTAAGCGGCAACACAGGCTAAGAAAATACGATTTAGTCTGGTCGATCATGGCGAATCAGGCAGGGATGGCCGGTGCTTTGTTCAAAAAGTATCATCCGGGGATCCCTTTTCTGCTTACCCTCCAAGAGGGGGATGATTTGGACAGTTTTTTTTACCGTCTGCGTTTGCTTGCCCCTAGGTTGTTTGGGGTTTTTGCTCGCCCAGACCAGATTCAGGTGATTTCAAACTATCTAGCAGGTTGGGCAAAGAAAATGGGTGCCCGTTGTCCCATTGTGGTTATTCCAAATGGAGTTGATCTGAGCAAGTTTGGAAATCGAGAGGGTAATCTTGAGAAAGTGATTATTACAACATCACGGTTGGTGAAGAAAAACGGAATAGATTCTTTGGTCCGCTCACTCGCTTTTTTACCAGACGATGTTAAACTGCAAATCCTTGGCCTTGGGCCAGAGGAGAAAGCGTTGAGGCGCCTGGTTACCAGTCTTCAACTGTCCGCCAGAGTCTCATTTTTGGGCCAGATTGAGAGTAAGAACGTGGGTCAATACTTATCTCATGCCACTGTTTTTGCGCGTCCTTCGCGCTCGGAGGGGCTGGGGAACTCCTTTCTTGAGGCGATGGCGGCTGGATTGCCTGTTATTGCCACACCGGTTGGTGGAATCACTGATTTTTTGAGAGAAGGGGAGACAGGCTGGTTTTGCGAGGTCAACAACCCAAGATCCATTTCTGAAAAGGTGAAATTCATTTTAGCGCCAGAGAATCAAGAACAAGTTACTCGGATAGTTAGCAATGCGCGGAAAATGGTTTATGAAAATTACGATTGGAATAAATTAGCGGAGAGATTTACTGGCTTATTGAAACAAATGTTATGAGAATAGTAATCGCTACGGGAATTTATCCGCCCCAGATTGGAGGACCAGCGCAATATGCGAAAAATTTGGCCGAAGAGTTCATCAAAAAGGGACACAGGGTTAAAATTTTGACTTACCGGCTGGAGAAGCACTTACCTTCTGGAGTTAGACATTTTTATTTTTTTGCCAAGTTGATATTTGCCCTCTGGCGAGTTGATTTTATTTTAGCGCTAGATACTTTTTCCGTTGGGTTGCCAGCCGTTTTGGCGGCTAGATTGGTTGGTAAAAAGATAATGATTAGGACAGGCGGGGATTTTCTTTGGGAAGGTTACGTGGAACGGACTGGTCATTTGGTTTTATTGCGGGAGTTTTATGAGAATGTTCGGGGAGGGTCAGTCAGGCTAAATTTCAAAGAGAAGGCTATTTTTGGTTTGACAAAATGGGTAATACATAAAGCTCAAATGATAGTGTTTAGTACCGAATGGCAAAGGGATATTTGGTCTAAACCGTATCAGTTGAGCCGACAGAAGACGAAAATTATTGAAAATTATTATGGCTAAAATATTCATTGCTGGTACTAGGAAATTAAAATGGAAAAATTTATCTCTACTTGAGCGCGCTTTCGCTTTGGCCCAGAAGGCTCAACCAGAGCTTGTTCTTGATCTTAATAACTGGCCTTACGAAGAATTTTTACAGAAAATAGCAGAGGCCTATGCCGTGATTCTTGTCTCACTCGGAGATATTAGTCCTAATTTGGTTTTGGATGCATTACGTTTAGGGAAACCGGTTATTTTGACCACAGAAACAGGATTACGGCAGAGGTTGGGGGAGTCAGTAATTTGGGTGAATCCAGAAGACGAGAAAGATATTTCACAAAAGATCATCTGGTTGTCCGATCCCGAGAATTATCAACACTCTTGCCAACGCGCAAAGATGTTTGATTTGAAGCATTCGTGGTCGGACATTGCCGATGAATTTTTAGACCTAGCTAAAGGTTTATGAAGGTTTTAATGATTTCCACTGATTCAAAAATTTTCGAACCCCTGAGCGAGGTTCGGTTACGGATGATTAGTCAGGCCGAAAGTTTTGGCAAGCTCACAATTGCGATTATCGGCAAGAAAAGTTTTTTACCACAAGTAATTAACGACAAGCTGACGGTGTTTTCTCTCGGACGTCTGGAGTCTTTTTTCTGGTGCCCGATGAGGGATTATGAACTAGTTACGAGTCAAAACCCCTTCGAGCACGGCTTAATTGGCTGGCTGTGGGCCGGGAAAATAAATGCCAAATTACAGCTTCAGATTCATACAGATTTTCTCAATCCTTATTTTGCCCAGGAGTCTCTTCTGAACAAAATACGGTTGCGACTAGCAAAGTTTTTATTGCCACGGGCTGACAGCGTTCGAGTTGTTAGCCAGCGAATTGCTGATTCGCTTGTTGGCGCAGGAATCAGATTAAGACAGAAACCGGTGGTTCAGCCAGTCAAGATTGATCTCGAAAAAATCAAAAATGAACCGATAAAAATAGATTTACATGACAGATATTCGCAGTTTAAGAAAATAGTTTTAATGGCATCTCGTCTGACACGAGAAAAAAATATTGACCTAGCCATTCGGGCGATGAATTCGATTATTAAATCAAGGCCTGGCACCGGTCTGGTCATTGTTGGTTCTGGACCGGAAGAGGGGAGACTAAAACAACTGGTGAAACAACTGAAGCTAGAAAAAAATGTTTTTTTTGAGTCGTGGACCAACAATCTATCGTCTTTTTATAAAACAGCCGACCTGTTTCTTTTGACTTCAT
Organism: Candidatus Nomurabacteria bacterium; assembly: GCA_020847275.1. Taxonomy (NCBI): domain Bacteria; phylum Candidatus Nomuraibacteriota; species Candidatus Nomurabacteria bacterium. Next base: position 35,943 of record JADLCI010000007.1, read on the forward strand.
TTTATGAGGGATATGGAAGGACAATTGTGGAAGCAATGGCTTGTGGTTGTGTTGTTGTTTCGACCGACGTTGGAGTGGCGAGGGAAGTGGGGGCGATTATCTCTGGGGACAACATTACTGACTTGGTGGAGACACTGGAAAAAATATTATGAAATTACTAATTGTCACGCAGGTGGTGGATGAGTCGGATTCGATTTTGGGGTTTTTCCACCGTTGGATTGAAGAGTTTTCTAAACATTACGAAAAGGTTACCGTAATTTGTTTGAAAAAAGGCGAGTACCATCTACCGGTCAATGTCGAGGTGCTAACTCTTGGTAAAGAGGATGGGGCTTCAAGATCCAAGTATCTCTGGCGTTTTTATAAATATATTTGGAGTGAGCGGAATAATTACGACACGGTATTTGTGCACATGAATCAAGAGTATGTCCTATTGGGTGGTCTTTTCTGGCGTTTTTGGGGTAAACGCGTTCATTTGTGGTACACGCACAAGATGGTTAGCGTAAAATTACGTCTGGCCACTCTTCTATCAGACAAGGTCTTCACTGCGTCCGAAGAAAGTTTCAGATTCGATACACCAAAACTACGTATCGCAGGGCATGGCATAGACACAGACTTTTTTTCTCCTGATTCGAGCGTGGTGCGTTCTGATCACGTTCTCTCCGTTGGACGTTTGATGAAAAGTAAACGCCATGATCTCATCATTCGTGCTGTGGCATTTGCAGGTAAAGAGCTTCGGATCATTGGCGACGGGCCGGAGCGTAAAAATCTTGAGGCACTCGCCCATATGATTGGGGCAAGGGTTTATTTTCTGGGTGGGCTTAATCAGTCGCAGGTGCGGGATCAATATCAGAAAGCTGCTTTTTTTGTACACACCAGTGAGACCGGAAGCTTGGATAAGGTGACACTTGAAGCCCTTGCGTGTGGCTTATCTGTAGTTACAACAAGTGATGCGTATAGAAATTTTCCAGTACGTAAAGTACAGGCAACACCGGAGGCTATTGCCGCGGGGCTGGAAACAACACAAGACGGAAGCGAAAATGCAAAGTTTGTTCGAGAGCACCATAATCTTCGTCGTTTGATCGTCTATCTATCACGGGAGATGAGTGTATTGGGACCACGTGTCGCTTTTATTTTTACACGATCTCGGAAGGAAATTATACGTGGCGTACAGACCGGTCAGTGTGCGGATACGCCCCTTTATGGCATGAATCATATACCCCATGCTGACTATTTTACCTTGGCGTCTAAATCGATGCGCGCCGTGTTTATCATTCTGCATCTTTTCCGGTATGACTTTGTTATTGCGCAGGACAATCTCTTACTTGGTTACATTGTTTCTATTTGTTCTCGGACGTTTAATCTTAAGACTCGGTGGTTGTATGTGGCGATAAATTCTTCCACTCTCATGCGACGACACGCCAAGCATCCGATACGGCTTTTTATCCTTAAAAAGTTTTGGTCGAGTTACTCGCATATCATCTGCCTTTCTTTCGATCAGCTTAATGATTTTATCCAAATCGGTCTCCCTCAAGCACAACTTTCATTTATTCCATTTGGTGTGGACGCCACTTTTTTTCAACCTACCGACATTCATCATGATGAAAATTTAATTGTAAGTGTCGGGCGTGACGGTGGCCGTGATTACCGTACACTTTTTTATGTCGCTGGACTGGTCGGACATCGATTCGTTGTTGTCGCTGGACAGAAAAATATTCCGCATGATGTTTCGATTCCTCCAAATATGTCGATAGTTTATGACCGGAGCATTGTTGAAGTTCGAGATTTATATACTCGGGCTCGACTCATTGTCGTTGTTTCAAAGGATGCTAGAATTCCGGATGGTTCGGACTGCTCGGGACAGACGGTAATACTTGACGCTCTTGCTGCTGGCAAAACCGTAGTTGCAACGCATCGTTCTTGGATTGCGGACTATTTTGTTCCTGGGCGGGATCTTATTGTGGTTGAGCCTGGTAATTCCGAAGCTGTTGCGACCGCGATTACCACTCTTTGGAACGACGCTGAAAGACGGGGGGAATTATCCGCCTCCGGACGTAACAAGGTGTCTATGTGCTACACGACAAAAATTTTTGCCACAGCCCTCCTTAAGCTTATGGAATCTATAAAATGACGGCGATAAATCAACTTAGACTTTATGTTAACCCTAAGTGGCGGCGCAAGGGCATTCACACACCCCTTCTTAATCCTTGGTGGGGAAATCCACACGAGGAAGCTTCAATTTTTTCTAAGTTGATGTTCGACAGCTATTCATTTGACACTAGCCTCTATGTGGTAACTGACGATGTTTCAACAGCAGAGATGGTTTTACCGCCGTATCCGCATCAATGGTTTTTGCGCCACGATACGGAGCTATTTGATGAGTGTGTAAAAATTGCTAGCGAATGTAACCTTCCCATTCTAATTGATGGATTGGGGGATATTGAGCACCCAATTGAAGTCAAAAATGCCTATATCTTACGTTACGGAGGGTATCATTTTCTTCCTGAGCGCGGTCGTATTGTTGTACCACTCCATGTCGATGATTTACTTGAACGGTGTTGTGGTGGAAGGTTTGATGTTAGAAAGAAAAAAGTAGGGAAACCAATTATTGGATTTGCGGGGTGGACAGAGCTTTCCTTTTCTCAGTATTTACGTACGATAATAAAAGAGCTTCCGGTGCGGCTGCTTGGAGTTTTTGATACCCGTTATCGCGCGTGCACTAAGGGAATATTGTGGCGACAGAAGACGATTAAAATTCTTCAAAAATCAGGACAGGTAAGACTCAATCTTCGTACGCGGCGTTCTTTCTCTGCAAGTCCGAAAACAGCGGAGGGGGATATGAAAAAACTTAGAGAGGAGATGGTAGATGTAATATTACAAAGTGATTATGCCCTTGACGTGCGCGGTGACGCAAACAATTCAGCTAGGCTTTTTGAAATACTGTCCCTTGGGCGTATACCGATTATTGTCGATACCGAGCGCAATTTTCCCTTTAGTGATAAAATTGATTACGCGTCTTTTGCGGTCATGATTGACTTTCGTGAACTCAATAACTTACCGAGTCGGATAGCTGAGTTTCACGATAATATTTCTCCAGAACACTTTGAACAAATGCAAAAAAATGCTCGGGAAGTTTTTGTTCGTTATTTTCGTATTGATGCAATCATGCGGTCACTCGTGGAAGATCTGCACACAAGGATTTCATCAGGGGCTGGTTCTCTCCAAGGTGAAACAAATAGACCATAATATTGCATTATGCGTGGGCTGAAATTTTTTCTCACTGGCTTAGTTGGCCTTAGTGTCAATCTCGGCGTGTTTAATTTGCTGTATCTTTTAGGGTTGCCGTATCTCTATGGGTCGGTTATGAGTTTTCTTGTTGCAATGGTCGTTGGTTTCCTACTTCAAAAGTATTGGACCTTTGAGGATTGCTCTCGTGAACGCGCATATGTTCAGTTCGCATCATATGCCGCATTGACGTCGTGTAATCTTTTATTAAACACATTCATCGTGTACGCGCTTGTTGATTACGCCGATGTTTACTATCTTGTCGCTCAAGCCACAGGGGCAGGGCTGCTATCTCTCCTTAGTTATTTTGTCTACCGTTTCTACATTTTTAGGGGGTCTTAGTGACATCAGGCGATAACGAAGTATTTGGAGCACCATCTTAAGGCCAATTTTTGCTGCCTTTGCCACACTCTCCCCGGTGTACATTGAGGTACCGATGCGCTCTTTATAGATAACGGGGATCTCTATGGGTTTCCATCCGCGACGTATTACCCAGATCATGATCTCAATGGAAAAAGCGTCTTTGCCATCAGATAAGTAAAATAAGTCAAAAATACTGTTGAGAACTCCGCGCGAGAAAAGTTTGTATGAGCAACTCACGTCAGTCATACTGGGCCCATTATGTAAAACCTCTAGGAATTTTGCCACGGCCCAGTTACCAAGTCGAACTGGAAATGGCATGAATGCTCCTGACCAAATAGCGGCACGAGATGTCCGTGTTCCAAAAATAACCTCGAAGTCGTCTGTATACGATAGGAATTTGTGAACGTCTTGTGGTAAAAATGTACCGTCTCCCTCCACTGTTATAACAAGATCACCAGTGGCTTCGTGTAGCCCGCGCATCATGGCGTTTCCGTATCCTTGATGCTCCCTTTCCTCTACTAACCGTGCTCTTGTTTGTGCTACTTCCATTTTTGTATTGCCAAGTGCGTTGTTGTCAATTACCACAACCTCATCAACCACACCGGTGTCAAAAAGTCCATTTATGACGGCACGGATGCTACCCTCCTCATTGTAAGTCGGGATTATAACACTTACGGTCTTACCTCTGTGCATACTGGTAAATTATAAGAAAACTTCCGTTTATGATTCTTACAAAGAATAGCATGAAAGGCTGTTTTTTGATAAGATGGTTGGCTGTAGATAACAGTGAATTTTGTGACAAGGTATACTATCTTAATTGTGATGAATAGATTAAAGGGATTTCTGTTGAGATATCGCTTTTTGGTTGTTCTCGTTGTTGTCACGCTCGCTCTCACTCTTATACCAATAATCGATATTTATATTGTACTTGGAGATAAGTGGCAAGGGGTCCCACCGACCTTCACCGATGAAACATTTTATTACGCACGGGTTCAGTCAATAGTGGAGGGGGGATTTGTTGGTGGTCATCCGTATTTTTTTGAACATCGTCATGATCCACCGCTCGTGGTTTTTGCTGGAGCGTGGGTAAATGCGATTCCTCAGTTACTTGGTCTACCACTCAATTCTGCATTGTTGGTAAACTTTATTCTGTGGAGTTTATTGTTTGTTTTGTCACTCTATTATTTGTTTAGGGAATTGCTAGTGCCACCCTCTTTATCCGTTTTTTTCACCCTTCTTATCTATGTTCAGTCGTATGCGCATGTGTGGCGTCCGGTTAATCTTCAGCCGGTGTACCCCCTTTATTTTTTGTTTTATGTCGCCCTCTTACATCTAATTTGTAAACAGAATCTCCGAAATATTATTTGTCTTGGTTTTGCCGTTGGCGCAACGTTTTATTTTTTTGCTTATCTTTGGCAAGTTGCTGTAGTGACGCTTGGGCTACTACTTTTTTATACACTTGCTCGTAGGAAGTGGCAATTATTGAAATCCACACTCCTTTCTTTAATTATCGGTGTTGTTATTGGCCTTCCAGTACTACTCTATGCACTCTGGCTTTCACACGGATCACCATATTTTTGGGAAAGTGTCGGTCGTCTCGGTCTTGTAAATACTCATCTACCTATGGCTGAAGTAATATATTCGGGCGGGTGGATCGGTCTGGTCTTCGTTTTATTGGTGGTTTTTTATTTAAACGCCCGTGAATTACGAAATGACAAAAACCTTATAACGATAAATACGTTTATTGTTATAAGTGGAATGGGGCTTTGGTTAATGCAGGGAAGTAATCTTGTTACTGGTAAGCTACTGGAGACAGGGGAACATATTCGCACGTTAATTCTACCGTGGCTCGTATTTTCCACCGTCAGTTTCGGTGTATTGTTCTGGAGACGACGGACACTCGTTTCAATAAGAACACGGGCGCTTCTGACCATTTCAATTGCGATATTATTTAGTGTTAGTCTGTATTATACCCACTACTATTTCCGTCCCTTTCTTCCTGGAAATGTCGACCACGGGGCATGGCAAATTGAACAGCTCTACGCCGGGCCATTTTCGTGGTTGCAAAACGAAGAGAAAAATTCTGTGGTTGTGTGGAGTGAGCCACGCGATTATTTAACGACTAATTTGCCTATATTTACTAGACATTTCACCCTTTATAATTATTTTGGCATGTTGGAGTTGATTCCTGAGAGCGAAATACGTGAAAGGTATCTTATCTCGCAGTATTTTAATAGTCCTGCACTCACAGATTTTAAATCTGAACGAGAAATGGAGCTTTACCTTGGCCGTCATGATTTTCCTCATGCGGCGAAAACCATTGAGCGTGGAATTAAGATTTGTCGTTTACTGTCTTTTTGGAATAAGGGTAAAGATTGTGGCATACCTCCTACACCACAGAGTCTTCTTGGTGATAGGTTTTTTGTCGATCTTGAGAGTCAGTTTAAAAACGATATCGTGCCAAACATCAGGTCGTATCTTAAAAAATACAATGTTTCTTATATTCTTAAAGATAAGATACTTAACCCAAGCTATAGACCAGAAAGCTTGGGGGCGGTACTTGTTTACAGCGACTCTCGCTATGAGATCTACCGTCTTTAGTCCTACGACATGAGATACTTACCCGACATCCAACGAGATGAAATATTCAATGCTGATAAACTGCAAAGACTATATCAGTCTCGTTTTGGTGGTCGCCTTGAGTACAGAGATAAGGTATGGCGCATTCTAGTTAAGGAATATTTTCAGCAGTGGGTTGGTGGCGGTGTCGTGTTGGACTTGGGGGCGGGGTATGGGGAGTTTCTGAATAATATTAAGTGTACAAAGAAATACGCGATGGATCTGAATCCAGAGACTTCTCTCAGGGTTAATAAAGATGTTGAGGTGTTGGTTCAAAACTGTGCCGATGCGTGGCCTCTTCTGGACGACAGTCTCGATGTTGTCTTTACTAGTAATTTTCTGGAACATCTTCCTGACAAACAAACGCTATCAAGAGCACTTAATGAGGCAATACGTTGTTTAAAGCCAGGTGGGCGAATCGTGGCCATTGGACCTAACATCAAGTATGCCCCCGGTGCTTATTGGGATTACTGGGATCACCATGTCCCATTAACCGAGCAATCTCTTGCGGAGGCGATGAATCTTGAGGGGTTTGATATAGAAAGATGTATAGACAAATTCTTGCCGTTTACTATGGCAACGGGACCACGCTACCCGACCTTTCTTGTTGCCGTATACTTGAGATTTCCAATTGTGTGGCGTATTTTCGGGAGACAGTTTTTTGTTGTGGGAAGAAAAAAATTTGCAAGCCATAACACATAACAATATGAAAATCTATTATGTTGCAAACGCTCGTATGCCGAATGAAAAAGCGCATGGTATACAGATGGCAAAAATGTGTGAAGCGCTGGTTGAATCTGGTGTTGACCTAACGCTACTGGTGTCAAACAGGGGATCTGGAAGCCTGAAACAGTTTTATGGTCTCACGTGTGAGATACCGACACGACGATTGCCTGTGGTGGACTTACAATTTTTTGGTCCAATCGGTTACCGGGTTACGGCGCTACAATTTATTATCAGGGTGTTACTCTATTTATTTGTGAGATTGTTCAAAGATAAAATGTTTGTTGTCTACACAATCGACATGGATTCATTTTCTTTTGCTCCGCTAATTTGTATACCGCGCCCAGTTTTTGCAGAGATGCACAGTGTTAAGAAGGTCAACTTTCTGACAAGGACTTTTTTTAAGCGTGCAAAAATCATTGCAACAAATCAGCCAATTGCCGATGATTTATCGAAAGAATTTAACATTTCCCCACATGGTATTTCTGTTGAACCAAACGGTGTGGATGAAGCAGCCTTACGAGATTTTATTTCACAACAAGATGCTCGTAGAAAACTTAATTTGCCGTTAGATAAGTCATTTGCTCTATATGTTGGACGCTTTTACAAGTGGAAAGGCATGGAAATACTCGCAGATGCGGCCACAGATTCTATCCTTCCCATTTATGTTGTTGGTGGTGGGCGTGATGAGTATGAAAGTGTGACAGGTAGAAGTGGCGAGCGGTTACATTTTGTTGGAGGAAGACCAACTTATGAAATAGTATCGTGGCTTGCCGCGGCGGACGTACTAATCGTACTTGGGACCGCAAATAATAAGGAGTCTTACTCTTATACATCCCCCATGAAAATATTTGAGTATCTTGCTGCTGGTAGGCCTACAGTGTCTTCACGGACGCCCGCTGTAATGAGTATCCTTAGAGAAGGCGTGACTTTTTGGTATGAACCGGACAACGCACAGTCACTGGGAAAAACCATAAGCTTGGCATATACCAGTCCAGAATCGAAGGCTAAGGTACAGAAGGGTCGTGAATTGACAGAAAGGCATACCTGGCGTAAGCGTACGGAGCGGATTCTAAATTTTATCAAGTATGGAAATTAAAAAAGCGTTAACGTTCCGGGCATCGTCGATCGGTGATTGTCTGATGGCAAAGTATTTATTGGAAAACATTCATGCGAAGTTTCCTGGGGCACGTTGTGGGATTGTGATTGCAGGTAGGGGGGCGATGATCCGGGATTTGTTTGCCGCTTATCCGTGGATAGAAATAATTGAGGCCAACCGTCGTGATGTGGGTGCAATAGTTCGCTTGTGGCTTAAATATCGTGGTAGTGATTTGGTCGTAACACAATATGCTGGTAAGCCTGGCGGTAGGTTCAGTCTCGCAAGCAAGCTAATGGGTAGATTGTTAGCACGCCGTGGTGGACTAGTTGGGTTTAGTGATTCTTCCACCTGGAACAAGTTTTTGTTTTCTAAAACCATTTTAGTCAGGCAAGATCAATCTGTGGTCTGGCATGAACGTGAGATCTTGCGCCTGTTTGACATACCCGTAGTGTTTTCGTTTCCCGTTCTGGTCCCGTTTAAAAATACCAATATTCTTAAACGGTTCAACCTTGAAACAGGGCGATTTATAGTTGCACATCTTTTTTCTGGTAACACTATTCGGGGAATGTGTCCGGAGAAGAAGGGGAAATTACTTGCTACTGTATCTAAAAAATTTCCCGATTTCCAGCTCGTGATTAGTGGTGGAACACAAGACAGGGAAGAGGCATTGTCTGTTGTAGAAAATATCCCGGCCGTTGTTGTCGCTGGCGAGGTGACAATCCAGGAGATGATAAGCCTTATCAGCACAAGTCACGGAGTGGTGAGTCTGGATACTGGTATGGCACATATCGCGGCACAGCTCGGTGTTTCTCTGGTCGTCATGTGCTCGTGTTTTGGACGGAATTGGTGGTTTAGTGACCAATATGGGGTGGGGGCTAAAATTAATGTGTTCTCTTGTGAAGAGATGTGCATTGGCGGACACGTAACTAAAAATTATCCCGACTGTATCAATGAAATTTCGATTGAACAAGTCGTGAATGTTATTTAACTATGCAAAATCAGTTTAGGCAAGAGGAAAAAGATAACGCCTGCACACTGGCCCTACTCTCTGAGTTGGGACAGGTTGGGGAGTTGGAACGTTTCCTGTTGGAACAACCAGGGACGGTTACCGACTACTTGATTGTGGCGCTTTCTTTAGAAATTGAGACAAAGTTAGAAGAACGTGGGATTTCTTTTGTTTCGGTGGGTCGCTATAAAAAGATATTCCCAGATCAATTGATTGATGAAGACGTGATGATGGCGGAATTTTTCTCCGATCAACGGTGGAAAAAATTTAGTTATCGCGGGATCCCATTACTGATCACGTTCAGATTTATGTTTCGTGCCTATCTTCAGCGAGCGCGCTACTATAGTAATTTGCTTATTTCGATACTGGAAACTCATCAGGGGGTGAGTCGTCTGGTCCTGTTTTCTCCAAGCGAAAAAATATCTAATACATTTGGCAACCTCGCCAAACGTGAGATTAATGTCGTTGTAGATTGTGCAAAAACAATAGCGTCTATTCGCGGTATTTCTGTTACGGTTATACAACCCAAATCATTCGCCACACTTCGTGATTCCCTAAGGCCGGTACTTTTCTCGGCCCAACGGGCGATTTTTGGTTTTTTGTTGATTTTATGGAATGCGGTAGTTGTTACTTCACGACGGTCACGACACCCACGTTTGCTGATAAGTGATCATTGGGGAAACGTTGGTTCGTCTATAAGGTTGCTTAAATATGGCGAATGTATTTTTTTTGATCGTTCAGAGATCAAATGTATCAACTGGCGGCTACTTCTTCGTTATCGGATGCGGTTTGTGCACTTTGAAAATTTTCTAACACATAAGATGTGTGTGCGTGCTAAGGAATGTGGACGAGAGTTTATTGATATATGGAATAAGATGCGAGGAGGTGTCCCTTCGGTTTTCTCGTTCCAGGGCCATTCCCTCGACCCTCTATTCCTTGGTGTGGTCGATGATGTGGTATATAACCTTGAAAAAACACTTTATCAGATCGAGGGCGCATATGCGATGTATGAAAAATTACAACCCGATCTGGTTATGTTACGTGCGAGTGTGAGCGGGCAGACACATTTTTCTGTTTTACCACTGGTGGCGAAGATGTGTGGTATCCCGTCTCTTGAATTACAGCATGGACTAGAATATCTCGGACCTGGTTCTTGGTCGCGAGAGCATGTTGCTGAATATATTGCAGTTTATGGTTCTCTTGTGAAGAAGGAACTGGTCTCAATTGGTTGTGTGGCAGATAAAATCTGGGAAGTTGGTTCACCTCGTATGGATAATTATCCGGTATTCAAAGAGAAAAAGATCAAGGATATTTCACGCGGAAAGTTAACATTACTTTGTATTGCGCCTGATATTCGCCCCTTTGAAATATATGATTCGTATAGTGCCGAAGAATATTTTAAGGTGATTGCGAGGGCGGTTGAGAAACTGAAGGAGAAACACATTATTGTCAAATTGCGTCCTGGTCCCGCTAATGACGGGTTGCTTCGTGCAATTATTGCTCGTGCATTTTCTCATATACCTTACACAATAGCGCAGAATGAATCTATCGCCGATTTATGTGTTCGAGCTGATGTTGTAATTTCATGTTACTCAACCACAATTCTAGAAGTGCTTAGAATTGGTTTGCCTACCATCATTCCAGTGTTGAATCGGGTTGACGCGATGGTGACAGAATTTCATTTTTCTCGGTACCATGACGCTGGTGCTTTACACATAGTGTCTAACCATCAGGGACTTACGGATATCCTCTTGAGGCTTGTTTCTCACCCGGAATTACGTGATGAGTTACGAAAAAATGCTTATTCCTTTATTAGAAACAACTTTTGTTTTGATGGAGACTCTTCTCGTCGACTTACGACACTTGTCCTTGAATTGGCAGCCAAAAAAGCTTCTCGTAAATTAAGCTAACATAGAATCATGTCAATTTTTTCTAAAGAAATATTTGTTGTCTCGGAATTAAGACATATTGACGAAGCTTGTTTGCAATCTGGACGAGGAAAGACAATCCTCTGTTTTGACTATTTAGTTGAACAGGAACTGATAAAAAAGAATGTCCCACATCTTTCGGCGACAGATTTCGCAGACCGAGAAGGAGGCGAGGAAGAGTGGTGGAAACTTTCTCACCAGATTGCGGGTGACTGGTATCGTTTACCGACCATGAAGTTTTTCGAGTACCAGAGTATCCGAATTGCCGAAGCGCCAGAACCACTAATGCAGGCCTATCTGGCAAGGATATTTTATTATGTAAGATTATATTCTGTTCTTAAAAAAGATCGTCCAGATTCTCAATTGATTATTCCTGTCCCCACCGTCAGTGTATCATCATCACCAGACTGTTTGGCGGCGTTTCACCCGTGGGCAATTATAGACGCAGCACGGATGGTGGGTTTGTCGGTTACAACAACAGATAATCGCACAAAAATTCGGTCATATGTATTTCCTAAAACCACGTGGAAGATTTTTATTCTGTGGCTATTCAATGTTTTTATTGGTTTCGCGCCCCCGCGACGTTTTAAGGTTTATTCCAGTGAATATTGGGCACACCTGTCCTCGGTTGTACCTTATTTAGACGACGCGGAACTTATACTTTTCGAGAGCAAGGAATTTTATAGGATACCATGGAAAAAAATTCTGAAACATCGTATTCGCGTTCGATATTCGGATGGGATAGTTAGTCGGTCGGACGAAAACAGAATTAGGAAAATCGCAGAGAAATTTGAAAGTGGTTGGAAGGATGCAAAAAAAGATATCGCACACTATCTTTCTGGTATATGTGAGAATTTAGAATGGGACCCAATACTCGAGGCCTGCGAACATATTATAACGTATGCGCCACGGGTTGTTGCCGATATAGACTCTCTGCGTAGCATTATGCTAGAAGAGAAACCAGACATCGTGCTTCAAATGGCATCGGTCGGTGGACCACAGCACTATTTCTTCCTCATGGCCTGTGTTGCGCGACAACTTGGAATAACCTCTGTTGAATTGCAACATGCGACGGCGACCATTGACCCCCGTTCCGTATTTAGCCGTCTTGAGACGGACTATTTGTTGACTTATGGCCCCGATATTAATTTGTGGCATGAACGCTTGGGACACGCCCATAATCGACTCGTTGCTGTTGGTTCACCGCGTTTTGATAAATATATTAATGAGCGTGCCCAAGGTCTTGAAAGGGGGAAAAAATTATTTAGGCAACTCGGTCTTGATGTTCGTAGGCCAGTTCTCTTCGTGGCTGTTCCTTTTTCTGACAACTTTGCGTCGGCGGTTGACTCCTATCAGCTTGCCAGCTTTTTTAAGTCGGTCCGTGAAATACAGGACAGAATAAGCGGTCTGCAGATAATTTTTAAATGTCGTGCTCGTAGAGATGTTGCTGTTACCCAGAAATATCTATACGAATTGTTTCGAGGCGATTGGGTCGTATCTGCTAGCGAAGATATCTTTGCGCTTCTATCTGCGAGCGACGCGGTTGTTTGTAATAACTCAACGGTGATCTATCAGGCCGTCTTAACGAGAAGGCCGCTCGTTCTCTATCCTTGGAAATTTTTTGATTCATATCATGCACATGTCTACGCACCGTTAATCCCTATTTTTTATAACCCAGAAGAGGCTGTCCTTGCGGTCTCGCGTATTTTCACAGACAAGGCATATCGTGACGATCTTCTGTTGCGTCAGGAACAGTTTCTCGGGGGGTATTCTTTTGACGGAAAGTCTTCTCAGCGAGTAGCGAAAACTGTTAAGTTGCTTGCGAAAAGATAGGGGCTCTCGTTCCCTTGTTGAGGTGGTATTTTTGTGTATACTTAATTCTGTGATGAGTACCCAACAACTTAACGGTAAAACCGTCCTCATTACCGGAGGGACTGGTTCTTTTGGCAGGAATTTTTCTGAATATATTCTTGCGAATTCGAAGCTAAAGAAGCTTATTATTTTCTCTCGTGATGAGTTGAAACAATCAGAAATGGCCGCAGAAATGAAGGATGAACGTTTGCGGTTTTTTATTGGTTGTGTCCGTGATCTATCTAGGCTTAGACGTGCTTTCACGGGGGTTGATATTGTTGTGCATGCGGCTGCCTTGAAACAGGTGCCAGCACTTGAGTACAACCCCTTTGAGGCGGTGAAGACCAATATTCTCGGCAGTCAAAATGTAATTGAGGCGGCGATTGATCAGGGTGTAAAGAAAGTTCTTTTGGTTTCGACCGACAAAGCAGCAATGCCAGTTAATCTCTATGGTTCCACGAAGTTGTGCGCGGAGAAGCTTTTTATTGCTGGTAACTCCTACAGTGCTAATGGAGATACACGTTTCAGTGCTGTTCGTTACGGAAATATTGTTGGTAGCCGGGGAAGTATCGTTGAAAAATTAGTTCTAGAGAAGGGGGCTCATACCGTTCATATTACTCACGAGAACATGACTCGTTTCTGGATGGATTTAGAACAGGCATTCCAGATTGTCCTAGCTGCGATTGATGCGATGGAAGGAGGAGAGATTTTTATACCTAAGGCTCCAGCAATGAAGTTAACTGATGTTTTTAATCTCCTGGCGCCTGGTGCTAAGCGTAACATTGTTGGCGTTCGGCCGGGAGAGAAAATGCACGAAGTTTTATTGACGAAGGAGGAAGCGCGTCACGCGGTTGAACTCAAAGAACATTTTGTTGTCTTGCCCGAAAATGTCAGTTCGTTGAGACAGAAGAAAGGACTTCAGAAATTTTTGAAACAAGGTAAGCCGCTAGCGACAGACTTTCACTTTTCAAGCAATGAGGGTGCTAGGCAGATGTCTTCAAAAGCGCTTCTCCAAATGGTGTCTCGTCTAGAAAAAACGATAAGAGACAAATGATCCCCTATTCCACCCAAGATATTAATGGGTCTGATATTCGGGCGGTTGTGAGGGTGTTACGCTCGGGATGGTTGACCCAGGGTCCAGCGGTGGTTAAATTTGAGAAAGCTATTGCAGAGAAGGTTGGTGTGCGCTTTGCTGTAGCGTTCAATTCTGGTACTGCCGCACTTCACGCAGCATATTTTGCTGCTGGTGTAGGTGGTGGTGATGAGGTTATTGTGTCCGCTCTTTCGTTTGCTGCCACGGCCAACGCGGCCCTGTATCTTAATGCGAAGCCAATTTTTGTTGATTCTGATATCGTGACTGGCAATATGAGTGTCGCTGATGCTATCAAAAAAATAACAAATAAAACTAAGGCAATTGTCCCCGTTGACTATGCTGGTCGACCGGTTGATTTACGGGCATTTCGATTATTGGCAAGGAAACATGGGATAACTTTGATAGAAGATGCCGCGCAGGCGCTTGGATCAAAGTACGGTGGAAAATTGGTGGGGGTTCAAGCCGACATGACCATGTTCAGTTTCCATCCAGTGAAGTCAATTACCACGGGCGAAGGGGGAGTAATTGTCACCGATAATCAGAAATTTGACAAGGCAATGCGCCTGTTCCGTAGTCACGGTATTAGCAGAGATGTAAAAACATTTTCACGAAAAAACAACGGGGAATGGTACCAGGAGATGAAAGAACTTGGGTTTAATTATCGCATGCCAGAGATGTCGGCGGCGCTTGGTTGGAGTCAGTTGAAACGTCTAGATTCTTTTATTTTAAAACGCCAGCTTGCGGCGGATCGATATCGTAAGTTGTTTGCCGGAGTAAGTAACATCATCATTCCACCAGTTGAGGGTATTTATGAAAAGTCGGCATGGCATCTGTATCCTGTTAGACTGTCTCCATCTATTGCAAATAGGCGCGATGAAGTTTTTGCTAAGATGCGCAAGGCCGGAATTGGTGTGCAGGTTCATCACCTTCCGATTTATCGCCACCTCTATTACGAGAGATTGGGTTATAAAAAAGGGTCTTGCCCAAATGCGGAAGAGTTTGTTGCTTCAGAAATATCCATCCCGCTATTTCCAAAGATAACTTTTCAACAGCAGAAATTCATTTCAGTTACACTAAAGAACATAATTGCTTCATTATGAAGAGAGATTTCAGAAAAGGCGGGGGACAAAAGCTTTGGCGGAAAGCGAAAGGTCTTATACCTGGTGGAAATCAACTTTTATCAAAAAGAAGTGAAATGTTTTTACCTGAACAATGGCCTTCCTATTACTCAAAAGCAAAAGGCATTGAGGTCTGGGATTTAGATGGTAACCGCTTTGTTGACATGTCTATTATGGGTGTTGGGGCGTGTCTTCTTGGCTACGGTGATCCTGATGTTGATCGCGCCGTAAAGAGGGCCGTAGAAACTGGTGTCGCGTCTACTCTCAATGCGCCAGAAGAAGTTGAACTTGCCGAACTGTTGTGTAAAATCCATCCTTGGGCTGATATGGTTCGTTATGCACGTTCTGGAGGAGAGGCGATGGCAATTGCCATCCGAATTGCGAGGGCGTCAACGGGCAGGGATGTGATTGCTTTTTGTGGTTATCATGGTTGGTCGGACTGGTATTTATCAGCAAATTTATCTGATGATGACAAGCTCGACGGCCACCTGCTTCCCGGTCTTGAGCCGAAGGGTGTGCCGCGTGGTCTTAAGGGAACACTCTTTCCATTTCACTATAATTCGATTGAGGAATTGGAAAAAATCGTAGCAGAACAGGGGCGTAGACTTGCGGCAATTGTGATGGAGCCAATGAAGGGAGAGGAGCCCAAGAATCATTTTTTGCATCAAGTGCGAGATTTGGCAGACAAGGTGGGCGCTGTCCTTATTTTCGATGAGATTACAATTGGCTTTAAAATGACATATGGTGGCGCTCACTTGCTCTGTGGTGTGAATCCAGATATTGCCGTGTTTGCTAAGGCGATTAGTAATGGTTATGCCATGGCGGCAATTATCGGGAATAAGAAAGTTATGCAGGCAACACAGACCACCTTTATTTCAAGTACTAATTGGACGGAACGTATTGGGCCTGTCGCGGCTCTGGCGACTCTTAAAAAAATGAAAAAATTAAATGTTTCTCGACGACTTAAGGAGGTGGGGGAACGTGTTCTGGAGATTTGGATTAATGCGGCAACACGACACAACCTTGCCATCGCAACCGGTGGCCTCCCGCCCCTGAGAAGTTTTTCTTTTAAATACGGTGAGGATAGTCAGGCACTGAAGACACTTTTTGTGCAGGAAATGTTACAGAGGGGATTTTTAGCAACCAACATGCTCTTTGCTTCGTATGCCCACACCGACATTTTTTTGGATAAGTATGAAAAAGCGATAGACAGAGTTTTTGCTTACATTAAGGATACCCTTGATACTGGAACATTGAAAAAGAGACTCAGGAGCCCTGTAGCCCATACCGGGTTTTCTCGGCTCAATTAACATCATGATCGCTTCAATCATCCAAGCACGAGTGGGTTCAACAAGATTGCCTGGCAAGATATTAAAGCCAATCTTGGGTGTGTCGATGCTTGGGCGAATGATTGAGCGAGTAAAGCGTGCGAAAAGGCCTGATGTGATAATCGTTGCGACAACCGAAAAACCAGAGGATGATGTAACGGTCCGATTGGCGAAGAAATGTGGCGTCATGGTTTTTCGTGGTAGCGAACGGGACGTATTAGATAGGTTTTATGGGGCGGCCAAGGAAGTGGGTGCGGACATGGTAGTGCGCCTTACGGGGGATTGCCCCCTTATGGATCCAGCGGTGATTGATTTGGTCATTGATAGTTTTCAAGAATCGAGAAAAATATTCGACTATTGCAGTACACCAAGCAATTATCCCGAAGGTCTTGATGTGGAGATCTTTACTTTTTCCACGCTTGAAGAAATGGCTCACGAAGCTAGACTACCTTCGGAGCGTGAACACGTTTCCCTTTTTATTAAGAATCATTCGGACCGCTTCACGAGTAAATCATTGCGCGATGGTGATTCTGATAATTCTTCTATGCACTGGTCGGTTGACACTCAAGCGGACTTTGACTTTGTAACGAAAATTTTTGAACGACTTTACCCAACCAATCCTTTTTTCGACAGAGAGGATATTCTTGCATTACTTACAAAACATCAGGAAATTTTGGAGATAAATAAAGGCGGGACTGGTTATGAGGGTTTAGCAAAGTCTTTAAGGGAGGATGAAGAAGCCGAGAATAAATTGAAAGTATGACCTTGGGGAAAAATAAATTGGTACTTGGTACAGCACAGCTTGGCATGAATTATGGACTTCATAATTCTCATGGGCAACCCTCAAAGGAAGAGTCTTTTTCTATTTTGGATAGAGCTTTTTCTGTCCATATAAACACTTTTGATACTGCGCATTCTTATGGCGCATCCGAAGATGTAATCGGTGCTTGGGTGCAGGACCGATCTATGGCTAACAGGGTTAAGTTAATTTCTAAGATGAAACCAGACGCTATAAATGATTACCCTGATGGAATAAAATTCGTAGACGTTGTGCGACGGGAATTGGATAAATCTCTCGCACGACTTCAGGTGGAAACTCTCGATGGTTATTTGTTCCATTCGCCACACTATATATATTTTGATCACATGATGGATGGACTACAAAAGGTTCAAGATGCTGGGCTAGTGAAAAATATCGGGGTTTCTGTCTATAACGAATTAGACGCATTGCGGGCTGTTGAGCTGGGTGTAAATTATGTGCAGGTTCCCTACAATGTATTTGATCAACGGCTCCACCGTACCGATTTTTTTGATATTGCAAAAAATAATAAGATCACCATCTTCGCTCGCAGCCCGTTCCTACAGGGTCTTTTGCTAATGCAACCCAGTGAATTACCAGGCCATCTTTCTTATTTCTCTTCCCACCTCGAACAGTTCATTGCTCTCACTAAACGCTATAATTTGACACAGGTTGAGTGTGCGCTCCGATTCGTCGATGTTATGTGTCCCGCTGAGCACATTGTATTTGGTGTTGATACATTAACACAACTTGACGAGGGTGTTCGCGTTATGGGGGCGACTACTTCAGGTGCGGACGATGAATGGGTGATTGAAGCGCGGGATATTTTTAAAGACCTTAATTCCGGAATGATTAACCCAAGTTTGTGGGGTAAAATAAAGCGATAATTAATTGAAATAGGATGAGACGGTGTAGCCGAAGACAAAAGACGGCTATCGGTGTAAAATGAAACAACGTTATGAACAACAAGACTGTCAACATTGGAGGTCGCTGTGTAGGAGAAGGTCAACCTGTTTTTATTATCGCAGAGGTTAGCGCAAACCATCGCGGGAAGATTGAAACCGCACTATCTGCTATTGACATAGCGGCAGATGCTGGTGCGGATGCAGTGAAGTTTCAACACCTAACCCATAATAAAATTGCCGCTGAACCGCTTTCTGATTTTTATAAGTCTGCAGAATTGCCAGACGGTTGGACAGAAAAACTTGTTGAACGGTCAAAGAAAAAAAATATTTTTTTTCTATCAACGCCATTTGACCTAGAAGCCGTGGATCTTCTCGATGAAATTGGGGTCCCAGCTTTTAAGGTCGCGTCTTATGAGATGACCGACGATGTTTTGTTGCGACATATTTCTAGAAAGGGGAAACCGATTATACTTTCTACTGGTATGGCTTATCTTGAAGAAGTTAAACACGCGATTAACGTTATTAAGCAAGAAGATAATGAACAGGTAATTGCGCTCCATTGCGTTTCTCTCTACCCCCCTGAGTTTAGAGACCTGAATCTCCGAGTAATAGAAACAATGCGTCGAGAATTGGGCTGTCCAATCGGGTATTCTGATCATGCGAATCCGTCATCGAATGTGGCAACTCTTGGCGCAATTGCTCTTGGTGCTTGCGTGATTGAACGTCACATAACCGACTCACAAGAAGGTGGCAGTAATGATGATAAAAATTCAATGACGCCAGAGCAACTGAAACAAATGGTCATAGAGATTCGTGATCTTTCGGCGGCTCTCTCTGGTGCGGGAGTTAAGGCACCAGTGTCTGATCCTGGTCGTGGCGTGGACGAGATAAGAGAGCGTAGTACACGTCGTTCACTCTATGCTGTACGCGATATTGTTGAAGGGGAAGCTATGTCTGCAGACATGATTGTCACATTGAGGCCCATGAAAGGCATTGAACCAAAGGATTTTCAGCAAGTCATGGGTCGAAAGACGCTTCGTGCTATTTCAGCACGTTCGCCGATTACCTGGCAAGATATAGAGAGATGAAAAAACATTCTGGAGAAATTTTAGACAAAAAGGACGGGGCGAAAGTGATTGATTGCGGTCTGTGTGGTTTTGCTCACGTTTTACCAATTCCCAGTGATGAGAAGCTTAAACATTTTTACGAAAAAGAATTTTATCAACACGAGAGGCCAAATTATTTCAAGGAAACTAAGGAAGATTTATCTTGGTGGATGTCCACTTATAATAACTATTACCAGCTTTTTGAGCTTAGGACCAAGGGCCGTAAACTTCTTGACATTGGATCTGGACCAGGACATTTCTTGATGTGTGGCAAAAAACGCGGCTGGGAGACAACCGGGATAGAGCCATCTACTTCGGCAGCCCGCTACAGTCAGAAGCGTGGCCTCGTTACATACAATGATTTTTTTAATTATGATCATGTAAAAAACCTGGGATTCTTTGATGTTGTGCATGCGGCGATGGTCCTTGAACACGTGCCACATCCTACGGGATTTATTAATGACATGAAAAAAATGTTGAAACATAATGGTCTCATTGCTATTTTTTCTCCCAACGACTATAATCCTCTCCAGACTGTTTTACGTACAGAGCATAAATTCAAGCCATGGTGGGTTGTACCGAGACATCACCTTAACTACTTTACCGTGAAGAGTATGGCTCATCTGTTGCAACGGCTTGGATTTGTAATTGAGGATGTCCTTGGAACCTATCCCCTTGAAACTTTTTTACTGGCTGGAAAGAACTACGTTGGTAATCACGGGGTAGGGCGTGCTTGTCACGCGAAGCGTAAAATTTTTGAGATGGGACTTTATAAAAAAGATCCCACGCTGATTAATGATCTCTATAGAGGGCTGGCCACTGTTGGTCTCGGACGAGAGTTTCTGATTATTGCCAGAAAGAAATAATAAAAAATGAAAATTTCGACAGACAATAAACCGCCCGCGATATGGTTGATTACTGGAGGGACAATGCAAAGGCCAGTGGTTGAGAGGGTAAAAAATCGTGGCTATAAACTTATAGTAAGCGACGGTTCTTCGGAGTGCGCACTCCGTTCTTTTGCGGATGAATTTTTGCACCTCGATATTTTTGCAATCAAAGAGAATGTCGCCGCATCAGATGAACTGAAGAAACGTTACGACATTTGTGCGGTCTTTACATCAGCGTCAGATTGTCACGAAACTGTCGCTACTGTGGCTCGACACCTGGGACTTCCTGGCATTGATCCCAGTATTTCGCGCGTATGCAGATATAAATATGAGACACGTAGTATTTTTACGAAAGCAGGGATTCCTCAGCCGAAGTTTAGAATTGTTGGAACATATGATGACGCGCTGAAAGCTCTAGACGATATCGGTATTCCTGCGGCGCTAAAGGCGACAAACAATGCCGGTAGTCGCGGTTTTGCTCAGATTATGTCGGAATCGGACTTAACCCCAGAAGCGTTTGCGCATTCCGTTAAGAATGGAACAACTGGCTCAGCTATCATCGAGGAGCTTCTTATCCCCGTGAAAGACGAGATTGCAGAACAATCGGTCGAAACACTTTGGTTTGGTGGGCGAATGTATTGGCTAAATTGGGTTGATAGGATGTTCCGTCAGGATATGGGGTTTTTTCCAGAGTTTGACGCAGGTGTGTACGGTAATCTTCCTTGGGCGGTGGAAATAGGGCATCTAAATCCAGCGGTACACGGCTTCGAAACAACAGCAGCCGTGCAGGATATGGTAGAAAAAGCCGGTAAAGCGCTCGGTTTAGATAAACAAAAAGGGGGACACATATTAAAGCACGACATTATGCTTACTGAAAAAGGGCCATATATTATTGAGTCTACACCACGTTTATCTGGTGGATGGGATTCTAGTGGCTCGACTCTAATGCGCGGTGCAGACTTTATTGATGGTGCAATAGAGATGGCACTAGGTGGTCAGCTGACAGCAGAAATCTTCTACAAATATTTCGTGTACAAGTACCCACAGACATATGTGGCGATGCTTTCTGAAATACCCAAAGACCCAAAAGATTGTATTGGTAGACGTTTTGCTTTTGATGGTGGTCTCGATCCAGATGAAGCAGTGGCGAAAGCATATGAAAAAATAAAAAAAGGAGAATTTATTACATGATGAATTTTATGAAATGTGTTTGGTGTGGTAAAACTGGAAAAAAGAACTATCACGCACGTGTCCGGTGGAAAGACCTTGATTCTAAATGGTATCGGTGTTCCAGTTGCAGTAGTTTAATGATTTTACCACTCCCGTCCAAGAAGTTAATAAAAAAAGTTTACGAGAACGACTATTTGTGTAAAAAATTACAACCACACATTGGCGTAGATAGCAGGGTTAGATATTCGAAAGAATATCGTCCTACGGTTTTTGCTGAGTATGCCATGTCTCTCGAGGATTTAGGGGTCAAACCCTCAGAGGTAAAATCAATATTAGATTTTGGGTGTGCTGATGGTATTTTTCTTGAATTTTGTGAGAAATACTTTAGCCCAAAAACCGTGCTTTATGGCGCAGATATCTCGAAAGACATGCTCGAACAGGCAAAAAGAAAGGCTTGGAATGTGGTGCATATCGATGATATTAAAAAACTTAAAAAGAAATTTGATCTCATTACTCTTTGGGATGTTATAGAGCACGTCGAGGCCCCCGCTGTGGTAATATCTAGCCTGAAGAAGTTTCTTAACCCCAAGGGGAAAATCTTATTAGAAACACCACGTTTCGGTGTTTTGGCTGAGTTTTCAGGGGAAAATTGGCCGCATCTTTTACCCGTTCAACACCTGAGTGTCGCATCGAAAGAGGGTATGCAAAAACTTGCTCGGAGAACCGGTTTTAAAATAGATAGACATTGTAGCTTTGGCGCAAATGCGCCAAGTGCCGTCATACCCCAACCATACAAAAAAATCTTTGATCAGATGGCCAAAAAACTAGATTTTGGAGATGTGCAAATTTTAACACTAAAACTGGAGAAATAATTATGAGTTTTTACAAACCAGGAAACCAAGAGCTTTCTCTCCTAGATTTTGAGTTGTTACAGTTGACGAAGGGGGAGAGTTTAGAGTGGGTGTCGAATGATTTTGAGGTTGTTGCTGTCATAATTGAGGGTGAGTGTTCCGTCTCGTCGGAGATGCAGACCTGGAAGTTATCTCGGCAAACGGTGTTTAAGGATGCGGCTTCTGCTGTTTTTGCTTCACCCGGAGTTAAACTATCCATTATTGCTAACGAGAAAACTACTCTTGCGATGTGTAAGGCGCGCGCAGAGAAAAGATTTCAGACAACTTTTATTCCACCAGAGAATGTTAATAGCGAATGGCGAGGTAGGGAAGGTTACAGAAGAAGAGTCTCGAATATTTTAAATACGGAGACGCAAACACAAAGGATTGCGGTGGGTGAGACGATCAATGAGCCTGGACAGTGGTCATCTTTTCCCTCACATAAGCACGATACTTACGAAAAGAGTGGAGACAGGACGGTGGAGGTTCCACTTGAAGAAATTTATTATTTTAGGTTGGAACCAAAAACTGGTTTTGGTCTCCAGCGTCTATATACCAAGGACGGTTCCTTTGACGAGGCACGCGTGATAAAAGATGGCGATGTAGTTCAAATTCCCAAGGGCTACCACCCGGTCGCTAGCATTCCTGGCCATAGCTTATATTATCTTTGGATGCTTGGAGGAGAAAATAGAGTCTATATATGGAACACTGATCCAGGATTACGTTGGTTGGAAAGAAATGGTAATTAAAGTTCAGCGTGCTAGTATTTAATCTTATTAATGCGTAATTAATGACCACATGGCGTATTCTTGGGTGAATGAAATAAGGTTAGATAATCTTTGTGCCAGCGGTAACGACGAAGTGCTGGTATTTGAGTCATTGGGAGAATGTGCCAAGGTGTATCTTAAGGGCAACACGATTGAACGGGTTGTTTTTACTCTAGGTGGTGAGGCGCCAGTTACCATTGAGTCTGATAGTGCGCAAGCGATAGTGGTGGGAAATGGCAATACACAGCGGGATGTTTTTCACTACATAAGACCTGGTGGCCCAGCTCCCACACTACGTCTTGGTATCACGGTTCATCGTGGAGAAGGTTCGTGGTCTAGTCTGCCACATAATTTTGAACTAAACACGGAGTCTGGATTTGAGGAGGTTTTCTTTTACCTTCTCGAAAACTCAAGTAGACGTGGCATTCAGGTCGGAAAGGGTGTCTGGTTTGATAACACTCCCGTGGATACGGTTTGGCCAATTAAGGATCGCGCATTTGGCACTGTGCCCATGGGATATCATCCGGTTGTTGGTGAGCCGGGTGTTAAGGTTTCGTATGTTTGGGCCTATCTTGCAAAGAAGAAGGAATGGGAAAAGGTAAGACAATAGAACTAAGATAAAATATGAAAATAAAAAAAACAGCTGTTGTGGTTGGTGCTACTGGAAACATTGGCACGGCGCTCGTTCAGGCACTTTCAGAAGATGGTTATTTTGTCGATCCAACTTGGCTCGGGGCCGACCGTCCAGATGTTCGGAATTCGTCGTCATATGATCATTTGCCACCCAAGATTGATCTCGCGGTTTATCTCGCGGGAATAACTCATAACGATGTTGCGGATGAACTGGACGAAGAAAAATGGGATGAAGTCCTAGACATAAATCTCAAAGGAGCTTTTCTTTTCGCCAAGGCTGCCTTTCCCTCAATGAAAGAGGCGGGGCAGGCGACGTTTGTTGCAATGTCATCGATAAATGCAACTCATCCCTATCCGCGTCGTGTTGCTTATTCGGCATCAAAAGCTGGTATTGAGGGACTGATCCGTCAACTGGCGATAGAGTGGGGAAAATATAATATAGCATCTCATGCTATCCGACTCGGACATCTTTCTGGGGTCATGAAGTCTTCGGTTATGAATATGGCTGTTCTTGACGCGGTTAAAGCAAAAATTCCCTCTGGCCGATTGATTCCACCCAAGGCGGTTGCCGACTACATCGTTTGGTTGGGGAAGGGAAACGCACAATATGTTTCAGGAGGTGTTATTGATTTTGACCCCGCCTATATGATTAACCGTAACCCGTTGATCTGATTCATTCTTTCATCCAACATGCAACAGAGATTTGGTATCGCGACTCGTTTCTATGGCCTCTCAGAAAAAGATGTGCAACGTCTTGGGGCTTGGGTTGACGCTGCTCTAGGGGTTGTATCTCCAGAAAATGTGTATGTGGCTATACGTTCAGAATTAGATCTCTCTGGAAGTCAGGACTTTATGCGTCGGAGTTATCCAGGAGTCAATATGTTTCCGGTGACACCTTGGGGCAAGGTCGTTCAGGCACCAAACGCCCTTCTTCTCAAGTGTGCAGAGCAAAGAATGAGCCATATCCTTTTCGCAAGCACAGAATATACGGTAACAAAGTCCCTTACCGCACTTCTCATGTCACACCTTGATGAGCAAACGCTGGTCGTTGGCGCGCGTCTGCCCTCACATGACTTTAAGGCTTCATCGGGGGAGAGAATTTTGGTGAAAAACGCTAGCGGACTCCAGATTCCCTGGAATACCTGTGCCTTGTGGTCTCTTGAACATCTTGTTCACACTGGTTTCGTACTTGCCGCTGACTCACTTCATGATCCTGACAATGCGGGAATGGAGGAAATGGGAACCATCGCCGCGCAACAGATTCTGTGGCCAGGTTCGGCCTTGGCCAAACTAGTTTCTCCTCTCAGTGGAGATATTGTAATGAACACGTACGGATGGGACGTCAAACGACAAGAACGTTATGTTCATAATCTGGAATCAAAGAATTCCCGTTCTACGACCCAACTCGAACGTTTAGCCATGTCAGCTCCAGATGTTTATCATATCGACGTGTGAGCACGGGAGATTCCAAGGCCGAAGAGCCCACTATTGACAAGATAGACATAATATGCATATACTTAAGCGGGTGTTTGGGTGAAATGTGAGTAGCCTTGCTTCTGGTCTTTGGAATTGAAAAAAAGGAGATAGTCTTATGGCTGATGACCAACTTTTCGTGTTGGCCAAGAAACTTCAAGCGGTGTGCATTTTCACGGGTGATATTGTCCCCACAGACGAACCGAGGTACAAAGAGGTCGGTGGTTTTCGCTCATCGTATGGACTTGAGTCCGATGCAACCGGACCAGTGTTTAGCTACCAACGTGTTCTTGCTGCCGCTAACCTCTGGGATCTAAATCGTCTTCTCAAGATTGTTCCTTCAGGAGGGCCCACCAATATTGCGGGTAAGGAGAATGTGACCATCAGTGACGTGGTCTCGTTCGAGCTTACACGGATGCTGGGTGTATCGCGGGATTCAATCGTAGAAGAGCCGCGGGCTTCCAATACCATGGAGCAAGTGATGTATTGCGGGGACAAGGTTCTAGAACAAGGTTGGTCTTCGCCACGAGTGGCTATCCTTGCTCCTTGCTGGCAGTTTCCTCGGATCAGTGCGATGCTCACA
This sequence comes from Candidatus Nomurabacteria bacterium, assembly GCA_020847275.1. NCBI lineage: Bacteria > Candidatus Nomuraibacteriota > Candidatus Nomurabacteria bacterium. The sequence continues at coordinate 61,566 of JADLCI010000007.1, forward strand.
CTGACGAGACACCACCGTTCGCCCCTTCTCCCTGGTGTGACTCAGTTCGTTTCGATGGAAAGAGTGCTTGCGGCCTTTGATCCAAAGTGGAACGACATTTTCGTCGAATGGTACTCTGATTCGAAAGCAAGAGAAATGTTTGCTAAGGAGGCGTTGGGTACCGGTCAGCTTTGGACTGGACACCAACCCCAGTATCCGGGGCCATTTCGTGGTTTCGACGATCCGTTGACCATTTAGAGACTGTTCGCTCACTGGCTCCCAGAAATGGGGGCCAGTTTTTTTAATACCTTATCCAGGTTATAATCAGAATCACCGCCATGAATGGTACGATAAGGACGCTTTGGGGTACATTTAGTAGATATCGCTGGCATGTTATCGCGCTGGTTCTTTTTGCTGTGCTAAGCCCCCTTCTTGAGGGTATTGGCATCAACGCTGTTATTCCACTCATGTCTTTTTTTATGGGTGGTGGCGTGGCGTCCAACTTCATTACAGAGATGATTCAGGGGTTTTTTGTTTTTTTACACATACCGTTCAGCTTTCGTTATCTGCTCGGCTTCATTTTTGGTCTCTTCATACTTCGAGCAGTTTCTGTTGTCGTGTTCGGATATATTAGGGGTTGGATAAATGCCGACTTTCTTGGCAAGGAAAGCGAAGATATTATGCAACGAGCACTCCGGTCTTCTTGGTCTTTTTCGCGAAAGCAAGAAATGGGCACGATGCACAATACACTTGTGCGCGATGTTCAGCAAACCGGTGGCCTCTTGGGGGCAATAGTTCAGGTTATCCAGTCTTTTAGCGGTTTTCTCATGTATTTTCTTGTGGCAATAAATATTTCAGCCGTAATGACCTTATATGCTGTTGGCGGTGGAATCATTTTACTCCTTGTTTTGTGGCCACTCATCCGTCGCACAGAGCATATCGGGCAGCAAACCTCTGGAGTAGAGAAACAGTTCGCTCAATTTTTGAGTGAACATATGGTTGGTATGAAGTCCATTAAAGCCGCGGGTGTTGAGAGTAGCGCCATTAGAAACGGTGCAATGCACATTAGACTTCTTCGTCACCTCTCAATTCGACAATCTCTTGTGGGGACGGTGAGTACAAGCTTTTTCCAGCCATTTGCAATCGTTCTTGTTGTTTTGCTTTTCTTTCTGACATATCATACGCCTGGATTCAATATAATTTCCTTTACCGCTTCTTTGTATTTGATACAAAAAATTTTTACTTATATTGAGTCTGGGCAAAACGCCATGCAATCGGTGAGCGGACTACTACCATATGCTAAAAATTTAGCAAGACTTAAACACAGTCTTCAGACTCATCGTGAGCCATCTGGGGGGACAATGCCATTTGTTTTCAATAAAGAACTTTCATTTAAAGAAGTTTCATTTGGATATGATGATGGCAGACCAGTTATTGATGGAATCGATTTCTCAATTCGTGTCGGAGAAACAGTTGGACTTATCGGTCCATCCGGTGCGGGGAAGACATCGATTGCCGATCTTCTTTTGCGTCTCTTTAGACCAGATCGTGGCGCCGTACTCTTAGATGGTGTATCTAGTGATTTAATTAGTCTTGAGGAGTGGCGAGCACGCATTGGTTACGTATCTCAAGATGTCTTTCTTCTGAATGGTACGATTGAAGAAAATATTAGGTTTTATAACAAAACATTGACGACAGAAGATATCGAGCTTGCCTCCAAACAAGCAAATATCTACGACTTCATAATGGGTTTACCTGAAGGTTTCCAAACAAAGACTGGTGACAGGGGAGTGATGCTCTCTGGCGGACAACGCCAACGTATTGCGCTCGCCCGCGCGCTCGCTAGCAAACCATCACTTATCATTCTTGATGAAGCCACGAGCGCTCTTGATTCAGTCTCAGAGAAACTAGTACGGGAGTCTATCCGAGATCTACACGGTTCTGCGACGGTACTAATTATTACGCACAGATTGAATACCGTAGAACATGCAGACCGTCTGTTGGTACTCAGTGATGGGAAGATTATTGAACGTGGCACACCACAAGAGCTCTTGGCGCGGTCTGACTCCTATTTCTCGAGACACTTTGGGAACCGATGATTGTTTGTGTAGCATTTACTGGCGGTTATTTTTTTCGGACAAATCTTGTTCTGGTCTTGCTAAATCATCCAGATCTTGCTTGAATTATCTATTATTGATATGGCACTAAATAAAATCTTTTCTTTGGCCGTCATTTCTGGTCTCTTCTTGCTTCTGCTAACGCCGTTGCTAATCTCTCGCTCGCTCCTCTTTCCATTCATCACAGGGAAGGCTTTCTTTTTTAGGATATTGATTGAGGTTGTTTTTTTTCTCTGGATCGTGCTTCTGTGGCGTGAGCCAACCTATCGCCCAAGAAAGTCTTGGTTGCTTTTGAGTGTTGTCGGGTTGGTCGCGGTAAGTGCTCTAGCGACAATTTTTGGTCAGAATCCTTATCACAGCTTCTGGTCCAATTTTGAACGGATGGACGGGCTGATCAGTTATCTTCATTTGTCTGCTTACTTTTTGGTTATCGCAAGCACATTTAGAACAGAAAAGATCTGGCAGTGGTTTTTTCATTCATCAATTGGCGTTAGTTTGGTCGTTGCGTTTTATTCGCTCGCTCAAATTGCCGGTGCCATACCGATTAGTCAGGGGCGTTTGGACTCAACGCTTGGTAATGCGATTTATCTGGCTGTCTATATGCTTTTTCATGTTTTTCTAACGACCTTTCTTCTCGTTAAGCATTGGCGGCATTTTTGGTTACGGTTTGTTTATGTCCCTATTATAATTTTACAGACTTTTATTCTTTATAAAACAGCGACAAGGGGGGCCATCATCGGTTTTTTGGTCGGCATTGGAGTTTCAACCCTGCTTATTATGATCAAGAAATGGTCGGACAGGAGGATTCGTGTGATCACTCTTGGTGTAGTTGGGGCCTTCGTTTTACTGGTTGGCGGTTTCTGGTTTAGTCGCCATTCCGATTTTGTCGTCAAGAGTCCGGTTCTTTCTCGCTTTGCCAGCATTTCCCTTACTGACGCCACGACGGATTCTCGTCTGACTATCTGGCAGATGAGCCTACGTGGATTCCGCGAGCATCCAATTCTTGGTTGGGGCCCAGAAAACTATAACTTGGTTTTTAATAAATATTTTGAACCAAAGCTCTGGCGACAGGAACAATGGTTTGACCGTTCGCACAATATTTTCTTAGATTGGATGATTGATGCGGGTGTTCTTGGCCTACTTTCATATCTATCACTTTTTGTCACGGCAATCTATTATCTCTGGCGGTCTCGTCAAACGGTGATAATTAAGAGTTTGTTTACTGGTCTTCTCGTGGCTTATTTGGTCAATAATTTCTTTGCCTTCGACAATCTCACAAGTTATCTAGTTTTCTTTTCTTTTCTGGCGTATTTGCATTATCTGAACTTCTCGGAAGATGCTGTGGCTGTTGGTAAGTTTTCAAGGTACTTATCATGGAACAATGGTCACACGGCGGGGGTGATTATTTTGGTTTTCCTGCTCTCTGGGTCACTTTATTATTTCAACCTCCGACCAATTTCGGCTAGCACGACGCTGATTCAGGCTATTGGTGATAGTGGTTCTGGTCTTCAACCAGAAAATGTGGCGAGTAGAAGACTGGCTTTGTTTAAGAAGGTTTTTGCTGCGGGGACTTTTGCTAATCGTGAAAGTACAGAACAACTTTTTGGCCAGGTGATGAATATTGTTGGTAACCCCATTGTTTCGGACACAACTAAACAAGAGTTTGTTAACCTAACAGTTGATGAGATGAAGAAAGAAATTAAGACGGCCCCGGAAGATGCTCGTGCACATCTCTTGCTTGGCTCGATGTTGGTAAATATTGGAAAGTTTCCTGATGCTTTACCGGTTCTTGTTCGAGCAAGTGAGTTGTCGCCCAAAAAACAAACAATTCGTTTTCAACTCGCATCGGCCTATTTGAACAGTGGCGAAAAAAAGAAAGCATTGGATATTGCCGAAGAAACCTTCCGTTTGGATGAGAATTTTCCAGAAGCAAGAAAATTATATGCGCTTATTGCTCTCTACAACAATGATATTAAGTTGGCGAACGCTTTACTCGAGTCGTTTGTGACCTCTTTTCCGTCAGAACTTTTAGACGAGAGACTGGTACAAGCTTATGGAGTTGTTCGTGATGCAAATTCTTTGGGTCTTTTGTGGCAGAGAGCGGTTCAGCGTGACCCACTGTTCGAGCAAGATGTTAATACTTTTTTAGTGAGACTCAGGAAAGAGGGTGTTATTGAGTAAGTCATATTTGACTTTTGGGATCAGTTTCGATAAACTACTTTTTGTGGGTGCGATGTTGGCTTCGGTCAGCACTGCTCCGCTAAATGTAAATGTCTGCGTAAGTCCCGTCCAGCTTTATTGTTGCGACGGGATTTGCGTGTCCATTGGTTTCATAATAAACTAAAAAAAGTTTATGCCCAGTTGTGGTCAGCGGTCGCACTCACATAGACATTTAGTTTTTTGGAGACAGCACCCGCTGACCACAACTGAGTGGAAACATTTTTTGAAAAAGTTATCCACATTTTTCTGAAAAAGTAATTGTATCGCGCACATTTTTGTCCGATAATTATATGGAAGAACAACAACCAGTAGTCGAGGATGTTGTATTAGCTTTTAAAAATAATTTTTACGGTTCATGAAGAAAAAGAAAAAAGCGGTAGCAAAGAAGCGCAAGACCACGAAGCGCAAGACCACGAAGAAGGCGACGAAGAGAAAGAAATCTCGCCGATAGTCTTGTAATTGTTTTTTCGCTTCAAAAAAGGCATAATGCTATGCATTATGCCTTTTTGGTCGAAAATTTTCGGAGATCAGAGTACTGGTTATATTAAGACACTTGGGCCGATTGTTGCGCGCATTAATGAGTTGGAGGCGGAATTTTCCACGCTTGATTTAGCTGGTTTCCCTTCAAAAACTGCCGCTTTTAGGCAGCGCCTCACTGACGGGGAAACTTTAGATGATCTTTTACCAGAAGCGTTTGCGTTGGTGCGGGAAGCGTCTCGTCGTACTCTCAATCAGCGTCATTACGATGTTCAGTTGCTTGGAGGGGTAATTCTTCATCAGGGTAAAATTGCTGAAATGAAAACTGGTGAAGGTAAGACTTTGGTTTCTACACTGCCAGCTTATCTAAACGCGCTCACCGGACGCGGGGTTCATTTGGTGACAGTTAATGATTATCTCTCTCGGCGTGATGCTGTTTGGATGGGACAGATCTATGCTGCCCTGGGGTTATCGGTTGGCGTTATCAATCATGAGACCTCTTTTCTCTACGACCCAGGACATAAGGAGGTAGACGAGAAAAGAGATGCAGAAGGTTTGTTTCGAGTTTTTTATGAATTCTTAAAACCGTGTTCAAGGCGTGAAGCTTACGCTGCGGATATTACTTACGGGACCAACAATGAGTTTGGTTTTGACTATCTGCGTGACAACCTATCTCGTAACCCTGAACAGGTGTCACAGATTAGTTTACCAGAACGATCATATCACAATTTTGCCATTGTTGACGAAGTGGATTCTATTCTAATTGACGAAGCACGAACGCCACTCATTATATCCGCACCAGTTGCTGACGCGGATTCTCTCTACATGCAATTTGCTCAAATTGCCAAAGGTTTTACTCGTGACACTGATTACACCACTGAAGAGAAGAGTAAGACGATCGCTCTCTTGGATGAGGGAATATCGAGGGCCGAAAAATCTTTGGGAGTAGAAAACATCTATACGGATAAGGGTATCAAGTACGTTCATCATTTAGAAACGGCTGTTCGTGCTCAAGCATTGTTTGAACGAGACCGCGATTACGTGGTGCGCGGGGGTGAGGTGGTGATTGTTGATGAATTCACTGGACGCCTTCAACCTGGGCGACGCTGGAGTGAGGGTTTGCACCAAGCAATCGAAGCCAAGGAGGGCGTGATGGTGAAGCAAGAATCGAGAACACTAGCCAGCGTTACATTCCAAAATTATTTCAAGCTCTATCGGAAAGTGGCGGGGATGACTGGCACGGCGCTAACTTCTGCCGAGGAGTTTCTCAGGGTATATGGTTTGGACACAATCGCCGTTCCCACCCATCGATCGAATGCGCGACGCGACCTAAACGATCTAATATTTCAAACCGAGAAAGGTAAAATTCAGGCAGTGGTGCGGAAAATTAAGGCGATTAATGAGACGGGGCAACCAGTTTTGGTGGGGACGATTTCTATCGAAAAAAACGAAATGCTCGCGGCTTATCTAAAGCGCGAGGGAATTGCTCACAACCTACTTAATGCTAAAAATAATGAGCAAGAGGGAGCGATTATTGCTGAAGCTGGCCGTCGAGGGAGTGTTGTCATTGCCACCAACATGGCTGGTCGTGGTGTGGATATTAAGCTCGGTGGACCGAGTGCGAGTGAAATGGAACGCGAAGAGATTAAGAAACTCGGTGGTTTGTATGTTATTGGAACGGAGAGACATGAGGCCAGACGCATTGATAATCAGCTTCGTGGGCGCGCTGGGCGGCAAGGTGATCCTGGGGTAACCCAATTTTTTATCTCACTTGAGGATGATCTGGCACGCGTTTTTGCTGCCGAGAGAATTAAGGGCATGATGGGACGGTTTGGCATTCCAGAAGATGAACCAATTGAGGCACGTTTGGTCTCGCGGGCAATTGAGGGGGCGCAGGGGAAAATTGAGGGTTTAAATTTTGACGTCCGTAAACATTTGCTTGATTACGATAATGTTCTAAACCATCAACGCACGACCATTTATGAGCGTCGTCGTCGCCTGCTTTTTGGGGATATTGTTTTTCTTGATGAGTGGCTATTGAATAGCCTTCCAGAAGCACAAGTACTTGATCAGGAGAAAAAGTTACTTCTTTGCCGAGCAATTTTGCAGGTGATCGATCTAAATTGGTTGGAACATCTGGAGGCGATGGAATATATGCGCAGTAGTGTTGGTTTGCGGGCTTATGGTCAGCGTGATCCGTTGGTGGAGTACAAACGCGAGGGCTTAAAAATGTTTAAAGAAATGGAGTCGAATATCTTGGAAGAAATCAAACGTCTTCTGCCGAACATTGGTGAAGGTTTCAAGGATGAGGTAACGGTGCCACTTGCGACCGTTGCATCGGGTAATCCCACCGAAGTTGGACGGAATGACCTCTGCCCCTGTGGCTCTGGTAAAAAATATAAAAAATGTCATGGAAAATAAATATCTACACGAAGTAGCTATTACCGCGATAATCTTGAAGGATGGTAAGTATCTAATCACCAGACGTTCGGTAAATAAGAAACGCTGGCCGGGGATGTGGACGGTGCCGGGCGGTAAACTAGAAACAGGAGACTATATTAATTCACCGAAGGATACGCACGGATATTGGTACAATGTTTTAGAAAAAGTTTTACGACGAGAAGTAAAGGAAGAGGTTGGTTTGGAGATCTCTAATATCGAGTATCTAACTAGTCTCGCCACAATTCACGAAGGGAATAATCCTTCTCTCGTAATATCATGTATTGCCGACTACGCTGGGGGGGAAGTGGTCTTGCAGGAGGAAGAGGCAGACCTTTTTTCTTGGGTTAATCTCGATGAGGCCAGGGAATATGAATTAATTGATGGCATCTATGATGAGCTTATTCTCGCCGAGAATAGGAGATTGGGTATTAAAAACGAGTAGTCGCCCGGGGTTCTAAAGGACAAGCCGTCCTTGTCCTTTAGAAAGTGGGCCCAAAAACCGACCGTTTGGTCTAGGCTTTAGTCTCAGTTACTTGCTTTTTTGGGCTCATTGTGATAGTTGTGAGGGTAGTTATTGCACATTGACTGGCTCTTTTGGTTTGTGAATTCTTTATTCAGTTAATTCCATGTCCACAAAGAGCTGTCGTCTAGCGACAATTACTCCAATTGTGATTACCCTAGCTTTGCTCGGGTTCTTTTTCGTGGCAGGAACTCGTTCGGTAGGTGCCGAGGAAATTGTAACGGAAACTGTATCTGAGGTTAAGGAAATTGTGATTGAGGAGGAAAACACAGTGATCGAAACAATACCGGCGCCGATAATCGAAGAGATAAAGGTCGAGGCAGAAGACGCTACTGCGACTGAAGAAACAGCGACTGACACCGGTGACTCAGACCAGAGTCCGGTGACAGAGGTTATTCCCGAAACTATTGTCGAGACTGGTTTGCCTGCCGGCCCTGTTTCTGAGGTCACAACAGTAGTGTCGTCACTTGCTATTAGTGACGAGTTCGGTGGTAATTCGGCGGGTGTTACTAGTTCTAGTTCTGGTGGTGGACTCGCAATCAGTGACGAATTTGGCGGTAGTTCATCCATTCCTGCAGTATCTGAGGGGTCGTTTACTACCGGTAGTACGAGTGAAGGGACTTTCAGTACAACATCTCTGGGTGAAAATACCTTCACGACGCTATCTAACGGCGGTGAGCCTGGCTGTACTGTAAATTGCGGCGGTGGTGGAGGAGGAGGAAGTACTGGAGGCAATCGTAGTGGTGGTGGCTTCGTGCCCGCATCTACGATAACGGTTGTGCCATCACCTTGTCCTCTCTATCTCAAGGAGTTCATTCGTCTTGGACAAACAAATGATTCATTTGAGGTGCGCAAGCTTCAGGCTTTCTTGAATGTTTTCATGGGGGAAAGTTTACCAATCACCGGATTCTATAGTCAGGCGGACTTTGAGGCGGTGTCACGAATGCAAGCTCGGTATTTGTCAGATGTCCTAACTCCATGGGGGATTGATGAATCTACCGGCTACGTCTTTATTACTACTCGTCTGGCGATTAACAATATTTATTGCAACCGTAGCACCGCCAATGATCTTGATTTGCGGAACTATTATCCAGAAATTGGTGGCGAAATTACTTTGAATCAAACTGACGAGCCGTCTGGTTTGGTGCTTGGTGTCGAGGGGGGAGATTTTGTCGCCACGTCCAGTCTGGCTGTTGCTACCAGTTCGAATATTTTCCAAACCGCGATGGTTGGTTTACTTAATTTTTTCAAACTTAATCCGGGTAGTGTTCTAGTTAGCTTACTTTCTCTGGCCATTCTTTTCATGTTTTTCCTTGTTTGGAAGCTTAGCGGTTACGATGATACAAAGGAACCAGAATCTGATGATTTCTGGCCACCGGTCGGTGGTGAGCCGGAGGAAGAGGTTATTATTGAAGATGATATGAACTCAGAACTTGATACCTCGGACGAAGATCCTACCCAACCGCCATTGACAGTATAGGCTTGTTCTGATAGATGTTAATTTGATAGGTCTTTGAGTTTGTAAATTGAGTTGTTGAACTAATTAGACCGCTTCGCCGGTCAGAGAGGAGCAGTTTATTATGCTTCAGAGAGGTTTGTTTGTCTTGGGGGCTGCCGTACTCTGTGGTGGGATGATGGGAACAAGTTGTGGGGTCACTCCTGTTGGCGGCTTCACCAGTGGTCAAGAAGGTTCTTGCATTGTCAGCCCACTTGGTATTGTCTGTTGGTCTGACGAGGGTCAGACAAATGGGAGCGGGCAACATGGGCCAGTGGTCTCGGGTGGAACAGTTGGTCCCGATGGTTCAATTACGGTTGTTGCGGATGGGTCGTTGATGTTGGATTGGTCCAGCTTTAACTTCTCTAGTTTCTGGCCAAGCGCAGTTCCACCGTTTCGTCTCGAGATTGAAGGGCCGAGTGGACTTGTGGTCATCCAACCAGTTTCTGTTGGGAATGGACTTGTATTCATCTGGACACCGAATGTCTCTGGTACATTTACGATTTGGTTGGTGGATAGAGATGGACGTCGTTTCCAGTTACCACCAATCGTAATTGTGGTACTGGGTGTTGAGCCACCAGCACCCAGTGTTAGTCCTCTTGCTCTCAGTTTGGTTACTCCGAGCGATGGGGCGACACTGGTTTCTGGGACAACGCAAGTGCCTTTCACCATTGCGGTTTCTGGCGGAACGGGACCCTATCAGTTCGTCTTCCATTTTTACGATGGACAGATCATTCCCAGCGTAGGACCAACCGTTTATCGGTCACTGGTTACTACTGGCGGTCAGTTGATGTCTAACCTGGTCCGGGTTACCTCTTCGGATGGCCAAGTTCGTGACATCAGTTTCGGTATCCGGGTTAACTGACAAGTATGGGAATCACCAAAGCCGTTCTTTCCACCAAGTGTGGGGGAGCGGCTTTTTATAACCCTTGCTTTTTTGCCAGGGATATGATAGTTAATGAGTTATATGAAAAATTATATGATTCGTTTGGTGTTTCTGGGCCTGGTTTTAGGTGGGCTTGTTAATGTTGGGTATACAGAAGTTTATGCCCAGATGGCCCTAACTTCAGTGATCAATTCTCCAACCGAAGGGCAAACTGTTCTTGTCAACCAGCCGTTAACATTTTCTGGTTCGGCGACGGGTGGCAACCCCACTTTCTATGGTTATCTGTGGAATTTTGGGGATGGAACTTTTGCTGGTGCTACCAATTTTAGTAAAACCTACAACACCGCGGGCCCCAAGACAGTTTCTTTGACGGTCACTGATTTCACTGGCGCTCAAGCGATTACCACACGACACATTATTGTGAACCCCGTTGTTAATCCTGATGCACCGACAGTAGACCTTATGGTGAATGGCGGCAATGGCCCCTTAACTGTTGATACCGGCGCTAGTCCCACCCTTACCTGGACATCGACGAACGCAACTTCCTGCACTGCCTCCAGTGCTTGGTCTGGGAGTAGGGAATTAAATGGTAGTGAGTCAGTTGGCCCACTTAGTACCAGCGGTACGTTTGTTTATACGCTTTCTTGTGCTGGCGCAGGAGGGTCAGCTTCCGATAGTGTTACCGTTAATGTTGGTACACCGGGTGGTCCCGTTACGCCTGTTATCAGTAATATTCAGGTAACGAATGTTACCCAGACGGGAGCCACGATTACCTGGGATACTAATATTTTGGCTGACAGTCGTGTAATCTATGATACTGTTTCTCACCCCACACTTGGAACAGCGCCTAACTTTGGTTACGCATTCACTACCGACACTCTCAATGTCAGTCCAAAAGTGACCGCACACTCAGTGTCTGTCACTGGTCTTACACCCAATACCCAGTATTTTTTCCGAGTACTGTCCCAATCATAAACTGTTGTAATTTGTCTGATTTTGGGAGAAAATAGCGCTGATGTTGTTTATTCAAGTCAGCGCTATTTTCTTGTCACTTTTGGTTATTATCGGCCTAATTTACGGTTACGCCCACCATTTTTAATTTTAAAAAAAATGTTCCCCTTGGGAAGTTGACCACCTTTGGTATTGGTGGTTACGCTGCCTACTATATTCGTGTCGTTGAGCCAGAAGAACTAGCTTTTGTGGTTCGTGAGACGCGTAAATTGCGGATTCCATTTCGTCTGATTGCGGGTGGAAGCAATGTTGTTTTCTCGGATGAAACTTTTGTCGGCCTAATAATTCATTTTGTTCAAAATAACTCCAAAATTTTTAGTAAAAAAGGAACTTTGGATGTGGCCGCTAATCTTGGTTTGATGAAGTTGATTCAAAGTAGCATCAAGGATGGGTTGGCGGGATTGGAATCATTGTCTGGGATTCCTGGTTCCGTGGGCGGTGCGATTGTCGGTAATGCTGGCGCATACGGTCAAAGTATCTCGGATCATCTTACCGAGGTCCAGATTTTTGACGGAAGGAACGTGCGGTGGTTGAAAAAGAGCGAGTGCCACTTTGCTTATCGTGATAGCGCCTTTAAACGAGAAAAGAGAAAATGGTTGGTTCTGCGTGCCAGGTTTAAATTGAAGAATGGCGATAGTAAGAAGTTGCTGAAGAAATCGCAACAAATTATCACCACGAGAAATATGAAATATAATCCAAGCATGAAGTGTCCTGGGAGTTTCTTTAAGAATGTGCAAGTGAAGAACATTTCTACGTCTGCTTTAAATAAGATAGATAAAAATAAAATTCGGGACGGGAAGATTCCTGCCGGGTACTTATTAGAAGTGGTTGGCGCTTGTGGTATGAAAATGGGTAAAATTGAAGTAGCAAGTTTCCACGGCAATTTACTGATAAACAGGGGCGGAGGTAAATTTGCTGATGTGAAAAAGTTGTCTAGGGCACTTAAAAATAGGGTTTATAAAAAATTTGGCATAAGATTAGAAGAAGAAGTGAGATATCTGTAATCTTTTTTTATCCCAAAAATCGTGGTAGAGTTGGAGGTCAAATGTCCGAATTAATTCCTACAATTGGGCTAGAAATTCATGCCGAGCTGAAGACGCAAACTAAGATGTTTTGCCGTTCCAGGAATGACCCAGATGAGAATCGGCCGAATGTGAATGTTTGTCCAGTTTGTCTCGCGCATCCTGGGGTTCTTCCGACCATTAATAAGAAGGCGGTTGAGCATGTTTTACGCACGGGTGTGGCGCTCGGCGGGACGCTCGCTGATTACACGGAGTTTGATCGCAAGAACTATTTCTATCCCGACATTCCTAAGGGTTATCAGATTAGTCAGTATCAGTTTCCCCTCATTTCTGGTGGTGCTTTGCAGGGGGTTCAGTTGACTCGGATTCATCTAGAAGAAGACACAGCTAGTAATCAGCACTCGGATTCCGCTGATGAGAGTTTGGTGGATTTCAACCGTGCGGGTGTTCCACTAATGGAGCTGGTAACCGAGCCGGTGATAACTTCCGCAAAACAGGCCGTGGATTTTTCACGGGAGTTACAATTATTATTACGTTATCTCAATGTAAGCGAGGCGAATATGGAGAAAGGTGAGATGCGGGTGGAGGCGAATATTTCTATCGCCCGAGCTGGAGAGAGGGGGACGAAGGTAGAAGTAAAAAATCTAAACTCATTCCGTGCAGTGGAAAGGGCGATTGATTATGAGTTATTGAGACAGAGGAAGATTGTCGAATCTGGCGAAAGGGTGGCTCAAGAGACTCGAGGGTGGGATGAGGTCAAACAAAATACTTTCTCGCAGAGGAAAAAAGAATCATCTCATGACTATCGTTATTTTCCAGATCCAGATTTACCAAAACTGAGGATTTCTGAAATCCCAGGATTTAGTAAAGATAATTTACAAAAGACAATTCCTGAATTACCGTGGCAGAGGAGAGAGAAATTGTTGGGGTTGGGGATCCAGAGACAGGACGCGGAACAGTATGTGGCTGATTTGGGGCTGGGTAACTATTTTGAGAAAGTGGTTAATGAGCTGGGAGAAGCGAGTTTGCTGAAAATAGCGTCTAATTTTATCTCAAACGACATTGTTGGTTTATTGAAAAGGGAGAAGAATCTCAAATTGCCGACGGTTTCCAGTTTTGTGAAGATTGTGAGATTGTTTAGTGAAAAGAAATTTAATTCGCGACAGGCGAAAGATGCGATCGAAAGTCTGGTGAAAGAGGGGAAGGAAGCGGAAGAGGTGCGCGGCACTGATTTAAGCGAAGTTGTTGCAAAAGTGATTGCCGATAATCCTAACGTGGTTACTGACTACAAAAGCGGCAAGGAGTCAGCCCTGCAGTTTCTCATTGGTCGGGGGATGAAAGAAAGTAAGGGCAGCGCAAACCCTGAGGCGTTGAAGGAGTCACTTATCAACTCTTTATCCACTGGTTCTGCACTTTAAGCCAGATTTTGTCTCTTGACGTCTAGAATGGCGGCGCGATAATTGGGACAGTTCACTGGAGTGGTAGGGGACATTCCTAGCATAGAAAATAAAAAGGTTCCCAAATCGTCACGTTGTAGCTTTGGTTGCAACGCGTCTGCAGGAACCAACTTGTCTAAACGAGGACATTCCTCCACTTCACTCTGGTGAGCGAGGTAACGCACCAAGATCTGGCCTTTGGGCCGGGTCTTGGTGTCTCTTTGTCTTCGCACTAATTCGCTTGACTTTTTCTTTCACCTGTGTATACTTGATAGCGTAAGTGTTTTCTCTCGCGATCTTCGCGGGGAAGGTCGCCCTTACACAAGCTAGTGAAAGAATAGAAGATCAATGGCTAAGAAATTGTATGTTGGCGGGTTGCCTTACACAACCACTGAAGATGCGCTGAAGAGTGCATTCGCTCAGGCTGGTGCTGTGGAGACAGCCAACATCATCATGGATCGTATGACCGGTCGCTCTAAGGGCTTCGGGTTCGTGCAGATGACTGATGATGCTGAAGCTGACAAAGCGATTGAGATGTGGAATGGGAAAGAATTTGAGGGTCGTAAACTGACCGTCAATGAAGCTCGTCCGCTGGAGGCTCGTCCTCCTCGCCGAAATGGCGGTTTCGATCGCGGTGGCAACAACTGGTAATTAATCAGTTTTGCTGAAGAAAAGCCCCGCCTTACGGCGGGGCTTTTCTGTGCTAGAGTTAATTTCGGTTGTTCTTTCTATACAAGGAGAAAATGATATGAGTAAGTCAGCACAGGTTTTCGTTTTTTTTGTCGTCGTCGTCCCGTTCGTTGCACTTGGTCTGGCGGTTTGGCTCTGGTTAAGTCGGGGGTTAGACTCATTCTATCTCTGGCTGTTTCTTGGGAGGTATCTGGCTACTGGTTTTGGGATTACAGTTGGGTTTCACCGATTGTTTACACACCGTTCTTTCGAGACCACCAAGGTAATTAGATTTCTGCTAGCCGTCCTTGGATCAATGTCGGTTCAGGGTCCGATCATTCAGTGGGTGGCTGCGCACCGCAGACATCATGAACACAGCGATAAGGAGGGTGATCCACATTCTCCCAATCTTCACGCGAAAGGTTTATGGGGATTTCTTGGTGGTCTGTGGCACGCCCACACTGGATGGCTTTTCACTTTTCCAGCCCAGAAGTATCAACGGTACGCCAATGATTTGGTGAAGGATAGGATGATAAATCGGATTAGTCGACTTTTTCCGCTGTGGGTTGTGCTTGGTCTCGTCATACCGGCAGCAATCGGTGGCTTGGTCAGTAGCACTTGGCAAGGCGTAGGTCTCGGTTTCCTTTGGGGTGGATTGGTGGGGGTTTTCTTCGTCCATCATGTCACCTGGAGCGTAAACTCGGTCTGCCATTTATGGGGGACACGACCTCATGAAACAACAGATAAGAGTCGCAACAACCCAATCTTTGCGCCACTGGCTTGGGGCGAGGGTGCTCATAACACCCATCATGCTTTTCCCCAATCTGCGCGCCACGGCTTTCGTTGGTGGGAGTTTGATTCTAGTTACCTTATAATTAAGTTGCTTGCTTATCTCAAGCTTGCCTGGGATATTAAATTACCCCGACAAGCGACCCCGCCCAACTAGGGCGGGGTTCTTATTTGCCAAAAATATTTTTATCTGCTATATTTTACGTTCGCCTATTTCTGGCGAAATTTTTATGAAAATTAGGAATGTCGCAATTATCGCCCACGTCGACCACGGCAAGACCACACTTGTGGACGCTCTTTTACGCCAGTCAAAAACGAAAATTTCTAAGGAAACCGTGGAGAAGGGTGACCTGATCATGGATTCCAATGATCTAGAGCGGGAGCGGGGTATTACAATTTTTTCAAAAAACGCGAGTGTTAATTGGGACGGAGTGAAGATAAACATCATTGATACTCCTGGTCACGCGGATTTCGGTGGAGAGGTGGAACGCGTTTTAAAAATGGCGGATGGAGCACTTCTTCTAGTCGACGCAAAAGAGGGCCCAATGCCCCAAACAAGGTTTGTTCTTAAGAAAGCCCTCAACCTCGGTTTAAAGGTCATTGTCGTTGTGAATAAGATTGATAAACCCGGAAGTCGTCCAGATTGGGCTCTAGAAGAGACGCTCGGTCTTTTCTTGGATCTGGGTGCAAACGATGAGCAGGCGGACTTTCCGGTACTTTATGCCTCTGGGCGTGCCGGCGTGGCAGGTGTGACACCAAAACTAGAAGAGATGAAGGATATCGCGCCTGTTTTTGATACGATCTTGAAGGAAATTAAAGCGCCGGAGGGTGATGTTGACGGGTCGCTCCAAATGCTTGTCACCACCGTCTTTGCTGATGAATGGAAGGGGCGTATTGCTACGGGTCGTATCTATCGTGGAACGATTCGGGCCGGACAAGAAGTTGCGCATATCAATCGAGAGGGCTTGGTTTCGAAAGAGCGCCTGGTTTCTCTTATGACATTCGATGGTCTTGGCCGTATTGAAACGGCAGAGGCGCAGGTGGGAGATATTGTCGCGATTGCTGGGTTGCCGGATGTGACGATTGGTGAAACGATTGCTGATATTGCTAACCCAGAGGCGCTACCATTGTTATCGATTGAAGAGCCAACTGTGAAAGTAACTTTTCTGCCTAACGATTCACCTTGGGCTGGTCGCGAAGGTCAATTTACCACTTCGCGTGAACTGCGTGAACGACTTTATAAAGAGTTGGAGAATGATATGGCGTTAAGGGTTGACGATATTGCTGGCGGTAAGGGTTGGATTGTGTCTGGAAGAGGGGAACTACATCTTGCGATTTTAATAGAAAGATTGCGTCGGGAGGGCTATGAGTTGCAGGTTTCCCGACCACAAGTAATTACAAAGGTGGAGAATGGTGTAGAGGTTGTACCGTTTGAAGAAGTGTTTGTCGAAACACCGGAGGCCTATTCTGGCGTGGTGATTGAGAAGATGGGTAAACGGCATGGACAGATGGCAGACTTCCGACTAGAGAACGGAATTGCTCATCTCAAATTTACCATTCCCACCCGCGGACTTTTTGGCTATCGAAATGAGTTTCTCACCGACACCAAGGGTTTGGGGATTATGAATACTCTTTTTCTCGATTATCGTGAAGATAAGCAAACCTGGAGTGAGAAGGAGCGTGGCTCTCTGGTGGCGAGCGACGCGGGACAGACGCTTCTCTATTCGCTTGTTAGTCTTCAGGAACGGGGAACCCTTTTCTATGGCCCTGGGGCGCAGGTTTATGTGGGTCAAGTGGTGGGCGAGCATTCACGGTCGGGGGATTTACGGGTGAATCCATGTAAAGCTAAACAATTATCTAATATGCGGTCCAAAGGTGATGGTGGGACGGAACACTTTGACAAGCCACATACGATGAATCTGGAAGAAGCTCTAGAGTATATCGGGGGCGATGAATTGGTGGAGGTAACTCCCAAGAATGTTCGTATTCGCAAGATAATTCTTGATGAAGCTGAGGCGCGTCGCTTGGCGAGAGGAATTAAGAATTAATTTTTTCAAAAAAAGAACCGCCACGGTGAAGACCGGGGCGGTTTTAGTTTGATGCCGGGGTTAACTGTTAGTCAACACAGACAAGACAATCGACAGGAACGTGAGTTGTTTGGTTCGGGTGTACGCCCTCGATTCTTGCGTCGTCTCCCAAGAAGCCAATAAGGCAGAAAACGCCACCCGGAGACTTTCCTGGTAAGTTCGCCAGAATTTTTGCTCTGGCCTCAGCTGTCCTGGGGTGCTTTTGGTCTAATCTAACCACAAATGGACTCGGGGCAAAATCACGAAGTTCTGTTCTCTCTTGTCCAGCAAGCATCAGCATCTGCCTCCATAAAAGAAAATAAGGAACTCCCCAATGGGAGATATTATCATATGGTATAATAAAGTCCAATATGGATGAACAAATTAAGGATTTCAGCAAGCAGTTGGCCTGGCGACCGGAAATTGTAAATCATGATAGATTGGAGAAGAGAACAAAATTTATTCTTTGTGGTATGGGCGGGTCGACATTGGCCGCTGGCTTATTGAAGGTTGCTGAACCCAAGTTGGATCTATTGATCCACCGCGATTATGGCTTGCCACGTGTACCAGATTATTTTCTCCACGAGAGTGTAATCATTTTGAGTTCTTACTCTGGTAATACTGTGGAGGTGCTAGATGTTGGACGAGAAGCATTAGAATTCGGCTTACATCTCGCCGTCGTCACTAGCGGTGGAAAGTTATTGGATTGGGCGAAGAAAAATGATTTGCCCTACATTGTTTTGCCGTCCGGTTCACAACCACGGATGGCGCTGGGGTATTTCTGTAAAGCTTTAGCCATGTTGTTGGGCGACAGTCGTCTATTGGCGACATTGGGCACGACGACGATTTCTTCTGCGTTGCTTGAGGCGGCCGGGGAGACATTGGCCAATAAATTGAGAAATAAAATTCCCGTTATTTATTCTTCGACACTAAACTACCCACTTGCCTATCACTGGAAAATTTCTTTCAACGAGACGGCGAAGGTCTCTGCCTTCGCCAACGCTTTCCCCGAACTCAACCATAATGAAATGCAAAGTCAGTTTGACCCGAATCAATTCAGTTTCATTTTCTTACGCGACGGCAGTCATGACCCCAGAATTGAAGACCGGCTGGATAAGCTCAAGGTGCTTTATGAGCGCGCGGGTCTGGGAGTTGAAGTGATTCAAATCACCGGCACGACGGTCTGGGAAAAAATTTTCCACTCCGTTATTCTTGCCGAATGGACGGTGCTTCACCTTGCCCGCGTCCGCCAAGTTGATCCCGAAACCGTGCCGTTGATTGAGGAGTTTAAGAAGTCGCTGGTGTAGAAGTAGCGGTGAGGCGAAAGGTGGAGAGGATTTTGTTGAATATCTCTTCTTTCTCCTCCAGCTCAGTCTCATTTGTGTAGCCCGCAACTATAATCTGATTCTCGTTTAGATTAAAGACAGACAAGAATACATAATTGTCATGACCATCTGAGTATTCTGTGCCTTCTGCGTATTTCAAATACTGGATTGACGTTTCGACACCAAACACAACTATTTGTTTTCTGGGTTTATAGTCTATCCACCCAGCGAATCCTATCGCAGCTAGATCAATTTCCAAGTTCACCGAGAGGTTGGGTTCTTGACTTTTTATTTTTAATCCAAATTTCCTAATCATCACAGGAGATGGTTCCATTAACGCAATCTCACCCGGATACTCGAATTCAAATCCGTACTCTTCGTTGCGATAAGTCTGCCAACCCGCCGTCTCGTCAATAACTGGTTCTGGTAGATAAGTTGTTGGTTCGGTGGTCACAGTTATGTCTTGGAAGGTTTCTGGATTGTTACCTAGCCACCTGCTCAATAAATTCGGCTGATAGAACGCGACATAAGCACCCGCACCAGAAGCAAGCAAGAGTAGGACAAGGAAGGTAATCAAAACGGGGTGAGACTTACTCGTCCGGATGGTGGGCGAGGGAACATTTTGTTCTTTTTGCCATTCGGCCGCATTGAAGGCAATCGCAATTTCCTTCTCGTTAATATTATTAAGCCGAAGGATCTGCTCAATTTCCACCCGACTCTTGCCCTGAATAAGTTGCGAGCGGATAAACTCAATTAGTTGTTCGGGGTTCATTTTTTTGGTTTTATTATTTCTAATTCTATTATACACTTAAAACAAGTTTATGTATCTAATATTCGATATTGGGGCGACAAAGATGCGCATTGCCGTTTCCGCAGATGGGGCGAGTTTCTCTGAACCGAAAGTGTTACCGAGTCCTGAGGGGGCAGCAGAATTGGTGTCGACTTTTGCGGATGTGGCGCAAGAATTGCTTGGGGGAAAAAAGCCAAAAGCAATTTGTGGTGGCGTGACGCGTAAACACTACGACGCAAGAAAGGGGTTAGCAGAAATTTTTGATTGCCCGACTTATTTTGAGAACGATGCCGCCTTGGCGGCTTTGGGTGAAGCGCGCGTAGGTGCTGGTAGGGGAAAAAATATTGTTGTGTACCTGACGATCTCAACCGGTGTCGGCGGTGCACGCGTGACGAATGGACGAATCGATGAGTCGGCTAATGGTTTTGAGCCTGGTTCGCAGATATTAAATCTAGATAATGAACAGAAAACACTGGAACAACTAGTTTCTGGTCGGAGTCTGGCAAAGAGATTTGGTAAATCACCCAAAGAGGTTTCGGATCCGGTCATTTGGGATGAGTTGGCCAGATTATTGGCACACGGTTTATACAACACCGCTGTTCACTGGTCACCGGAGGTCATTATTTTGGGCGGGAGTATGATTCTCGGTGACCCGCGTATTGATTTGATTACGCTTGAGAAACATTTACGAGGAATTCCAAGTATATTTTCAGATTTTCCCACTATTGCCTCGGCAGAGCTCGGTGATTTTAATGGTTTACACGGCGCTCTTCACTTTCTTCAACAAAAGCTTTCTAATTAACAGTTATCCACTGTTTTCTGCTGTTTTATTTTTTGTTGTTTTTGGTCTAAAATAGAGTCTTCTATGACCGCTGCCAAAAATTCACTAAAACAAATTAAGAAACGTGATGGCTCGGTTGTCCCTTTCGATCAGTCTCGTATTGTAATTGCCGTACAGAAGGCCATGAGAGCCTCTGGTGAGGGTGACGAGGGGGTTGCGGTTAAACTGGCCACCGCTGTTACCCGCGATCTTGAAAAACAAATGAAAAAGGCCGGGAGAGAATATGTTCCTGCGGTGGAGGAAGCTCAAGATTTGGTTGAGAAACAGTTAATTGCTCACAATCTTGCTGCCGTGGCAAAAGCGTACATCCTCTATCGCCAGCGTCGTACCGAATTGCGTCAGGAGAAAGGAGAAGTTCCTAAGGAGGTGAGAGAGTTGTCGGCTAAGAGTAAGCAATATTTCCGTAACCAACTTTCGGAGTTTGTTTATCACACTACCTACTCGAAATGGATTCCAGAAAAAAGACGTCGTGAGACCTGGGTGGAGACGGTTGAGCGTTATATGAGTTTCATGCGGGAGAATCTGGGTAATAAGTTGAAGGAAAGTGAGTACGCTGAAATTCAACAATCAATACTAGAGATGAAGGCGCTTGGTTCCATGAGACTTCTTTGGTCAGCTGGTTCTGCGGCACGCAAAACCAATGTGGCCGCCTATAATTGCTCTTTCACGGCACCATCGAAGTGGCAGGATTTCGCCGAAGTGATGTATATCTTGATGTGTGGCACTGGGGTCGGTTTTTCCGTAGAACATCAAACGGTCGAAATGCTACCAATGATCAAGCGACAGACGGGTAAAAAAATATCAACTTTCACCATCCCCGATTCAAAGGAGGGTTGGTGCGATGCCTTTTCTCTTGGTCTGGAGACTTGGTCCTCGGGGCAGGATATCGAATTTGATTATTCCGCAATTAGACCTCAAGGTTCGCGTTTGGTTACCATGGGTGGGCGTGCTTCGGGGCCAGCGCCGCTCCGGGCCCTCTTGGATTTCTCACGGGAAAAGATGTTAGCACGCCAAGGTCGCCGACTTTCCACTCTTGATGTCCACGATATTCTTTGTAAGACCGGTGAAGTTGTGGTGATGGGGGGCGTTCGTCGTTCAGCTCTAATATCCCTCTCGGATGTTGATGATCAAGATATGCGTGAAGCAAAGAATGGACAGTTTTATCTTAATCAGCCACAGCGAAGCATGGCCAATAATTCAGCTGTTTATAATGAAAAACCGACGGTGCCACAGTTCTTGGACGAGTGGGTCAATTTGGTTAAATCAGGTTCTGGCGAGCGGGGTGTTTTCAATCGCGGTAGCTTGAAGCAGCAGTTGCCAGATAGACGTTGGAAGGTTTTCGAGAAAGATGCTTGGTCTTCAGGTACTAATCCTTGTGGTGAAATAATTTTGAAATCTAAACAATTTTGTAATCTGTCAGAGGTTGTGGCTCGCGCAGAAGATACGGAGGCGACCCTGGTGAAGAAGGTTCGTGTGGCTACAATTCTCGGTACTTATCAAGCTACTCTGACTAAGTTTCCTTATTTGTCTAAAGAATGGAAGAAAAATTGCGAGGAGGAGGCCTTGCTTGGTGTTTCCATCACGGGGCAGTTTGATTCTAAGGTTGTCCGCAATCCAGATGTTTTGCGAAAATTGAAGGAGGTGGCGATTGAAACAAATCGTGAATATGCCTCTCGCTTTGGTATCAATCCATCCACCTGTATTACCTGTGTTAAGCCATCCGGTAATGGCTCACAACTCTTCGATTCCTCTTCGGGAATGCATCCGCGTCATGCGCCCTACTACATTCGCCGTATTCGGATTGAGAATCACAATCCACTTTTCCATATGCTCCGCGATCTTGGAGTGCCGCATCAACCAGAAGTAGGACAAACTCACGAAACAGCGACAACCTATGTACTGGAGTTCCCGGTGAAAGCGCCAAAAGGGTCTGTCTATAAAGATGAGATTAGCGCCCTTGCTCAGTTGGAGCACTGGAAGATGCTGAAAGAAAATTTTACCGAACACAATCCATCGACCACGATTTCTGTAGGGGAGGATGAGTGGTTGCAAGTCGGCAACTGGGTTTATCACCATTGGGATATTGTTGGTGGACTTTCTTTTTTGCCACGGAGCGAGCATGTTTATCGGTTAGCTCCATACGAGGCAATTACCGAGGAACATTACACTAAACTAGTAAAAAGTTTTCCGCAGATTGATTTTTCTAAGGTTGTACTTTACGAGTATGATGACGAGACTAGTGGTTCTAAAGAATTGGCCTGCGTTGCTGGAACCTGCGAGATTGATTTGACTCCAAAAGAGAAGGTTGTATAATCAGAGTAGTCTGGTGTCGGGTAGTTGCTCTCGTTTCGGAATTTGAGACGGGAGAGGAAAGTCCGAACACTTATCCATCAAAAGGTGGATTAAAATGGTAGCGGGTAATGCCCGTCCGGAGCAATCCGTGAGGTGCGAACAGAGACGAGCTCCTTCAGTGGAGGTGAAACGGCTAAATCCTTACCCAAGTGCAAGGTCGTGCCCCGCTATTTGCGGGGAGTGCCGCTAGAGGCTAATGGTGACATTAGTCCCAGATAAATAACTATCTCCTTGTCTAAGATAGGGAACAGAATTCGGCTTATAGACACCAGACAAAGAGTCAAAAATCCTCGCCACAAGCGGGGATTTTTGCTACGATTAGAGACTAAATTATAATGGTCAAACACGTTTGGCGATTACTCAATAAGGAATGGTCCGGCCTGCACGAGGCGGCATATCTCCTTGGTTTTTTTGCCCTTTTTTCGCAAATGCTTGCCCTTGTGCGGGATCGTTTATTTGCCTACACCTTTGGCGCTTCGCACACGCTTGATCTTTATTACGCCGCTTTTCGGATTCCTGATTTCATCTTTGTTTCACTTGGCTCGTTAGTTTCCCTTTCTGTCCTCATCCCTTTTTTGTTGGAGAAAATTGATCAATCAGACAGCGAGGCGCGCTCTTTTCTCAGTCAACTTTTTTCGTTCTTTCTTATCCTAATGGTTGTTGTTGGTGTGACTGCCTGGTTTCTCACACCTCGTTTATTGCCATGGCTATTCCCAAGCTACGTTGGTGGAGAATTTTATTCGGAATTGGTCGCAATGAGTCGGATTCTACTGCTCTCGCCGATTTTGCTTGGTCTCTCAAACTTTCTTGCAAGCATTACCCAGATCTATAAGAGGTTTTTCATCTATGCGATTTCGCCACTGCTCTATAACCTTGGAATTATTATCGGTATTCTCTTCCTCTATCCATTTTTTGGACTTAGTGGTCTTGCTTGGGGTGTTGTGCTTGGGGCATTTTGCCACCTGCTGATTCAAGTTCCTTTTGTGATCCAACAAGGACTATGGCCACGTTTCCGTTTTCGGGTTGATTTTCGATCCATTAGACGGGTCATGACCGTCTCGCTGCCTCGCACTATCACTCTTTCGGCAAACGAGCTGTCAAAGCTCTTTTTAATAGCACTTGCTGCCACTCTTGCGACCGGCTCGATATCTGTTTTCAGTTTTGCCTTCAATCTTCAGGCGGTGCCACTATCTATTATTGGTGTTTCTTATTCTCTCGCCGCCTTCCCGTCACTTACGCGATTCTTTTTGCGGGGAGAACATGAGCAGTTTATCAAACAGATGATCACTTCGGCCCAACACATTATTTTCTGGATCCTACCAGCCACGGTGCTTTTCATCGTTCTTCGGGCGCAGATTGTTCGTACCATTCTCGGTTCTGGTCAATTTGATTGGTCTGATACACGTCTCACGGCAGCCACACTTGCTCTTTTCGCGGTGTCGCTCGTTCCCCAGGCATTAGCACTTCTTTTTGTCCGGTCCTATTATGCTCGCGGCAAAACTTGGCAACCGCTTCTTTGGAATAGTGTTGCTTCCGCGGTCGTTATCATTGGGAGTTACATTTTAATTCAAGTCTTTCAACAGGCACCGATTTTTCGTTATTTTATAGAGTCTCTTTTCAAGGTTGATGATATTTCTGGTGGAGAAGTCTTAATGCTTCCGCTTGCCTTTTCTTTCGGGCTTTTTGTTAATCTGTTTGCGCACTGGCGTTCTTTCCATTATGACTTCCCGAGCTTTTCTCGTCCGGTTTTGCGTACATTTTGGCACAGTTTTTCTGCTTCTGTTCTTGCGGGCGGTGTGGCTTACCTGGGTCTAAATCTTTTCAGCACCGTTTTTGACCTCAACACCTTCTGGGGGATTTTCTTGCAAGGACTGCTGTCCGGGATTATGGGTATTATTGCAGCGATTATCGTTCTTGGTTTAATGAAAAGTCATGAGTTGAAAGAGATTTGGCAAACACTTCACCGTCGGATCTGGGGGGTGCAGATTATTGGTCCCGACCCTGATATGATTTAGGCTCCATTCTAGAAAATGCGACCAGGTGTTTTTTTGCGTTTTATCAGATTTACTATAGAGTTTAACAAATGGATTTATCCCACATCAGAAACTTTTCAATTATTGCCCATATTGATCACGGCAAGTCTACTCTGGCGGATAGGTTGTTGGAGTTAACGAATACGGTTGAGAAACGTAAGATGCGAGCGCAGGTGTTGGATATGATGGAGCTTGAACGGGAACGGGGAATTACCATCAAGATGCAACCCGTTCGAATGAAGTATCAAACTGGCGGTGGGGATTATTTATTGAATTTAATTGATACGCCCGGGCATATCGACTTCTCCTACGAAGTTTCGCGGGCGCTTCAGGCGGTGGAGGGGGTTCTTCTGCTTGTGGACGCCACTCAGGGTGTGCAGGCGCAGACTTTCACTGTTTTGAACATGGCTCGTGAGTTCAATCTTGTGATTATTCCAGTAATCAACAAAATTGATTCACCAATCGCCCGGCTTCATGAGACCGAACAAGAAATCATGGAATTGTTAAAGTGCTCATCGGCGGAAATTTTGCGGGTGTCGGGAAAGACGGGTGAGGGGGTGGGCGAGTTGTTGGAAAAAATTGTGACGAGAATTCCTGCGCCCAAAACAGAGTTTGTTGGTAACGATCCTCGTGCCCTAGTTTTTGATTATTCTTACTCAAACCACCAGGGTGTTATTATTTACGCCAGAGTGTTTGATGGCGAAATTAGGAGGGGGTCGGAGCTAAGCTTTAGTGCTACGGGTGACAAGTTCGTGGTGCTAGAGGTCGGGTCTTTTTTACCGGAGAAGCATTCCCTTGCTAGTTTGGTGGCGGGAGAGATTGGTTATATTGTGACGGGTTTGAAGCGGGCTGGACAGGCTAAGGTGGGTGATACGGTTACGAGTGTTTCGCGAGCGCTACCCGCTTTTCCCGGATATCGTGAACCAGAGCCGGTTGTTTGGGCCAGCGTTTATCCCGAGAATGCTGATGATTTTACATTACTTCGGCAATCATTGGAGCGGTTACGGCTTTCCGATGCCGCTTTGTCGTTCGTCGAAGAGTCCTCTGGTTCGCTGGGGCGTGGTTTTCGAGCGGGATTCTTGGGTTTACTACATTTGGAAATTATCGTCGAAAGACTGAAGAGAGAATTTAATCTCACTCTAGTTGTTACCACCCCATCTATTGGTTATGAGGTGAAAGATTTAGCAACCGGGAAGACAACCTTAATCTACGCGCCGCATCTCTTCCCTGCCGACACACGTGGTTATGAGGTGATGGAGCCGTGGGTCAGCGCTTCCATCATTTTGCCACCGAGCTATCTTGGGAATGTCATTAAATTATTTAACAGTCACGAAGTTTTATTACTGACAACCAATAATTTTAGCGAGGATCGTTCGGTCTTGGAGGTAGAGCTTCCTCTCCGAGAACTGATGAGGCACTTTTTTGATGAGTTGAAAAGTGTCTCATCAGGCTTCGCCTCTTTCTCCTATCAATTATGTGGGTTACGACGCGCTGAGGTGGTGAGGCTCGATGTTTTGGTCGGGGGCGAGACTGTGGCCCCCTTTGCTCGGGTGGTCTCCCGGGCCAAAATGGAAGAAGAGGCTAAGGCGGTTGTGGAAAAGTTGTTCAAAGTTTTACCACGTCAATTAATTACGATTAAAATTCAAGCTCAGGCACTGGGACGGATAATTTCCTCACGGACTATCTCTGCTCTCCGTAAGGATGTGACCGACTATCTATACGGTGGGGATATTACTCGGAAGATGAAATTGCGCGAGAAGCAGAAGAAGGGAAAGAAAAAAATGCAGAACATTGGCTCGGTGAATATTCCACCAGAAGTTTTCCTTCGGATGGTCGGTTCAGACAAATAGCGGGGAACTATAAAGTAAGACCATTCCCAAAATAACAATAATGCCCACTATCGTCCAGACTAGTTGCAATCCTTTTCGATGTCTTTTATTTAAAATCATTTCCAGTTAGTATAAAGCAGAATGATTAAACGGCCAAGTAATCTCGGTTGGCGGCGCTGGCTCTATACTCGAGTGTCAATCGTCGCTATTGCACTCGTCGCGCTTCTACTTGGACGGGCGGGCTGGCAAGTTTTCTGGAAACAGCGCCTGGTGATAAATGATCGGGCGCAGGTGGAGAGCGAGCTCTCGGCGCTAATGGCCCGAGAACAGAAATTGCGGGCGGAAATCGACCTCTTAAAAAGCGAGTCAGGGTTAGAGGGGAAGATTCGAGAGAAATTCTCGGTTGTTAAAGAAGGAGAGAAGGTGATTGCAATCGTTGCCAGAGATAAGGCCACAACAAGCACTACGACGGCGGAGAGGAGGTCGTGGTGGCCTTTTTAGATCTTTATTTGCGGGGTTAGTTCAGTGGCAGAATGAGTGCTTCCCAAGCATTAGACGCGAGTTCGATTCTCGCATCCCGCACTTGCAAGTTTAGGATAACCATGTTACTTTCTTGGTAGTCGTTTTTTTGGTGTTTTCGGTGCTTTCACGAACAGGAGAAAACAAATGGAATTGAATCGGGATTCAGTCAAGGATACCGTGTTAAAGATTGTCGCTGATCATCTGGGTAAGGATAAAAATATCATTACCGAAGAGAGCAATTTTGTCGAAGATCTTGATGCTGATTCTCTGGATACGGTTGAAATCGTCATGTCGTTTGAAGACGAGTTTGAGATTTCCGTTCCTGACGAGGAGGCCGAAAAATTGACCACCGTTGGTTCGGTGATTGAGTACATTTGTGTCAGTCTGCGCAAGGCAGAAAATTATGAAAAGGCCGACCCGCCATAGGGCGGCCTTTTTTCTTGCAAAATCAAATTTTTCTGTTAGAATTGGTTTCTTAAATTATGCCCCCCCTTTCTACTAAACCAAACCGTTCACCACGCCAGATTATGACTCAATTCGGCGGGCAAATTATCCTGACAATTCTAATTCTGTTTGTTCTTATCGGCGCCTATTCTTCTTTGAAAAATAATGAAACCACAATACGAGAAGTACCCATCTCCGAATTGGCGAAATCAATTACAGAAGGCGTGGTTACGGAGGTCTCTGTTAGTGGCGATACACTGGAGGCGACGCTTCAGTCGGGCGAGATGGTAAGGTCCAAGAAAGAAACCGAGACCGCTCTCTCCAGCGCCCTCCAGAATTACGGCGTGACTTCAGATAAGTTGGCCGCGGTAACAGTGAACGTGAAAGAGCCCAGCGGCCTTTCTTTCTGGGTCGCAAATCTATTACCGTTTCTTATTCCTCTGGTTTTTATCCTTTTTTTGTTTTGGTATATTTCGCGTCAGGTGAAGGGGGCTTCAATGCAGGCACTCTCTTTCGGCCAGTCGAAGGCGAAGATTATTGACCCGAACGATTCTGGGCAGCGCATCACTTTCAAGGATGTCGCTGGTGTTCGTGAGGCCAAGGAGGAACTTCTAGAGATTGTCGACTTTTTGAAAAATCCAAAGAAGTTTCTAGATATTGGGGCTCGGATTCCAAAAGGGGTCCTTTTGATGGGTGCCCCCGGTACTGGTAAAACTTTGCTTGCTCGAGCGGTGGCTGGTGAGGCGCAGGTTCCTTTTCTCTATCTTTCTGGCTCCGACTTCGTGGAGATGTTTGTGGGTGTTGGTGCTTCTCGGGTGCGTGATTTATTTCGTCTGGCGAAGAAGTTGGCCCCGTCAATTATTTTCATTGATGAAATTGATGCCATTGGTCGACATCGGGGGAGTGGCATGGGTGGAGGCAACGATGAACGAGAGCAAACCCTTAATCAAATTTTGGTCGAGATGGACGGTTTTGAGCCAAATGAGAAATTGATTGTAATGGCGGCCACCAACCGACCGGATGTTCTTGACCCAGCTTTGCTTCGTCCGGGGCGCTTTGATCGACGTGTTGTTCTGGATAATCCAGACATCCGTGACCGAGAGGAAATTCTTCAAATCTACGCGCGACAGAAACCACTTGGGCCAGATGTTAACTTGCGCATTATTGCTGAGCGGACACCGGGGTTTTCTGGTGCCGATCTTGCGAACCTAATGAATGAGGGAGCAATTCTGGCGGCCCGGGAGAGTCGTTCGGAGATTACCCAGTTTGATTTAATCAGAAGTGTGGAGAAGGTGATGCTTGGCCCAGAACGCAAGAGCCACATTCTTTCCATTAAGGAAAAGAAAATTACCGCTTATCACGAAATGGGGCATGCTTTGGTTGCGAGTGTTCTGCCTGACGCTGACCCGGTTCATAAAGTTTCAATTATTTCTCGTGGGCATGCCGCTGGATATACCCTCAAGCTTCCACTAGAAGATCGCAAATTACAGTCGCGCCAGGAATTCTTGGATGATATCGCGATGTCGCTTGGTGGTTACGCCGCCGAGCAGCTCATTTTCGGTGATATTACCACTGGAGCCTCTAACGATATTGCGGTGTCCACATCTCTGGCCAGAAGCATGGTGACGAAATATGGAATGAGCGATAAACTTGGACCAATCGCTTTTGACTCCGGTGGAAGTAAAATGTGGTGGGGTGGGGCGACGGGGAGTGAGACTTATTCGTCAGAGACTGTCCAGACGGCCATTGATGGTGAGGTGGCCAAGATTATGACCGAAGCCCTCACGCGGGCGAAAAAAGTTTTAAACGAAAATCGCAAGGCGCTAGATAAGATGTCGGAGGAGTTAATTAAGGTGGAGACGATTGATCGGGAGGATTTCGACAAACTCCTTATCCTCAATGGCATCAAGCCGAAAGTCGCCGATCTCGCCGATGGTGCTAAAATAGGTTAGCCTCGGCCCGGCACGCGTAGCTCAGTTGGTTAGAGCACCGAGCTTATACCTCGGCGGTCCTTGGTTCGAATCCAAGCGCGTGCACAGAGTCTCTTTTCCCCTATTGACAAACAGTTTCCACTATGCTAGACTCTAGCCAGTAGTCCTTTTACACCTAACTTGCATTTCGCCATAGCAGAAAGTGGCTCAACCCAGGGCTATTCTCTGCTGTGGCGAAGAACCCAGCGAACAATAAACCAGAGCATGCTGCGTAGTCAGCGAGCTCACAACACGAAAGGACATGCTATATGAATAGCGAGTTCACACTCAGTCAGGGATCAGGACAGAAACTGGAGTTTGCCGTTCAGCGTAACGGCGGCACCACCGAAGACATCGAATACTTGAGCACCGGCGACAACTTCCGTGCGGTCTCACTGCTGCGGACAGGGAAAGCCAAACTCGTCGAAGTCTCCGAGAACGGGTCCGAAGGCGCGGTCATTCCGACTGCTCCGACACTCGTCGAATGGACCACCGACAGCGACGGCATCATCCACTTCACGCTCATCTCAAATGGCCTTACCCGCAAACAGTGGGAACGTCACCTCGAAAGCCGTGGCTTCCGTCTCTCCGATTGGGCTCGCAATGTGCTCCGTCGCGCGAGCGAAGCTCCGACCAACGGCGTGGCCTATCACATCGTCGTTCGCCCCGGCAGCAAGATCGCTTCACGCAATCGCGTCACGAAGAAGATTCGTGCTCACGCTGCCGACAAGGGCTGGAAGACTCCCCATTGGGAAGTCGCTTGCCTCATCCGCGATAGGTTCTCGGATGAACAGCTCGAGAAGATGGGACTGTGGTGGATCGTCACCATGCACGAACCCATCACTGATTCCGACGGCGATCCGTACTTGCTCTACTCCTGCCGGCTCGCTGGTGGTCGTTGGCTCTTCGCCCACTATTTCAGGCCTGACGTCGAGTGGGATGCCCCCGGTGGGTTTGCGTTCGTTGTCTCGCAAGTCAGTCCTCAAACCTAAGCAACTTTGGACTCCGGTCCTTAGAAACTTAGACCTTAGCCCTGTGCGTTTGCCAAAAGCAAACCGCAGGGCTAATTTTTTGCATAAAAATAAGATATACTTATGTCGGCAGTAGGTGAATATGCGGGCGGTTACGGCTTCCTGCTACCGAACCCAGTATCCATACATCGAGAGTATCCACGGTCACGGCTTTGGATAGAGTGGTGCATGCAGCTGTTTAAAAAACAAAGATACTTGGCACGAGATTTTAAGGCATTACGATGCCGGATTCGATACAACCCTGAGAGTATTCGAGGGGTGGTGATACAGGTGATGTCTCGTGCGATTCCGACGGCGATCCGAACTTGCTCAACTCCAACCGGAACGATGATGGTCGTTGGCTCAACGCCAACTATGACAGGCCTGACGACAAGTGGAATGACAACGGTGGGTTTGCGTTCGTTGTCTCGCAACTCTCTTCATTTCTCTCCCTATTTCTTGGGAGAGTTTTGTTTTGTGAGCTGACCGTTCCAACCGCCGAGCATTTTTCCTGCTTCATCCAGCATTACAGAAAGAGTGGTATATTTTTTGTCATCAAAAGATTTCGTCTCCCACAAGATCATTAAAAGTACGCGTAAAGTATCTGCTTTCTTGATAGCTAACCGGACATACGGATGTTTCTCCTCACGCGATAAAAAACTCGCAGCAGAAATTGCTTCAATCACTTCCACAAATAAAGTATCGATACGCTGGCCGAGAGAGTGTCTGTGTATCTTTGGTATATCCTGATAAAATCTGTACCACGTTAGATAAGCACCCTTGACCTTATTTAAAACGGGTAAAATCTTTCCTGACTGACTGACTGACTGACTGACTGACTGACGCGATCTTTATGTCCAAAATTATTTTCCAACATACCTACAATAATATCATTTCGCTTGAAAATCTCCTCGAGGCTTGGAAAGAGTTCGTGTCCGGCAAGCGAGCACGCAAGGACGTTCAAGAATTTGAGCGTAATTTGATGGCGAATATAATCTCGCTGCACCGCGATCTTGCTGCGAAAACATATTCGCACTCAAAATATCAGGCATTTAAAATCTCTGATCCGAAACCTCGTGATATACACAAGGCGAGTGTGCGCGATAGATTGTTGCATCACGCTTTGCATCGGACCCTTTCTCCATTTTTTACAAAAACATTTATTTCAGATTCATACTCATGTCAGATCGGTAAAGGAACACACCGGGCACTGAAGCGTTTCGGGCAGTTCTCTAAAATAGTCTCGCGAAATGATACGCGTACAGCATGGGTATTGAAATGCGATATCAAAAAGTTTTTTGCGAATATTGATCAGATGATCCTGCTCGCCACCATAGGTAAATATATTCCGGACCACGATATCACCTGGCTCCTATCCGTCATCGTTGGCAGTTTTGACTCAGGTACAAAAGGCGTCGGCCTTCCGCTCGGTAACCTTACATCGCAGTTACTTGTGAATATCTACATGAATGAGTTCGATCAATTCGTTAAGCATAAGCTCAAAGTGAAATATTATATCCGCTATGCCGATGACTTTGCTGTTATATCTCACGACCGAACACATCTTGAAATGATTTTGCCACTGATGCAGGATTTCTTGAGAAAAAGACTCAAGCTTGCGATGCATCCGAATAAGATATCGATGAGCACGGTTGCTTCCGGCGTGGATTTCCTTGGATGGGTTCATTTCCAGGACCATCGTGTTTTACGTGCAGCAACCAAACGTAGAATGTTCAGGAACATCGAAGTGCAACAAGGGAAAGAAGAAACGGTCCAATCATATCTGGGACTTTTAAGTCATGGTAATACTTGGAAGTTGCAACAAAAGGTGCAAGCAAAAGTGACTAAAACCGAAACTGTGCCTTTACTGGACGAGCTTCTTACCCCATAATTGCCACCTGTTCGTCCGTGTGTGCGCTTTTCTTTTCGTTTTACTTTACTCAAAATGTATTTCTGATTTCTTTTCAATCAATTTTTGTTTGATGAGCGGATGATTTTTCAAATCCGAATCGGTTTTCAATAAATTTTGGGCCTCAAGACGGGCGGCCTCCACCATTCTAATATTTTTTATTGCTTCCATTCCCAAATCTGACAAACCCCATTGTTTCACCCCCGACAATGAACCAGCACCGCGAAGCTTCAGATCCAATTCGGCGAGCTCGAAGCCGTTTCTTGCCTTTTCCAGGGATTTTAATCTGGCATTTTCTTGGTTTGATTCGCGACTGGTGAAGAGGTAGCAGTGTGCTTGATGGGAACTACGGAGAACGCGACCGCGAAGTTGGTGGAGTTGAGCGAGACCAAATCTCTCTGCCCCCTCAATCACAATGATGGTTGCGTTTGGCACATTAACACCGACCTCTACCACTGACGTTGCGACCAGGATATTTATTTTCCCTTCCACGAAGTCGGCCATAATTTCTTCTTTGTCGGCGGGCTTCAGTTTGCCGTGAACTAGGCCGACCAGATAGTTGGGGAAAATTTTTTCTTGTAATCTTTTGGCTTCCGCTTTTGCCGATTTTGTCTGGAGGGCCAGTGCCTTGGTCGGATCGGGCTCATCAATCCTCGGGCAAATCACAAACACTTGTCGTCCCGCTTGTAACTCTTGTTTGATATGGCTGTACGCCCGGTGACGCTTCTCTTCACTTACAGTCTCTGTTTTGATTGGCTTTCGCCCGAGTGGTAGTTCATCAAGAAGAGTCAGATCTAGGTCTCCGTAAATTGTCAGGGCGAGTGTCCGAGGAATTGGTGTGGCGGTCATTGAGAGTAGGTGGGGCGCGCGATTCTCGTCCTTCTTTGTCAGTTTTGCCCTTTGCATCACTCCGAAACGATGCTGTTCGTCGATGATAGCGTAGGCTAGATTTTTAAATTTAACCGCTTTCTGGATCAGGGCGTGAGTACCGACCAAGATTGGGATTTCACCGTTCGCTACCCATTTCAAGAGCTGGGGCCGGGAGATACTGGTGTGGCCGCCGGGGTTTATTTTCGAAGGAAACTTATAGCAGCCAGCGCCAGTGATTAAACCAATTTGCACCCGTGGTAAATGTTTGAAATAAGAGATGAAGGAATCAAAGTGTTGGCGAGCCAGAATTTCCGTTGGTGCCATGTAAGCCACCTCACCGCCAGCGTTCGCTATCGCCAGAGCGGTGGAAACGGCCACGGCCGTTTTTCCAGAACCCACATCACCCTCAAGCAGTCGGGTCATTGGCTCGGACTGACTAAAGTCTTTTAGAATTTGTTTGATGGCTTTATTTTGCGCATTAGTTAACGGAAAGGGGAAGCGGGAGACAAAATCATTTACAATCTTCTCGTCTGGTGTGAAGGTAAATGTTTTCTGTCCATGATAGGCGAGCTTGGACTGGAGCCGTTCTAGTTGGATGAAAAAGATTTCCTCAAACGCGAATCGTTTCCTTGCCGACAAACTGTCGGCTTCATTTCGGGGAGAATGAATCCAGACAAGAGCCGTGGCCAACTTTGGCAGGTGATATTTTTTCAGGAGTTCTTCTGGGAGAGGGTCGGCGATAGTGTTTTGGACCTTGTTTTTCAAGATTTTTTTTACCGCATGATGAATCCAAAGAGATGAAAGACCTCGTGTCTCTGGATAAATCGGTAAGAGATAGTTTTCTCCGGCCTCACTCTCGTCGGCGAAAAGT
Source organism: Candidatus Nomurabacteria bacterium (assembly GCA_020847275.1). Taxonomy (NCBI): domain Bacteria; phylum Candidatus Nomuraibacteriota; species Candidatus Nomurabacteria bacterium. The sequence continues at coordinate 95,461 of JADLCI010000007.1, forward strand.
GTTTCGCTCGTTCCTAGACTGCTTGTCGCCTCAATTTCTGGATTGGCTAGATAAACTTCATCTTTACGTTTGGAGACTTTGCCCTGTAGCCGGGCGAAGTTTCCTGGGGATACCTTCTTAGCAAGGTAGGGTTGGTGAAACCAAATTGCCTTAATTCGACCGGTCTGGTCTTCCAGGGTTACTTCTCCCAGCGAGATTTTTTTCTTCCAAGCCTTGCCGATCTTTGCGGCTACTACTTGGCCATAAATTGTTACATCGTCACCGACCACTAATTCGTCAATCTTTTTTTCTGGTAAAACTTTGCCGTAGCGTGTAGGAAAGTAGAATAGAAGGTCTTGTATGGATTCTAGTTCTAATTTTTCTAAAGCTCGAGTTTGGCCCAGCTGCAGGCGAGTAAAGTGCTTGAGTATTGAATCTTCGGGGTTCACAACATAATCCTATGTCGATTTTGGCTTATCCACAACTACCCTTGTACCACGAGGTGCTCTGCGCTACCATTCTGGAGTGTTCGATTCTGTTCCTCTGGTCTCGGTCCATTCTTGATGGGCCACATCTCCAAGGAGATACAAGATGACGAATGGGAATTGTCGACACGCTGTCGCCTCCGGTTGCCGCTGTTGTGGCCCGCCTTCGAGCAAGAGCCTGATCTCGAAGACGTCATGACCGCATCATCGTGAGACCGCAGAACCCGAGGGTACTGACTTAAGTGTCGGACCTCGGGTTCATTTTTTTCTGGCTAAATTTTTACAGATCCGATACCGGAAACAAGAGACCAAGTGATCGTTTATCAAACCTGCCCCCTGCATGAAGGCATAACAGACGGTAGAGCCACAGAACTTGAAACCACGTCGCTTCATATCTCTTGCCAGCGCATCCGATTCCTCACTTGTTGAACCAATTTCACTTGTCTTTTGGTGTTTGTGGACGATTGTTTTATTTTTCACAAAACTCCAGAGGTATTTACTGAAGGAACCAAACTCTTTCTGGGTTACAAGGAATTGTTGAGCATTGGCAATTGTTCCCTTGATTTTCAAGCGGTTTCTGATTATCCCGGTATCTTGAAGAAGTTTTTTTATTTTTTCCTCACGATAATTTGCGATTTTCTTGGCATTGAAATTATCAAAAGCTTTACGGAAATTTTCGCGTTTGTTCAGAATAATTTGCCAACTAAGGCCAGCTTGAAAGGTGTCTAAAACAACATACTCAAACAATTTCTGGTCGTCCACACAAGGCACTCCCCATTCGTGGTCATGATAATTTATCATGAGCGCGTTATCTCGTGGCCACTCACAACGCTTTTCTAGTCTCTGGCTAGCCATAGCTTAGAGAGCAGGCTCGTGCTTTGCGGCAAGAGATTGAAGATGATTGCAAAAGTATAGAGAGCCAGTGAGAGCGTGGTGTCGTAAAAACTTATTAGGATTGCCACTACCGAGCAGATTATTGGGACAACCAATCGAATGGTGCTGTGGCGATAGTCTCGATCGCTGATGTGGCGGTTCTCAATTTTCTCGGATTTAATGATGTAATCGCGCATCCACCAGAGCGTGAGACCAAGTAGAATTATGTGGAGACCATAGATTGCGATGGCGATTCTGGCGTTGCTGTAGGTGCCGAGCAGTTGTGATGAGAACGGGATTAGCGCAACCAGTCCCAAGAAGAGGGCATTGATATTGGTGAGATGGACATCAATATTTTTCGCAAAGACGGAAGTGAAGTAATGGTGCGCTCGCCAGTAAGTGAAAAGGAGTGCGAAAGAAAGAAAGTAAGAGAAAAACAGTGGTTTAATAAGCAATAGCGCACCCCAAACGTTTAAACTGTTTGCTGGTCCGACGATTTCTGGCACACGGATTTCCAGTACAAGCAGAGTCATTACGATGGCGAAGATTCCGTCCGCGAGATTATCTAATCGACTTGATTTCATGTCTGTTTTATTATAACAAAGTATGTTAAAGTGAACAGACTAAACTTCTAAATGCGTAGACTAATAAAAAAACTTAGAAAACATTTCTTGGCGCATAAGATTGTTGGCACCCTAGTAATTGTTCTTGCTGTTTGGGGTGGTTATTCTCTCTTCAGTAAACTAACTGATACCAGTGGTGACACGAAATATATAACCAAGAGAGTCGAAAGTGGAACGATCACCGAAACGGTTACTAGTAGCGGGCAGGTGTCTGCTTCCAGTCAAGTAGAACTGAAAAGTAAGGTTTCTGGGGACGTTGTTTACCTAAACACCGTAAGTGGTCAGTCGGTTCCCGCTGGGGCGTTGATTGCCCAGCTCGATGCTCGTGACGCCGTGATCGGTCTTGAAGGTGCTCGTCTTGACTTGGCAAAATTGGTTAAACCAGCTGACGCGGTCGCGATGCTTCAGTCTGAGAATGCGCTGATTGATGCCGTTCAGAATGATAAGAAGGCAAACGATGATTTGGTAAAGGCCTATGATGATGGTTTTAGCACCGTCGCTAACGCTTTTCTGGATATCCCCGACATTATGACTGGTTTGGATAATATGTTGAATAACTATCAGGGTGGGGGTTTTCTCAATAGCTTCAATGCTCGTTTGTATGGTGAACAGGCCAGGATTTATCGTGACCGCACTGTCGCTAGCTACATCATTGCTAAAGGGAAATATGACACTGGCCTGATTCATTATAAAAATTTGACGCGAAAAAGCGCGACAAGTAGCTTAGAGGGCCTGATTGATGAGACTTATGAGATGGTCAAAAGTACAACGGATGTAATTAAGGATGCAAAAAACACCGCCGACTTTATCCGAAGCCAGCAACAATCCGGACAGGTGAGTTCCGATGGTGATACGGCGGTAAGTAGTTTGACTACCTGGACCAATCAATCCAACTCCCACTTGCTTGCACTGCTTGCGGCGAAGAATTCAATTGAGGACGGTAAAAATGCAATTGTCAGTGCTATTCAAAATGTACGAGAAAAGCAAGAGGCGTTAATCAAGCTGAAAGAGGGTCCGGACACACTGGATATCCGATCCCAAGAGTTGTTGGTTAAACAGAAGGAGAACGTCTATCAGGATTATTTTATTCGCGCGCCGTTTGCTGGTCTGATTGCGAAATTGGATGTGAAAAAAGGTGATTCAATTGGTAGCGGTGTTAGTATCGGCACTTTCATTACTCATGAAAAACTGGCCGATATATCGTTGAATGAGGTGGATATCGCCCAAATAAAGGTCGGACAGAAAGCGGTATTAACCTTCGACGCGGTAGAGGGGCTGAGTGTTATGGGCGAGGTTCGTGAGCTTGATCTGGTGGGGACGATTGATCAGGGTGTTGTTACCTACAATGCCAAGGTCGGCTTTGATACGGATGATGAAAGGATTAAGGCTGGGATGAGCACGACAGCCGCAATCATCATAAACGAAAAGCAAAATGTTTTGGTTGTCCCGAATAGTGCGGTTAAAACATCTAGAGGAACACAGGCCGTGGAAGTTATGTCTGAGGATAGTAAGACACCACAATCACGAACCGTGACGATTGGATTATCTGATGACAGTTTAACGGAAATTACCTCTGGATTGAATGTTGGTGAGATAGTCGTAACACGAACCATTCTTCCAGTCACGCAGACTACTACCTCAGCCCCCAGTCTCTTCGGTGGTGGGCGGACAACTCCGCGCTAAAGATGATTGAAGTTAAGGCATTGGGAAAAACTTATACGGGCGGGACCGCACCTTTCGAGGCATTGAGGAATGTTAGCTTTCAGATCAGGGACGGAGAATTTTTGGCGATTATGGGGCCATCAGGCTCTGGCAAATCGACACTGATGCATATTCTTGGCGCGCTTGATGTGCTTACGACGGGGAGTTACTTTTTAGACGGTCGCGATGTCTCCCTTCTTTCCGATGATGAATTAGCCGATATTCGTTGTGATAAGATTGGTTTTGTTTTTCAGTCTTTTAACCTTCTACCTCGTACGACCGTACTTCGCAATGTGATGTTACCGCTGGTTTACGCCGGTGTTGGTGGTGACGAACGTGCACGAAGGGCGCGAGCGGCACTACTCGCCGCGGGCCTAGATGAGAAATATTTTCACCATCTTTCAAACCAGCTCTCCGGTGGACAGATCCAGCGAGTCGCGATTGCGCGCGCACTCGTCAATAATCCAAGTCTAATTCTGGCGGATGAACCAACGGGCAATCTTGATTCTAAGACCGGTGAAATTGTTTTAGACACGTTTCGAAATCTTAATGAGAAGGAAGGACGGACGATTGTTTTGATTACCCACGAACATGAGGTTGCCAATCATGCCAAGAGGATCATCTCTATCAAGGATGGTGAGATTGTTGAGGATAAAAAACTATGACCACATTTGATTTACTTCAAGAAACAAGATCAGCCCTATCAGCAAACAAGGTACGTTCGAGTCTGACGATGCTTGGCATAGTAATCGGTATTAGTTCGGTTATCGCCATGGTTTCTATCGGTCAGGGTGCCAAGGCCCAGATCCAGTCAAGTATCGAGGGACTTGGTTCTAATTTGTTAACAATTTTACCTGGCGTGGTCCAACCTGGCCGAGGGATTGTTTCTTCTGGGCGTGGTTCAGCTCAGACACTAAAGAATGAGGATATTGATGTGCTGGCTAAACTCCCAGGCATTGCCGAGGTGTCGCCAGAATCTTCACGGCGCTTTCAGATTGCGGCGCCAACTGGCAACAATACCAACACCACCGTAACGGGCGCCTTGCCCTCCTATCTCCCTGTTCATAATTTGTCTGTTGCTGACGGAAGTTTTATCACAGAAGCCAATCAGCGGAGTTTGAGTCGGAATGCGGTGCTCGGTGCTACTGTGGCTACTGATTTATTTGGTGACGCTGATCCGATTGGTAAATCGATTCGGATCAATAATTCAAATTTTCGAGTAACCGGGGTGCTTACCGCGAAAGGGGGATTCGGATTTTCGGGGCCAGACGATATGGTTTTTGTTCCGCTTTCCGCGATGCAAAAAGTGTTGAGTGGTGTTGATTATTTGTCCACAATCGCCGTAACGGTTTCCAATAAAGATGAAATGTCGACCGTGAAAGATGCCGCCGTTGATGCGCTGATGGTCAAGCATCGGGTGTCTGAGGCCGATTTTTCTATAATTTCTCAAGAAGACATACTGGGGACACTCTCGCAGGTGGTGAACACATTCACGTTGTTTCTCGCCTCTATTGCGTCGATATCCTTGGTGGTCGGTGGTATTGGCATCATGAATATGATGCTTACAACAGTGACCGAGCGTACTAGGGAGATTGGTTTGCGTAAGGCAATTGGCGCTAAACGGGGTGATATTAATAAACAGTTTCTTTTTGAGGCGGTTGCCCTGACCTTCATTGGTGGCGCGATTGGTGTCTTCTTTGGCTGGTTGGTCGGTTTTATTGTCACGTATCTTGGTATCCTTCAAACATCCATTTCATTTTCATCAGTATTGCTTGCCTTTGTGGTGTCGGCAGGAATTGGTATAATTTTTGGTTATTACCCCGCGCGTCGGGCGGCCCTTCTTAACCCGATTGAGGCACTTCGTTATGAATGAGCTATCAGTTATAAATTTACATTCCGGTGAGCGTGGTTTGAGTAAAGAGGAGGCCGCATCGCGCTTGAAACAATATGGACCGAATAAACTACCAGAGGCGAAGGTGGATGGTGTCTTAACCATTTTCCTCCGTCAATTTCAAAGCTCGCTTATCTATATACTGGTTGCCGCGAGTGGCGTGGTGTTTATTATGGGAGAAGTGGTTGAGGGACTGATTATTCTCGCTGTCCTTCTTTTTAATTCTGTCGTTGGCACGATTCAGGAGGGGCGAGCCCAGAACACCCTATTGGCACTAAAGAAATTTGTTGAGACTAAGGCAACCGTCCTTCGCGAAGACAAGGAAATTATCGTTCCCGACACGGAATTGGTTCCCGGGGATGTTCTTATCTTTCAGGAAGGAGAAAAAATTCCAGCTGATAGTCGTATTATTGTTTCCCATAATCTGAAAGTGGATGAGGCAGCGCTGACGGGTGAGTCAGAGCCGGTACATAAAACCAGCGAGCGGGATGATTCCGAAGAAACCTCCGGGAGAAGTAAAAATATCGCCTACCGAGGGACGAACATCGTGGCGGGTAACGGTCGGGCAATTGTGGTGGCAACTGGTTCTCGGACGGTGATTGGTCGTATCGCCAGTTCAATTTCGCAGATTGATACCGAGATTCCCCTGAAGGGTAATATTCGTCGTCTTTCACGAGTAATTATCATGCTCGTCGCCGTCATCTCGACGATCGTTTTTACTCTCGGTGTTTTGGCTGGAAAACCAGTGAAGGAAATGTTTACGATAATAGTCTCCTTGTCGGTGTCGGTTGTCCCGGAGGGGCTACCAATCGTGGTGACCCTAATCTTGGCAATGGGCGTGTGGCGGATGAGTAAGCGCAATGCTCTGGTGAGGAAATTGCAAGCTGTCGAGGCGCTGGGACAAGCGGATGTCATTGCTGTTGATAAAACTGGTACGGTGACGAAGAACGAGTTGGTGATCCAGAAAGTTTATATAGCAGAAAAAATGTTTGATGTTGGGGGCGTGGGGTATGAGCCGACTGGTGATATTAGTTTGGGTGGCCATGTAACAGACGCGGTGAATCATCCAGAACTACTGTTTGCCGGAAAGATCGCCGCATTCTGTGCCAATGCTCGAGTGGTTTATTCGGAGGAAGATAAACTTTTCCGGGTGACCGGCGATCCGACAGAGGCGGCGATGCTTGTTCTCTCTCAGAAACTGGGTTTCCATAAAGAAGACCTTGAGCGGGAATCTGTCGTGCTGGACGAGATCCCATTTGATTATCGGCTTAAATATCATGCCACGCTTCACCAGTCTGACGGCAAGAACTTTTTGGCGGTAGTTGGTGCCCCCGAAGTCATTCTGGAATTATCGGAGACAATTTGGTCGGACGGCAGAAAGAAAGAACTGACCTCGTCAGAAAAGAAAAATCTTGAAGCGGTTTTTCAACAGATGTCTCAAGCTGGTTTGCGGGTGGTTGCGTTTGCCATTGACCCAGATGCAGGGAAAGTGCTTAACCCGAACAAGATACAGAGTCTCACTTTCGGTGGGTTTTATGGCATGAGGGACGCCACCAGACCAGAGGCAGCACCAGCCATACAGAGGGCTAAATTGGCGGGAGTGAGGGTGGTGATGATTACTGGTGATCACCGGGTTACTGCTCAGGCGATTGCCAAAGAAATAGGTATCTGGCATGAGGGTGATGAGGTTCTTACCGGAATGGAAATTGACAGGATGTTTGATGGTGAATTGTCGAAGAAGCTTGATCTGGTGTCGGTATTTGCTCGGGTTAATCCAGAACACAAGATGAGAATTATTGGCGCGTATCGCGCGCGCGGTGAAGTGGTGGCGATGACGGGGGACGGCGTTAACGATGCACCATCTCTGGTGGCCGCTGATCTTGGTGTGGCAATGGGTAATATCGGAACCGAAGTGGCAAAAGAGGCTTCGGATATTGTTCTTCTTGATGACAATCTGGAGAGTATCGTGGCAGCAATCGAGGAGGGTCGTAGCATTTATCGGACGATTAAAAAAGTCATCCTCTACCTCTTCTCTACCGGAATGGGTGAGGTGTTCACGATTGTGGGGGCGCTCGTGCTGGGCTATCCCTTGCCCATTTTGGCGGCACAAATTATTTGGCTAAATTTTGTAACCGACGGTTTTCTCGATGTCTCTCTGGCAATGGAACCGAAGGAGGATCACTTGATTGATGGTCGGTTTGAGAAACCAAAAAAATATCTCGTGGATAAATTAATGACCAGAAGGATGGTGCTAATGTCTGCGGCGATGGCGATTGGCACACTGTATCTTTTTAAGAATTATTACGAAGCCGATCTAGCAAAGGCCTGGACGATGTCGCTCACCGTCTTGGCCTCTTTTCAGTGGTTCAACGCTTGGAATTGTCGTTCGGAGAGCAAGTCAGTCTTTAGCCTGAGCCCATTTTCTAATCTCTATTTACTTGGTGCGACAGGGATCGTCGTGATTCTCCAATTGTTGGCGGTCTATACTCCGGTTATGAACACTTTTTTGAAAACAGTGCCGCTGAATTATTCCGACTGGGCAATTGCCATTTCTGTTTCTGCATCGATTGTTTTGGTTGAGGAAATCCGCAAGTTGTTTGAACGTTTGCGTGCGACGCGGAGACAGGCTGTGCAATAAAAAAACAGACCCCGTGTGGGGTCTGTTTTTTGCTTTTTCCTATTGAGTAGGGTTTGTTGGCATCTCTGGAGCTGGAGTCATTGGGGTCTCTGGGGTAACAACTCCTTCAGCTGGGTTTTTTGTTGTCTCGTCCATGTTGTATAAGATTAATTGACAATAAAATACGCAACAGCCAGTCGACCAAACTCACTGTCATCAGTATGGCTAGAAGTATAGACCAGTGAATAGATAAATGCAAGTTGTGCTAGAATATGGGAATGGATGGTTATGTTGCAAATATTGAGAAGTTGTCGCTTGGAAACGATAATTTTCGTCAGGTTTTATACACCGACAAGAATAGTCAATTGGTTCTGATGTCGCTTCTGCCGGGAGAAGAAATTGGTGAAGAGATTCATGATGTTGATCAGTTTCTGCGGGTGGAAAAAGGGGAGGGAATCGCAATCCTGAATGACATTTCTCACGCGATTACTGATGGTAGCGTTGTGGTTGTGCCGGCTGGTGCAAAACACAATATCGTGAACGGTGGCTCCGGCTCAATGAAACTTTACACGTTGTATATGCCACCGCATCACCGCGACGGGGTTATCCACAAAACCAAGGCCGAGGCAGATGCCGACCCGGAACATTTTGATGGTAAAACGACGGAGTAAGTAGAGCCCGATAAGGATATTCACGCGTTGAGCCTGCGCTCAACGACCAGGGCGGCGGTGATGGTAAATATAAGCACAAGGATAAAGAGCGGCATAATCTCTCCGTAGGAGAACGGTGTATTTTTTATGAGTGCAAGGGCGAGGACGGAGAGCCAGGATACGAGAGAAACAGCGCCACAAGAGAATGCCACCATTCGCGGTCGGCGTTCTTTTGGTGAATCAAGGAATCTGCGGTGGGCAAGATGCGGCTTGACCAGGTGATGCAGGAGATAGCCGTTGATACTCAAAATGAGGACGATACTCATCTTCGCCAGGAACTTCGCCGAGGCGGAGTACATCACGGGGTCAGAGAGAAATATTCCGATACCGCTCACGATGATGACGACGAGGGAGACCCAGACAACAGTGGAGAGGGTATTGAGTACATTGAGCTCCCGGTTACTGAACTTTTTGTCATGACTATAGAAAGTGAAGAAGACGTCGGATACGAGTGCTCCGCCGATACCAGCGATGGCGCTTATGATATGGGTGACAGTGAACAAAGGTTTTGATTCGATGAAGAATTCCATGACGCTAAGCAGGGTCGCGTCCTATTTTACTTGATGTTCTAACCCACTTCAATTTTCTAGTGAAGTGGATATTAATGATTCAACACGTCTAAACTGCTCATCTTCTAGTTTGACGGTTTGGGTCATAAATAACGCAAGCAGTGAGATCATGATGGCGAAAATGGCAATCCTCACCGAAAAAGAGGAGATCTTTATAGATTTCTCGGAAGAATTCTTGGCCTCCTTTGCTGTCTGACGTGCGAGCTTCAGTTCAGTGTAGTCAATATATTTGAAAAACGCATCGGGGGTTAAGACATAAGCTTTTTTGGGATTCATTCGAATCACATGAAAGATTGTTTCGGGGAGATAGGTAAAGCTTGGTAAACCCGTTCTTTTGTGGTTAGTGTCGGCATCTGCAAAGTATCCGTCGAGAATTTCTTTCTCCCAATTTTCAAAAGTGCGCGAAGCGATTAGCTCTTCTTTCGTAAAACCGTTCGGCTTCTTCTCTGCCCACTCAAGTACTTGGATTAGGAAATGAGTTTCCATTGGCGGAGACGATGGGATTCGAACCCATGAGGGTGTGACCCCTACCTCGTTAGCAGTGAGGCGCTTTCGACCACTCAGCCACGTCTCCAGTGGTCACAAATTAACACATTTTTTAACCACACGCCATTCCCGTCATTTATGCCTACCTAATGTGTGGGGGGGGGTGTTATACTCTGGTTTGGATATTTCTAAACAAAATGCATCACAAGAGCAAGCACGGTAACTTACTGGCGATTATTATCATGGTCACTTTTTTTAGTGGTGCTGGAGTCGCACAGGCTTCTTATCCCGATGGTAGCGAACTAATCCTCTACCACTTTGAAGAAGGTTCGGGGACGATTGTGAATAGTGGGACAGGTAGTACAACTTACGACAGTTCACTTGTTGGCAATGCGGCTTATTACGCTACGACAACCACCCCCTTTGGTGCTTACGCTACCACTTTCGACGAAGATGGGGATTCTATTGATACGAAATGGGGTAATGGCATTGATCCATCCTCCACTTCTTTTTCCGCCAGTATGTGGGTTAATAAAACTGGTACTTGTGGTACTAGTGACACGGACCATGTTTGGGGGGTTTCTGGAAGTCCTAGTGCTACGCGAGCCTATATACGTTGTATTGCTGGTCTCTGGGCGATGAGGATTCAGGGTAACGCAGCACAGTCCAGCAATATAACCGTGGTGCCCGGAGTCTGGTATCACCTTGTGTTGGTCATGAATAGTTCCACAGATGTCGCGACTCTGTACATTAACAATGTTTCTAAGCTCACAACTTCTTATACTTCCTACACCCTACCAAACGATATCTGGTTGGGTAATGTTTCTGGATTAACTAACGAGGGGTTTGATGGCGTAATCGATGAATATGCGCTATATACCAAGGCTCTAACTACGGAAGAAATTGCTGCTATTTATCAAGCTGGTGCCGCAGCTCTCTTTTCTGCCACCACTACCACCGCCACTGAAGGTGGCGCAACTGGTTCTTACACTCTTGCGCTCAAGACAGAGCCAACCGCCACTGTGACGGTCAATATTTCGGCCGACACGCAGTCCACGACCAGTGTTTCTAGCCTATCTTTTACCACCAGTAATTGGTTTACACCCCAGTCAGTAACTGTTACTGCCACTGACGATGAGAATGTGGAGGGCTCCCATTCTAGCACTATCACACACTCTGTCTCCAGTTCTGATACCAGCTATAATGCACTGAGTATTTCTAATGTTACTGTCACGATTACAGACAATGATGTAGATTCTTCTGGGCCCACAATTACCAATATTTCATCGACCAAGACCAATGGTTTTTACGGTGCTGGTGAAGTTATACCAATCGATCTGACTTTCTCGGAGGCGGTGACGGCGACCACCTCGGTTGTGGTGACATTGGAGACCGGAACCACCGATCGCACTTGTTCTTTTACCGTTGATAACTCGTCAACAGCGAGCTGTAATTACACCGTTCAGACGGGGGACACAACTTCCGATCTTACGGTTGCATCTGTGTCTGGCTATATCGAAGATCAGTCGGCTAATCCGATGACGGATTTCAGTCCCGCGACCAATCTTGCGGCCAATAAGGCTATTGCAATTGGTAAATATATTTCTTTTGTCTCACCCTCACCCTCTGCGAATTCTACTACGACCGCGACGTCTATTACTGTTTACGCTTCTTCCACCATTCAGACGGCGACGTCTACCACCTGGTCGTTGAGACTAGAGAATCCCGACGGTTCCCTGGTCAGTGAAGCTAGCACCTCTACTCGTTACGGAGATTACAACCTGACTCACTTGACCAACGTGATCTCTAATTTGGACCTTAGCTTGAATGCGAATACTTCTGGTTCGATTTATGTTCCGACCACGGGTACTATTTTTACGGTTCACCAGTCTTCCGCCTTTGGTTTGACTGAGATTGCCACGACCACCGGGGCAGTGATAAGGACGATTTCTTGCTCCAACTGTAGCGGTGATATGGAGGGCATAACTCTGATTTCCAGCGTCGCCTCGTCTACAGCACCGGGCGTTTATGATCATACCTTTGCCATCTCTACCGAAGACTTCACCTCTAACGCGAGAGTTTATACGGTCGTAGTCCCATCCACCGTAGGAGTGACAACGATGAGTAGCAGTTTTTATACTACTGGAATTAGTCACGGCTCAAATGCTGGACTTGAAGGTATCGCCTACAATCCGACATCGGGTGTATTTTATTTAGCAAAGGAAAAAAGTTCACCTACATTGTATGAATACCCGTCACTTGGTTCTACGGCGGTGCAGATTTGTGGCAATCTGGATTTTTCTTCTATTGCGACTGATTTTTCCGACCTGTTTTACAACAACAACATTTTGTATGTTCTTTCTCACGAGAATCATCGTCTAATTCCGGTTGATATAACCAGTACCTCGACTTGTGCCTTTGTAGATAGTGACGGAGATGGGGATACTTCAAACGACACTGGAGACTATCTCAACAATCTACCAGTCGGTGCCACCGATCAACCAGAAGCGGTGACTTGGGACAATACCGGAGACTATCTTTATATTTTTGGCGAGGCGGATTATATGGCCAGATATCGTACCAATGCTTATACTGTCCGTCACACCTTCAATGGGTTAAGTGGAGGCAGCTATCTTTTAGAAGCTTCCTCCACGGACGCCGTTACTGGACTAATTACAAATTCTCCTAAGGATCACTTCTTTGGCATTGACGCTGATGTAACGGCACCGACCGTCACAAGCGTCTCTTCCGATAAGGCAAATGGCTCTTATACGGTGGGAGAAGTCATCGACATTGATGTTACTTTTTCCGAAGAGGTTACTTCTACTGGAAGTGTAACTGTTACCCTAGAGACAGGTGGGACGGATAGGACTTGCACCTTTACCATTACCGACAGCACCACAGGTACCTGTAATTATACTGTTCAGAGTGGTGATACTTCCTCCGATCTGGACGCCTCGATCTCTGGAACAATTGCCGATCAGTCTGCTAATGCGATGAGTAATTTCACCCCAGCGACGACTCTCGCGACCAATAAAGCACTTGTTATTGACACCACCGCACCGACGATTTCCACGTTCTCGCCGGCCGATGATGCGACCGGAGTTTCTCCTACTGCTAACCTGGTTCTCACTTTCGATAGCGTCGTCAACTCAAATTCTGGCAATGTGACGATTAAAAAATCTTCTGACGACACCACGGTAGAAACAATTGACATCACTGGTGGTCAAGTGTCAGGCAGTGGGAGTGACACGATCACCATCAATCCTTCAGTCACCCTCGCGAGTCTTACGGGGTACTATGTTCAAGTTGATAGTACGGCCCTCAGAGATGTGGCGACCAATAGTTACGCCGGGGTCAGCAACGCTACAACTTGGAACTTCACTACTAGTGACTTAGACGCGCCAACAATTACAAGTGTCTCTTCTGATAAGGCAAATGGTTCTTACACCACTGGAGAAGTTATCGATATCGATGTTACTTTTTCCGAAGCGGTAACATCAACCGGGGATGTGACCGTTACTCTAGAAACAGGCACCTCCGATCGTACTTGTACATTTTCTGTATCTAATTCATCCTCTGGTACGTGTAACTACACAGTTCAGGCCGGTGACGCGAGTTCTGATCTAAACGTGAATACAATTTCTGGCACAATCGCTGATCAATCCAGTAACGCCATGACTGACTTTAACCCGGCTACCAATCTCGCGACCAATAAAGCACTTGTTATTGACACCACCGCACCGACGGCCTCTTCTCTTTTTCCGAGCGATAATGCAACCAATGTTTCGGCCACAGTTAATCTGGTGGTGACCTTCGATGGTGTGGTGATTGTTAATAGTGGTAATGTATACATCAAGAAAACAAGTGACGACACCACGGTAGAAACAATTGACATCACTGGTGGTCAAGTGTCAGGCAGTGGGAGTGACACGATCACCATCAATCCTTCAGTCACCCTCGCGAGTCTTACTGAATATTATGTACAGATTGATTCCGGTATCGTACGAGACGTGGCCACCAACAGCTATACCGGAATCGCCGACACGACTAGTTGGAGTTTTACCACCAGTGATTCGGAGGTTGTAGCTGAAGAGGAAACTCTTCCGGCCTTTAATTCTACCGGAGGAGGTGGCGGAGGTGTTTCCGTGAATCAAAACGCCCTTGTCCCCAATACTCCCAATGTTGCGCCACCAGCGCTAAATCTACCACCGGGTATAATTTCTCTTTTTACGCCCACTCAGCTGCAAGTAATTCTCATTTTTCTGCAGCAGCGACTTCTCCTCCCGCCGATCGCGCCTATCGTTCCAGTTCCATCACGTGTTTTCACTAGACCGCTTGGTTACGGGGATAGGGGAGATGATGTAACAGCTTTACAGAAATTTCTCACTGCACATCGTCCCGTAATTTATCCATCAGGTATTGTCTCAGGCTACTTTGGTCATCTGACAGAACTAGGCGTGATGCAATTACAGGAGCACAATGACATTGCTCATTTTGGTGAACCCGGTTACGGGTTTGTCGGTCCGTCGACTCGTGCCTTTTTGAATTCTCGTTCACTCTAAGATGGCGTTGTTTGGTTTTAACCATGTGCCACCGCTATTGCAAAGACTCTTCTTGCGCCAGTGGTGAGTAAAACTTTTCTTGCTTCAGAAATTGTTGCGCCAGTGGTAATGACATCGTCAATCAAGATAACATTTCTATTTTTCACCTGATTCCTTCCAGATTCAGAAATAGCAAAAGCGTTGCGGGGATTATTTAAACGGGTATTACGATCTCTTGTTTTCATCTGGCTTGGTGTCTCACGGGTTTTTATTAAGATATTTTCCTGCAATTGCAGATTGGCAGGATCGAGACCGGCAAAATATTTTGCCAACACTTGCGCCTGATTGAAACCGCGTTCATTTTTTCGTTTTTCTGTCATTGGGACGGGGATTACGATGTAAGATTCTGGTTTGGGTATTTGTGGCGGTTGCCAGGCAGACAAACTCTCCGAGTAGTATTTGTATAGTGATTGGGCTAGATCATACGCCACCGCGCGAGCCCCACGATATTTAAGTTGCCAGATTGCTTGTTTAATTCGGACATCTTGATAATTAAATACCGCTTGGGTGTCCACGATTTCCAGTGGTTCGGCTTTGGGGATAAGCGCACGGCAGTTCGGGCAGAGGTAATAGTTTCTGGATCGACAGGATAAACAGCGGGCGGGTAGGACATAGTTGATAATTGTGGATAAGTGTGGCCACCAAGAGTAAGTCATTGCTTCTTTCATGATATAATAATTCAGTGGGCTGATGAAGCCTCCGTGTAAATGGCTAATCCGTTTGAGAAATTTCTGAATTTCACCAAGTTTGCTCTTTGGCAGAAGAAAAGCGTTCAGGTTCTTGGCATCGATGTCGGCGCGTCTTCGATTAAGGTTGTGCAATTGCGCAAGGAACATGGTCGAGCGGTGCTCGAGACTTATGGTGAAATTGCTACTGGGCCCTACCGTCAGCTTGCGGTGGGGCAAGCGGTTGTGCTTACACCAGATAAACTGGCGGAGGCGGTTAAGGACCTTTTTCGTGAAGCAAATGTGACCACGGCTTCGGCTTCTTTTGCCATACCGCTTGGCTCCAGTTTGCTGGTGATTATCGAGATCCCGCGCGTGAGTAGCAATGTTCTAGACAAAGTGGTGCCGATTGAGGCGCGCAAGTATATTCCAGTCCCGATTGGTGAGGTGGCGATTGATTGGTGGCCGATTCCACTTCAAGATATGAACCCCGAAGGTAAGAATCCTGACAAGCTAGAGATTCTTGTGGCGGCGATTCATAAGGGTGTAATCAGTCAATACCAAGATTTAGCCACAAGGATTTCAGTTGTGCCGTCGTTCTTTGAGATTGAAACCTTCAGTTCAATTCGCTCCGTCTTTTCTGGCGACATGACACCGACAGCGATTCTGGACATCGGTGCCGGCAGTACCAAGATGGCCATTCTGGATTATGGCATTGTTCACGTGTCGCACACGATTCATAAGGGCTCACAAGACATCACCGTTGCTCTCTCCCGAGAATTGAATGTAGACTTTGCCAAGGCCGAGGAGGTGAAGAGGACGGTGGGGCTGTCGGAACGCTTAGTTGGTGGGGGAGTATCGTCGACCATCAATAATTTAATGGAATATATTTTTGCTGAGGCTAATCGTGTTATTCTGGATTACCAGGTTAAACAGAAAAAGACGATTGGTCGGATTATCCTGATTGGCGGTGGTTCGTTGCTACAAGGATTAATTGATGTTGCGACAAAGAATTTTGAAATTCCAGTAGTGATCGGCAAGCCTTTTAATAAGGTGGAGTCCCCGCCATTTTTAGAGCCAGTACTTAATGAAGCGGGACCTGGATTTGCGGTGGCGATTGGATTGGCGCTCCGTCACTTACAGAACTTGGATTAATGTGATTTAATAAATAGAGTTCATCATGGATCGAGAAACACAAACATCATTTATTCCGAAGGCGGCTCTCAGTCGCAATATGGAGTTAGCGCCCCGGAGTGTCAGTTTCTTTACGGTCATCTCTATGTTCACCCTTTTTCTCTCAATCGCTTTCTGGGGGGGGACATTTGGCTACCGTCAGATATTGCAGAATCAGATTGAGGCACCGTGTTCTGAACGTTCCACAGTCACGGGCAATGAACAGAGTTGTGGATTAAGAGAGAGTATTAACCGCGAACGCCAGAATCTAGATCAGGCCACAACGGTTTTTCTCAAGCGTCTGAGCGACAAACTTTTGATTGGTAACGATTTGGTGCGTACCCACCAAACAGTCCTACCATTGCTCACTATGCTTGAGGAGCTAACTTTGCCATCAATTTATTACACCCGTTTTGCTTATAATGGTAAGACGATTACGATTGAGGGTCGCGCCTCGGGTTACGAAGATATTGCGGTCCAGACTCAAGTTCTTAGCCGTGACCGCGGAAGGATTAAGAGCTTTATCTTCTCCGATCTAGATTTAGATAGTTTTGGGAATGTAATTTTCAGATTAATTTTGAATGTGGAGCCGGAAGTTATTTCTTATACCCACGCACTTGGCGATACCACTATTAATAATTCTTCGGTCACTAATAATCCCTTGCCATGAAAAATTTTCTCCTTCCCCTTATCGTTTTGATTGCCGCCGTCGCCATTTTCTTCAGCCTCTCACGACCTCTGCTCGCGGACATCGCCGTTTTGCGTCTAGAGAAAGCCAAACTAGAAACCGGTTTGGATAATGCGCGTAAATTACAAGAAGTTCGTGACGAACTTATCAAGATTTCTCGCGAATTTCCCAAAGAAGACTTAGATCGTCTAAACAAAATGTTGCCTGACAACGTAGATAATGTCCGATTGATTATCGATATCAATAATCTGGCGCGTGGCTCGGGGATGTCTATTCGTAATATTAAGATCAAGTCTGATCAGGGGGGCACTGATCCGCAGGTGATTGCTGACAGTGGACAGAAAAAAGGCGCTGTTACCCTTGCTTTCTCGGTCGCCGGCCCCTATGCAAACTTTGAAGATTTTCTGCAGCGGTTGGCGCGGAGCTTGCGTCTGGTCGATGTAACTGACGTTTCCTTCAGCTCGAATGAGAAAAATTTCTACGAGTATAGCGTGGAGTTACAAACTTACTGGCTGAAATAAATCAACATAAAAATATGTCTGGAAATAAAATTATAACTAATCTCGGACTCCTTCTTCTCGCCGCGGTTCTGATTTACTTGGGGTATGGTTGGCTGGGTGGTTCTGATTCGTCATCGGACGCAGGACTGACAGCAGACGGGTTCAGTCAAGGGATTGATGGTGAAGATCCGTCCGACGAGTTTCTGGCAACACTTATTGGCCTACAGGAGCTCAATCTTAAGGGTGATGTTTTCAAAAGCCCTGTTTTCAAGGACCTAGAAGATCACAGTACCGTTTTGGTTGATCAGGCGCCCGGACGCCCTAACCCCTTTTCGCCGGTTAATTTTGAAGCGGTTCGCTCTGTGGGTTCGCGTAGCGCCACCAGTTCTACTTCGACAAGCACCAGCTCGCGTTAAAAACTATGGATTCAACGATTACCGTTCCCGTCGCAACAATTGAAGAGGGGAGTCGGATTCCCTTAGAGGTTTTAGAATATGTTCCGAAGAGCTCGGCGACGTATTATCAATTTGTGCCCCTAAGGGTAAGTGACGGTGTTCTGGAGGTGGGGATGATGGACAGCAATAATCTCGAGGCGCGCGATGCGATCCAGTTCATTGCCTCTAAGATTGGTCTTCCCTTTAAAATTTTTTCAATTGGTAAGGATGACTTCGAGCGGGCATTGAAGGGGTACGAGGGTCTTACCAGTCAAGTGACAAAGGCGCTGGGTGACCTTGATTCGGAGATCAAAAACGAGGAAAAAAAACAGAAGACAGAGTCCGGTTCCGATAAAAAAGAAGTGAAGATTGTGGAGGATGCACCAGTAACCAAGATTGTGGCTGTGATTCTTCAACACGCTTCGTCTGGGAATGCTTCCGATATTCATATTGAGCCCACACCAGAAAATGTCCGGGTAAGGTTTCGGGTAGATGGTTCACTTCACTCTAGCCTTTTCCTGCCCAGTTCGGTGCTCGATGCGGTTGTGGCGCGTATCAAGATTCTGACCAACATGAGATTAGATGAGCGACGCAAGCCGCAAGACGGCCGTTTCTCTGCTCGGGTAGAGGGGAGAAAGATTGATTTCCGTGTTTCTACAATGCCAACTTATTACGGTGAGAAGGTGGTAATTCGTATTCTGGATTCAGAACGACAGCTGCTCACCTTTAGTCAATTGGGTCTAACCCCAATCAATCTGAACACTTTCGAGCGCGCTCTTAAACGACCCTACGGAATGATTCTGGTTACGGGACCGACTGGTTCTGGAAAAACTTCCACGCTTTATTCTATGTTGCAAGTGATTGATCGGGAGAGCAATAACGTGGTGAGCCTGGAAGATCCGATCGAATATAGCGTTCCGGATGTCAGTCAGTCCCAAGTCAGACCAGAGATAAATTATACTTTTGCTAACGGCTTGCGCAGTATCTTGCGTCAGGATCCGGATATCATAATGGTCGGAGAAATTCGTGATTCAGAAACAGCTAAACTCGCAATTCAGGCGGCGCTAACTGGTCATCTTGTGCTTTCCACTCTCCACACCAATAATGCAGCCGGAGTCATCCCTCGTCTTGTCGATATGGGCATTGATCCCTATCTTATCGCCGCGACCCTTATTCTCGCCGTGGCGCAGAGACTAGTTCCTACCCTTTGCGCTGAATCTAAGCAAGAGGTTCCGCTTGATGGTGGTCTTCGGGCGGTAGTTGATAAATATCTAGAAGAGGTACCAGAGGAAGTCAAAAAGACAATTGAGATTCCGAAAAGCATCTTTCGTCCTCAACCATCACCAACTTGTTCTGCTGGGGTTCGTGGTCGGATGGCCGTTTTTGAAGTACTTGAAATGGATCACGAGTTTGAGCAACTAATGCTCTCCACGCCCACCGAAGAAGCTATTTCCTCACTGGCAAGAAAGAAAGGTTTCCTCACGATGCGGGAAGATGCCCTACTCAAGGCGTTTAAGGGTCTGATTTCCTTTGAAGAAGTGAGCAAGTTGTAATATAATAATGGAGACGGAATAAATCTATGAATATCTTAATCATTGATGACGACAAGTTCTTACTGGACATGTACTCGCTCAAGTTCAATGAGCTTGGTTTCCAGGTTTCCACCGCCACTGACGGCGAGGAAGCACTGGAAAAGGTCACAAATGGTCTCAACCCGGATATCTTTTTGATCGATATTCTAATGCCGAAGCTGGACGGCTTTCAGTTTATTGCCAAACTGAAAGAAAAAAACTTACCTCCAGAAACTATTTTGATAATTCTCTCCAATATGGGTCAACAGGCAGACATTGATCAGGGTTTGGCGCTTGGCGTAGACGGCTATATTGTGAAGGCGACGGCCACCCCCTCGGAGGTGGTGAGCAAAACGGTCGATATTGCCAATAGTAAGCACGCTAAGAATAAAAAAGTATGACCGATTACAAGCGAGATTTAGAGGAACTGGTTGTCACGGTTGTGAAAGAGGGGGCTTCGGATCTCCACCTCACCGTCGGTCGACATCCAACCATCCGCGTGTCTGGTGATTTGATTCCACTAGTTAATCGCCCGGTGTTAAAGCCAGAAGACACCATTGGCTTAATAACCGAGGTACTTTCACCGGAGAATAAGGAAGAGTTTTGGAAGAATAAAGAGATTGATTTTGCTTATTCTGCTTCTGCCAACGCGCGTTTCCGTGGGAATGGCTTCTTCCAACGCGGCTTTGTGGGTGCCGCCTTTCGCCTAATTCCGAATAAAATTTTGAGTCTCAAGGAGCTTAATTTACCCGAGCGTCTCGAGGAGTTTGCTCGACGGGAGCAGGGGTTCTTTCTCGCCGTTGGGCCTGTTGGTCAGGGTAAGTCCACCACGCTCGCTTCGCTTATTCAGATGATCAATCAGGAGAGAGCCGAGCATATTGTCACGATTGAAGATCCGGTTGAGTACCTCTTCCAGAATGACAAGTCCATTATTGATCAGCGCGAGGTTCGCTTTGATACTATGAGTTTTTCCAGAGCAATGCGCGGGATGTTTCGTGAAGATGTGAATGTGCTGATGTTGGGTGAGATGAGGAGTCCGGAGACAATCGCCGCCGCCGTGACGGCCGCGGAGACCGGTCACTTGGTGCTGTCTACTCTCCATACCAACTCTGCTTCACAGACGATTGATCGCATTATCGATTCTTTCCCCGCGAACCAACAGAACCAGATTCGGATTCAATTGGCCGGTTCATTGGCGGGAATATTTTCCCAACGCTTATTGCCCCGTATTTCTGGTGGGCAGGTACCAGCCTACGAACTTCTAATCAACAATAATGCTATTGCCAACCTTATTCGTGAAGGGCGAACAGCTGAAATTGATGTGGTAATTGAAACTGGTTCCGAGAACGGGATGATCAATCTGAATCAGTCTCT
The DNA here is from genome assembly GCA_020847275.1 of Candidatus Nomurabacteria bacterium. Taxonomy (NCBI): domain Bacteria; phylum Candidatus Nomuraibacteriota; species Candidatus Nomurabacteria bacterium. Next base: position 116,404 of record JADLCI010000007.1, read on the forward strand.
ATCGGATCTGATTCGTCGGGGCGAAATTACCCAAGAAACAGCTTATCGTTATTCTCTCAATCCCAAAGGTTTGGGGCGAATGATTTAGAAATCTCATGCTATTTAATTATAAAGCGGTAACTAAGGAAAATCAGGCACAAGAGGGAAGCATTGACGCTCCGGGTTTGGAGTTGGCGATCTCCTCACTTCAACGTCGGGGTCTGATTATTCTAGATATCAAGGCGGCCGATGAAAGGGGGCGCGGTTTTCTCTCGCGTTACTTTATCTTTTCTCGTAAACCCAAGATGAAGGATGTTGTCCTGCTTTCGCGTCAGATTGCCACAATGTTTGAGGCGAAGGTCTCGGCCCTGGCCACCTTCCGCTTATTGGCGTCTGAAGTCGAAAGTCCGGTGCTGAAACGCGCCCTCACCGAGATTGCCGATGAGATCAATAGTGGTGTTCTTATCTCCACTGCGATGACCAAGCAGGAAGAAGTCTTCTCACCTTTCTATGTGAGTATGGTGAAGTCGGGTGAAGAATCCGGTAAATTATCGGAGGCGTTTAATTACTTGGCGGCCTATCTTGAGCGTTCTCACGGTCTGGTGAGCAAGGCCAAGAATGCGCTCATTTATCCAGCCTTCATCATCCTCTCCTTCATTGTGGTGATGATTTTGATGCTTGTTTTCGTGATTCCCAAACTTTCAGCTATCCTGAAGGAAACCGGACAGGCTATCCCAATCTATACTCGGGCGGTAATTGGTTTGAGTCAATTTTTCGTAGATTATGGCTTCTTCCTCTTGGCGGGACTTGTGGTCTTGTCCGTCTTCGTCGGCCGTTGGCTCCGGACAGACTCTGGTCGCCGTTCGCTCTCTTCCTTCAAGCTTTCCATCCCGTATGTGGGCAATCTCTATCAGAAACTCTATCTCTCAAGAATTTCCGATAACTTAAGCACAATGCTTACCTCCGGCATCTCGATGGTCCGCGCCCTGGAGATTACCTCTGAGGTTGTGGATAACGATGTCTATAAGGAAATTATGTTGAAATCAGCCGAATCGGTGAAGAATGGTAATCAGGTTTCTGCCGTAATGTCTAAGTATCACGAGGTTCCCTCAATTCTGGTTCAGATGTTTCGGGTTGGTGAAGAAACCGGTAAACTGGGCTCGATTCTAGAGACGATTGCCCGTTTCTACCAACGCGAGGTCTACGATGCCGTAGATACTCTGGTTGATCTGATTGAGCCGGCAATGATTGTGCTTCTTGGTGCGGGAGTGGGAATCTTGCTTACCTCTGTTCTGGTGCCAATTTATAACCTGGCTAGCGGTATTTAGTTGTCCACAGAGGCGTCTTTTGCCCTTATTCTCCATTGCCGTATAATTAAGCCCGTGATGGTCAAGCAATTTCTCGACGTTGACCGTTCGCCCGGTTTTGTTATTATTAGAAAAGTCGAAAGATTATTAAAAGTTAATCATATATGATGAAATTGAATCTTAAGAAAGGTTTTACCCTGATTGAGCTCTTGGTGGTTATCGCCATCATCGGTATTCTGTCAGGTATTGTGTTGAGTTCGCTCAATACGGCGAGAGGTAAGGGTCGGGATGCCGCTGTTCAGGCACAAATGGCAAACATGAGAAGTCAGGCAGAGTTGTTTTACTCAAATAACAACAACTATGGCACGGCTGTTGCTCTGGGTGCTTGTGTAAGTGCCGCTGGAACATTGATTGATTCTGCCAATACGTCCAGCTTGCACGCTCTGGTTCTTACTGGGGCTATTGCCGGGCAGAGTCCACAGTGTGTTGTTAATACAACAAACGCTGCCTGGGCGGTGTCTGCGCTTAAGCCCACCAATGCAGCGGAAAGTTTCTGTGTAAGTAATACTCAAGCAGTCAGCTCTGGGGGTAACCACATCGCCCAAGCTGCTGGGACTTGCTCCTAATTCGTATTCTTTCTGTTTTTCAAACAAAACCCCTTATGGGGTTTTGTTTTTGTCCACACTTGTTGTTGAATGATTTTAATCAGGATGTTAGAATATGGTGATGATTAAAAAAGGTTTTACAATTTTGGAAATTCTCATAGTTATAGCCATTGTTGGTACTTTGTCTGGGATTATACTCGTCTTTGTTTCTAGTGCTCGTACCAGTGCTGCCGATTCAACGATCAAATCTAGCTTGGGTAGCTTACGTAAGGAGGCGAGTATTTATTTCAATGACAGTTCTTTGGGTAACGGTCGTTACAACACAACGACGTTTTTGAAAAATAGCGTATGCCTGATTCCTGGTAATTCTTTCTGGGATGGTACATTTATTGCGAACGGTTCTCAGGGTGAAAAGTTGATAACCCAAGCTTTGAATGGTAGGGCGGCATCTTTGTCGAGATGTCTTATGGATTCTGCTGGTACTGGCTGGGCTGCCGCGGTAACTAGCGCGTCTAGTAACGGCCAGTATTTTTGTGCCGACCATTACGGCACCAATAAGATTACACAGACTGGTTTGTCACTGCTCACACTTCTTCAGGCGGCTTCGGGGAATGGAGGTATTCCCATTTGTCCGTAGTTCTGGGGCTGGTTTTTGTCCGGGGTGCTATTATCTACACACAGTCTTATGTCAGGAAAAGCAGGCTTCACTCTGATTGAAATCCTAATTGTCATTGCGATAATTGGTCTCTTGTCTGGAATTGTCGTGGTGTTCTTGTCGGGTGCTAGGGGTAGAGGATATGACGTGGCTATTAAATCTAGTTTGAAGGAGATTAGAAATCTGGCAGAAATCTATTATTCGGAGAATGGACAGTATGTCAGTATTCCCTGTGGTGTTTCTGGTATAACACCTGGTATCGCTGGGGCCCTAAGAAGTTGCATTCTTTCTACGGTCAGTACTTATTGTCGACATAGTTCCGTGACACCATTTAGCGTTTTCAAGGACGTTAATGTGCTTGCCCGCGCCAGAGAAGCTTGTAATGCAAGCGGAGGGTCAAATTGTGATACTTCTGGTGGGTCAACTGATAATACCTTTTGTAAGGCCAGTAATAATGACTGGGCTGTAGCGGTTAAATTGCGTTCGGATTCCAGTCAGTGGTGGTGTGTCGACAGTAGTGGTGCGAACATCCAAACATCTGGGAGCAATGCTGATAATGGTGGCTCTGGCTCACTAACTCCAATAAATAGGATCAATAGTGGGCCCGCCACCTGTCAGTAGAGTTTTCTTTTGTGTTATAATAATCCCGTGGCGAGCTTTCCTCATCTAACAGTTTTTGTTCTAGGGTTGATCGTTGGCAGTTTTCTTAATGTTGTAATTTATCGTTACAATACCGGAAGGAGTGTGGCTCGTGGTCGTTCGCGATGTCTGGCCTGCTCGCGCAATCTGCACTGGTTTGAACTGGTGCCAGTGGCGAGCTTCATTGCCCTGCGGGGGCGTTGTCGGCGGTGTTTGAGCGGTATCTCGTGGCAATATCCGCTGGTCGAGCTGGTTACCGGCTTACTCTTTCTTCTCGCCAGTTGGCAATTCGGCATCAACCCCGCTTCTTGGCCTCTGCTTGCGGTTTATCTTGTTATCCTCTCGCTCTTGGTGGTGATTACGGTCTATGACTTTCGCCACAAGATTATTCCGGACGGTCTCGTTTACGCCTTCATCATTTTCTCTATTTTACCTGTTCTTTTCACGCGGGAGGGTGTAATAATTTTTAATCATCTTCTTGCCGGCCTCGCTCTCTTTGCCTTCTTCTTCTTACTCTGGGCGGTTTCTCGTGGTCGGTGGATGGGCTTTGGCGACGCCAAACTGGCTCTTGGGGTGGGCTTCTTGCTTGGCTTAACTGGTGGTGTTTCGGCCATTGTGTTTGCTTTCTGGTTTGGAGCCTTGGTCAGCGTCTGCGTTCTCATCTACGGACAATTGTCTGGTCGGGCGAAGTTTGGTTTGAAGAGCGAGGTGCCCTTTGCCCCCTTTATCGTTCTCGGATTATTCCTGAATCTTTTCTTTCATCTCAATGTCATTGCCCTTTTTTAAAAACAAGAATTTACAGAGCGGCTTCACGCTTGTGGAGATGGTTACGGTCGTGGCGATTATTGTCATCATGACGATTGTCGTTCTCGCCAATTTTCCGGAATTTCGAGACCGTTCTTCTCTCGAGTTGGTGGCGCAAGAGGTGGCGTTGGTTGTTCGGCAGGCGCAGGCCTTTGGCACCAATACGAGGGCCGCTTCTTTCTCCACGCTGGAGTTTCCTTCCTACGGCCTTTATTTCAATGTGAATGCGCCACCCGGTGCCGTATTCCAGTCCAATGATTCATTCCGGTTATTTGCCGACGACCCTAGCCAGACTGGCTCTATTGGCCGCTACAGTGATGGAGAGGTTCCTTGTACTCCGGGCACCACCGAGTGTCGGGAGGTGTATCGTCTTCCAACTGGAATAACTTTCACAAAACTGGAAACATGTCAGAGTTCTGGCCCTTGTAGCAATATTACGGCGACCAATGCTCTAAATATTGTTTTCGCCCGCCCCAATCCAGAGGCGGCCTTCGTCAGCGAATCGGGTTCGAATCTCTGCGGTGGTTCTTGCAGTTATGCTAAAATTACTTTGAGTTCCGTTCGAGCTGGTACGACACAGTGCGTCTACATTTGGGCCACTGGCCATATTTATACCAAACCATCATGTCCATAAAAAAATCTGGCTTCACTCTGGTCGAGATAATGGTTGCCGTTTCCATTTTTACCGTTGTGGCGGTGATTGCGACTGGCGCGGTGATAACCGCCAATAATATAAACAAGAGGTCCCAGGCAATTAAGCTGGTGGTGGATAACCTCAACTTCGCTCTCGATAGTCTGACGCTCAAGTTGAAGCAGGGCGGGGGTTACTACTGCGATAGTGATGCCACCAATGTCTATCCGGTTGGAGCTGATTCCCGTAATTGTTCTGGGGAGTCAAGGCTTGCCTTTAGGGTTGAAGATGGTGCCGGTAGCTACGACTATTACATCTATCTTTTCTCTGGAAATAAACTTCAATTTTCGAAGGGTGTTGGATCAAGCGCGTCAATGTCGCCGCTTGTCCCGATTACGGCCGATGACGTGAACATTAATTCCGGTCGATTTTATGTTTTTGACAACGGCTTACCCGATAAACAACCCCGCGCGCTAATTAGTGTTTATGGTACTGCCACAGCGGGGAAGCAATCCAGTAGTTTCGCCGTTGAGACAACCGTTTCAGATCGACGTTAGAATATGAAAAAAATAAAGAAAAATTTGTCCACCGGTCTCACTTTGATTGAAACATTAGTTGCCATCACTATTCTTGTCGTTGGGGTGTTGGGTCCGCTAAATATTGCCTCCCGCGGAATCGGTGACGGTATCTTCGCGGCCAACCAATTAGCGGCGAACTATCTTGCCCAAGAAGCATTGGAAGTGATAATCAACAAGCGCTATGCCACTATTCGTAAGGCGCAATACACCACGATTCCCGACTGGACTATTGATGCTGGTTTAAGCACTTGTATGTCATCTGGTAACCACTGCGGTGTTAATTCTCTTACCGCTGCTCTTACGGCGGATTGTGGTAGTCTCACGGGGCCATCGAATAATTCCTGTGCACTGGTTTTCAATATCACTAATGGGATATATCAATCGCCCACAACTTTGCCGGTTGAGAATCGTGGCACCGTATTCAATCGCTCGGTGAAGATTTCGGCAGTTGACGCGGCGAGCCCCCCCAACGAAATCAAGGTTACGGTGACGGTAAAATGGAACAATAAGAATGTTCCTAGAACGCTAACGATTGTCGAACACCTATTCAGTAAAGGATAATATGGCAAATAATTATCAAAAAAAACAAGGCGTGGTTATTCTATTCGCGATTCTACTCGTCTCAATTGTTTTAACGGTTGGTTTAACATTACTCAACATTACCTTACGACAATTAATTTTGTCATCACTGGCGCGCGAATCGCAATTTGCTTTTTATGCGGCCGATAGCGCTCGAAATTGTGCCAGGTATTACGACAGTATTGATCCCGCCGACCAGAGGCCGTTTGGCTACTTTACTACCAGTGGCGGATTACTCTATGTTCCGCCGACGTCTACTTCTCTAACTTGCGGTGCTTCGTCCACAATGCTACCAGCTGTTGATGGGTCAGACACCGTTACCTTCAAGTTCGTGGTTGCCTTCAATGATGGGGCTAGCCCGGCAAAAGAGAGTTGCGCGAATGTGACAGTTGTTAAGTTTAAGGCTACTGGAAAAACTGATATTAAATCTCGTGGTTACAATAGTTATGGGTCCAACAATTTCGACTGTTACCAGCCGGGGGATCGCACCGTGGAACGAGCTTCCTCTATGGTATACTAGCTCGCGATGAAAGAGCGAATTGAGAAACTTCGGCGTCTAATAGAGCATCACCGTTATCAGTACCATGTTTTAGATCGACAGGAGATTTCGGATGAGGCATTGGATTCTCTGAAGGATGAGTTGGTTAAGTTGGAGGCTCGCCACCCGGAACTGATTACACCAGATTCTCCGACCCAGCGTGTGGCTGGAATGCCACTGCCCCAGTTCAAGAAAGTGCGCCATCTGATATCGCAGTGGTCGTTCAACGACGCGTTTACGGAGGAGGATATCAAAAATTTTGATGAAAGAGTGAGAAAAGTGTTGGGCTCTCAAGTTGGTTATGTTTGTGAGCTGAAGATTGATGGTTTCAAGATTGTTTTAACCTATAAAAATGGTTTATTGGAGACCGCTGCTACTCGCGGTGATGGTGTGGTGGGCGAGGATGTTACCAGTAATGTGCGCACGATCGAATCTATACCGCTAAGACTAAGAGAGAATCTGGATGTGGTTGTGGAGGGTGAAATCTGGCTCAGTAAAGAGAGTTTTGCACAACTGAATAAGGAAAAGAGGAAAAGAGGTGAGGAATTGTATGCCAACCCGCGTAATGTGGCGGCGGGCACGATTCGCCAACTTGACCCCAGAATTGTGGCCACACGGAAACTAGATAGTTTTATCTACGATTTGTCACAGTCTGGTTCCAGCTTGCCCGATACCCAGAGCGAGGAATTAGAAAAACTTAAAGAGCTGGGTTTTAAGGTGAACAAAAATTTCAAATTTTGTCGAGATATTGATGCGGTCATTAAATATTGGCGGGATTGGGAGAAGAGAAAAGATGCCTTGCCGTATAAGGTGGACGGCATTGTGGTGAAGGTAAATAAACGAAACGAGCAAGAGAGGTTGGGTTATACCGGCAAGGCGCCACGATTTGCCATTGCCCTTAAGTTTAGGGCCGAGGAGGCCACGACCGTGGTAGAGGATATTAGATTCCAAATTGGCCGAATGGGAACGGTCACTCCCGTCGCTTACCTGCGTCCAGTTTTCCTCGACGGCTCGACGGTTTCGCGGGCCACTCTGCACAATGAAGATGAAATAAGAAAGTTAGATGTTCGCATCGGCGATACGGTAATCATTCGGAAAGCGGGTGATATTATCCCCGACATAATTCAGGTTTTGCCGGAGTTGCGCCCAAGAGGTTCTCGCTCTTTCGTGTTTCCGAAAAGCTTGCCCGGTGCCGGGAAAATCGAACGCGTATCTGGTCAGGCGGCGTATCGCGTGGTTGGCAATAATTCAAAGGCGCAGATTAAACGTCGTTTCCATCACTTTGTTTCTAAACACGCTTTCGACATTGATCACTGTGGTCCGAAGATGATTGATCTATTGTTGGAAAATAATTTAATCTCTACCTTTGCCGATATTTTTAAATTAAAACAATCAGACCTAATTAAATTACCGAGGCTGGCAGAAAAATCGATTGGTAATTTATTAACAGCGATAGAGAAGAGTCGAAAGGTAACACTGGCTCGTTTTCTCGTCTCTCTTTCTATTCCCCAAGTGGGTGAGGAGACCGCAGAAGATCTGGCGCAGAATTTTGGCAGTCTTGAAAAGATAAAAAATGCTAGCCAGTCTGACTTAGAGAAAATTGAAAATGTGGGCGGAATCGTTGCTCAGGCGGTGGTTAACTGGTTCGGAGAGCCGGAGAACAAAAAGGCCCTCGCTGACTTGTTGGGTGAAGTAAAAATTGCGAAACAAGAGAAGGCAACACAGAGAAAATTAGCCGGTAAAACTTTTGTCCTTACGGGAACGATGAAAAGTCTCTCGCGCGAAGAGGCAAAAATGGAAATTAAAAATTTGGGCGGAAGCGTATCCGGTTCGGTTTCTGAAAAGACTGATTATGTTGTGGTGGGGGAGAATCCCGGTTTGAAAATGAATAAGGCAAGAAATCTGGGTGTGAGTATTTTGTCCGAGAGTGCCTTCTTGAAAATTCTAGGAAAATAAAAAAACAGCAGGGGAATCAACCCCTGCTGTCCGTGGTGGTTTTATCGGCTGAGAAAGACTGTTAAACAGCAGATGACCGAGACCACGAGTCCAATTGTGCCCGCCAAGCTCGATTTGGCGTTATTCCTGCCGAAAGAAAGTGCGGTGTCAAGGCAGAAAACCAGAAACCCCAAAAGACAGACGACAAACAAAAATGTCTCGGCTCCTTCCGTTATCATCCGTTAATCCTCCAAAGTGGAAAGTCCAATTGTCACAAGCCGTTTATATATTTATCAAATTTATTGACAAAAGTCAAATACGAGAATTATCCTGACTTTGTGTTAAAATGAAATAGTGATTACCAATGACGAGGTAAGGAATCTGGCAAACCTGGCGCGGATCGGGCTAACCCCAGAGGAAGAAACAAAACTGACCAGCGAGCTGGGTCAGATTCTTAATTATGTGGGAGAATTAGGTGCCGCCGTGGGTGAGACGGTGAACGACCTAGGCGAGAATAAGAATAATTTACGAGAGGATGGTGAACCATTGCCGGCCCTAGAGAAAGGGGAGTTTGTGAAAGTGAAGAAAATTTTATGAGTTATCCGGAAATAGACAATGCGCAGCTGAACGCTTTCTTGGAAGTTTTTGCTGATGTCGCGGAGCAGAAGAGAGTTCAATCTGGAGAGACGGGTCCACTTGCCGGCTTGAAGATTGCGGTGAAGGATAACATTTTAATCAAGGGAAGGATTAGCTCATCGGGGTCCAAGATTTTGAGTAATTATATAGCAAGCTATGACGCGACGGTAATCAAGAAGTTGCGTGAAGCGGGGGCAGTCTTTGTTGGCCGTACTAATATGGATGAATTTGCAATGGGAGCATCAACGGAGAACTCGGCGTACGGGGTTACGAAAAATCCGCATGATTTGAGTCGCGTGGCGGGTGGATCATCTGGTGGGTCAGCCGCGGTCGTTGCCGCCGGTCTGGCTGATGCGGCTCTTGGTTCTGATACCGGTGGTTCTATTCGCCAGCCAGCCAGTTTCTGTGGAGTAGTTGGGTTGAAACCAACCTATGGTCGCGTATCGCGCTTTGGTCTTACTGCCCTCGCCTCTTCTCTAGATCAAATTGGTCCAATTGCTAAAACCGTGAACATGGTGGAGAAAATTTATCAGGTGATTGCTGGCTATGACGAGAATGATGCCACGAGTGTGGACGCTAAATTTTTTGAAACAAAAAAAGATGAGAAGCTAAAGATTGGTGTACCTAGACACCTGCTCGCGTCTGGGGTTGATCCGGAAGTTCTTCAAAATTTTGAGGATACGTTGAAAAAATTAGCTCGTTTGGGTCACGAAGTGATTGATATTGAATTGCCCGCCGTGAAATATGCCATTGCTTGTTATTACATCATTATGCCAGCGGAGGCATCCACCAACCTCTCGCGCTTTGATGGCTTGCGTTATGGCCTGAAGAAAGAGGGAGAGAATCTGCTTGATGATTATTTGCAAACACGAGGAACAGGGTTCGGCTCGGAGACGCGACGGAGAATAATTCTGGGTACCTATGTTTTATCCTCTGGCTACTATGACGCTTATTATGGTCAGGCGACACGGGTGCGTGGTTTCATCAAGCAAGATTTCGTCCGAGCCTTCCAGCGGGTGGACGCGATCGCTCTTCCAACCGCACCCACCACCGCTTTCAAAATTGGCGAGAAGGCGAATGACCCACTGCAAATGTATCTGGCCGATGTTTTCACCTCTCCCGCCAATTTAGCCGGTTTACCCGCAATTTCTATTCCCTCCGGTAAGGATAGCAACAATTTGCCGATCGGTTTCCAGCTCATCGCTCCACCGTGGCGTGAAGACAGGTTGTTTGCCCTCGGCCTTCAAATTGAATCATGATTATCAAATATTTTAATCTACAATATTTCTACAATCTAATATATCGGCTAATCACCAGTCCGTGGTATTTAGAAGTGCCTGTCTGGTTTCCGCTCGTTTGGCTTCTTGTCATCATTGCCCTGTGGATTGCCATTGTCGCGATTGCCCTAAAAATATATCGACAACGCAAAGAAGAGTCGGCTGATCTAGAGTTTCTCTTGAAAAATAAGTCAGCCGAGCCGGTGGAGAAGAATGACCGGTGGGAGAAGGTTCTGAAATATTTGGAATCAGAAAATCCAGCAGAATGGAAATTGGCGATTATCGAAGCGGATACAATGCTTGACGATTTAGTTAAGTCGCTTAAGCCGGTGGGGGAGAATCTGGGTGAAAGATTGAAAAGTATTGAACCGAGCGACTTCCTGACCATTCAAGAAGCGTGGGACGCACATAAGGTTCGTAATCGTATTGCTCATGAATCCGATTTTCAACTCTCTCGTCACGAGACCTCACGGGTGATCGGTTTATTCCGCCAAGTGTTTGAGGAGTTCAAATATATCTAGTTCACCTAGCCTTTTTCATTCAATGTGCTAGAATGTAGTCCACTCTGCGGGGTAGAGTAACAGTAATTCGCGAGGCTCATAACCTTGAGATCTTGGTGCAAATCCAGGCCCCGCAACCAGCCAGAAAATTAAGTCGGCGTAGCTCAGTTGGTTAGAGCGTGGGACTCATAAGCCCAAGGTCGCTGGTTCGATTCCAGCCGCCGACACCGTTTTTTAATAGAATTTGAAAAACGAAACGCGGCCGTAGCTCAACTGGTTAGAGCACTCGCCTGTCACGCGAGAGGTTGCCGGTTCAAGTCCGGTCGGCCGCGCCAACGATATCTAGACCAACATACTTTTGATATGGATATTACTAATGAGTTCTCGTTTGTGCTAAAGCCATCGCAACATGGTATTGGAGTTTTTGCTGTTCATAAAATCTTGAAAGATACTCATCTTCGTCTTTTTGGAGATAATGAGACATTGGATTTGCGTTCCATTGCTCGTCCAAAAGAAAATGTTCCAAACCCATTTCACTCTTATTGTATGGAAAGAAAAGGTGCATTGATTTGTCCAGAAGATTTTGGGCGGATGCATGTTGGTTGGTATCTGAATCATTCAAAAAACCCGAATACCCGTCGGGACGAAGATTTTAAATGGTATTCTTCAAGAGATATTGAAGCTGGAGAAGAAGTATTGATTGACTACAATTCTCTTGAAGAGCCAGATGAAGCAAAGGAGGATTATTACAAATCCTAAGATGGCTTTTTCTCGCTTTTTATAGTAAATTTGTGGGGCGCCAGAGTAGTTCAGTGGTAGAACGCCATCTTGGTAAGATGGAGGTCGAGAGTCCGATTCTCTCCTCTGGCTCCAGTTTTTTGAAAAGCCACCTTAGCTCAGCTGGTAGAGCACCACTTTCGTAAAGTGGGGGTCCCCGGTTCAATCCCGGGAGGTGGCTCCAGAGTCAGAATTATGAATAAACAAGAAATTAGTCAGAAAATAGAAGAGTTGGAGAGCGAAATGCAGAAAGCCGGTTTCTGGTCCGACAAGATTAGGGCGCAAGAAGTGATTAAGATGGTGGCGGAGATGAAGCAGGATTTATTGGGGGGAGAGAAGTATGATTCGGGTAATGCGGTGATTACCATTTTCTCCGGAGCAGGCGGAGATGATGCTGAAGATTTCTCGGCCATGCTATTACGGATGTATCAACGTTTCGCTGAGAAGCGCGGTTTCGGTATGAGTCTCATTCATGAGAACCAGAATGACCACGGCGGCTATCGGAATATCACTTTCTTGATGCAAGGAAAAGGGGCTTATGGTATATTGAAGAATGAGTCTGGTGTTCACCGACTCGTTCGTGTCTCACCATTCAACGCCAAGCAGGCGCGGCACACCTCTTTCTCGCTGGTGGAAGTAATTCCCGAGATGAAGAAGAGTGAACTGGTGAAAATTTTACCCGATGATTTGAAAATAGAATTCTCTCGTTCAAGCGGTCCGGGCGGACAGAATGTGAATAAGCGAGAGACGGCGGTTCGGATTGTTCATCTGCCCACAGGACTCTCGGCTCACTCTGGGGCGGAGCGTTCTCAGGAACGTAATCGGGAAAGGGCGCTTCAGATTCTCTCTGGTAAACTTTATCGTCGTCAGGAAGAAGAGCGCGAGGCGAAGGAGAAGGGGATGTATATCTCCAAGACGACAGAAATTGAATGGGGGAATCAGATTCGGTCTTACGTTCTACATCCATACAAGATGGTTAAGGATCATCGTAGCGGGGTAGAAACCAATCAAGTTGATAAAGTTTTGGACGGTGAGATTGATTTGTTTTTGTCTCAATAAAAAATTTCCTAATGATTTACTTTGATAAAGTCAGTAAGATTTATCCCGACAGCTCGGTTGGTCTTGAGGAGGCGACCTTTACCGTTGAGCCGGGACAGTTTGTTTCCATTGTTGGTCATTCTGGCGCTGGCAAGTCCACCCTTCTCAAGATGATTCTGGCGGAAGAGAAACCATCGGCAGGTAAAGTCTTCTTCAACTCATTAGATATTCATGAATTGCCGCCAAGAGAGGTGCCAGAATTGCGCCGGCGTATCGGGAGTGTGTTTCAAGATTTCCGTCTCTTACCGAACAAGACCATTTTTGAGAATATCGCTTTCGTAATGGAGACGGCTGGTCGCACCGACGAAGAGATTGCCGCTGATGTGCCCCACGTGCTTGAACTCGTTGGCCTTGAACACAAGATCTGGAGTTTCCCGTCGCAACTCTCCAGTGGTGAAAGACAAAGGGTCGCAATTGCTCGGGCAATTGTGAATCAGCCGGAACTTCTTCTTGCCGATGAACCCACCGGTAATCTTGATCCCATCAACACCTTTGAAATCATCGATATTATGAGTAAAATTAATGCGCTTGGTACGACGGTAATTATGACCACACACAATAAGGGGGTAATTGATAGTCTCGGACGACGTGTGATCACGCTGGAAAAAGGTCGGATTACTCGGGACGACAAATCTGGTAAGTATGTTTTATAAAAAAATAACAAATGCTAACTACTAAACTTCGTCGTATTGCTTGGTCGGGTTTCCTCAATTTCTTCCGGACACCGGTGGTGGCACTGGCTTCGGTGATTACGCTTACGGTTACCCTCTTTGTGATCGGCTCTTTGGTCCTTGCCAACGCTTTCTTCTCCGCCTCGATAGCGGAAGTTCAGAGGAAAGTAGATATAAGTGTATCGTTCAAACAAGATGTGGAGGAAAGCCGGATTCTGGAGGTGAAGAATTCTCTCGAACTTCTACCGGAGGTTAAGGAAGTGGCGTACAGTTCCCGAGAGCAAGAATTGGCCGACTTTCGTTCCCGCAATGCCAGCAATGCCCTAGAGCTACAGTTACTTGATGAACTTGGTAATCCTTTTGGTGCTAGGTTAAATATTCGTGCCGCCGACCCGGTTCATTATGAGAGTATTGCTAAATTTCTTGATAATGAAAGTGGTTCCGCCAGTAACCTCGCGGTGATTGATAAGATTAGTTTCAAGCGTGATGTGGTGGATCGTTTAATTTCTCTCGTCCGTACGGCCAAGAGAATTGGCTTCGCCACGACGCTTCTATTTGTCTTCATTTCGCTTGTCGTTACGTTCAATACAATTTCTCTCGCTATTTATATCTCACGAGAAGAAATTTCCCTAATGAAACTGGTTGGCGCGAGTCCGAACCACATCCGTGGACCTTTTCTCGTCGAGGGGATTATCTCCGGTGTTATTTCGGCCTTGCTCGCGTTGCTCCTGCTTTACCCTGCGACTATCTGGCTTCGAGATATCACTTCTAGTATTTACGGTGGTTTGAATTTGGCAACCTATTTCTCTAGCCACTTTGCGACCCTGCTTGGACTCTTGCTCGTTTCTGGGGTGATTCTCGGGGTGTTGGCAAGTTTTATGGCTACTCGACAGCACTTGAAACGACAATAGTTTATTGCTCAATCTGGGCGGTGATTCGATCTACAAGTCGATAAAACGATTCACTCCGCTTTTCTCGTGGTCGAGGTAGGTCAATAGAGAAGGTTGCCTTCACCCTGCCCGGTTGAGGCGAGAAGACGATTATTTCATCAGCGAGGGACACCGCCTCCTCAATTAAGTGGGTTACTAGTAGTATTGTCATGCCGTATTTCTGCCAAATTCTAGTAATATCTTCTTGCAGGTGTGTCGCATTAAAACTGTCGAGCGCGGAAAAAGGTTCATCCATCAAGAGAATTTCAGGGTGGACGGCCAGTGCTCTGGCAATACCCACTCTCTGACGCTGACCGCCAGATAACTCGCGCGGGTAAGCGTGGGAGAAATTGGTTAAGCCAACCTCTTCAATTTTGTTACGAACAATACGCTCCTGTTCGTGAGATGGGAGATTTCCCCGCATCTTGAGTCCGAATGCAACATTCTCGCGGACGGTTAGCCAGGGGAAAATGGCGAAGTGTTGGAAGACCATTGCCTCGGTCTCATAGTGGCGCACGATTTCACCGTGTTCGGCTTTAATTAGTCCGGCAATAATTCGCAAGAGGGTGGACTTGCCGCAACCGGAGGGGCCGACCAGAGCAACAAGTTTTCCAGATCGTACCTTGAAACTCACATTGAGTAGACCCCTCAATTCCCGGCGGTGTTCATCGTGGAAAGAATGGGATACATTACTAACTTCTAAAATATGGTTTTTATTCTCCATAAGATTGTGCGCGACGAAGCAGTGGTGTCCAAATTGCCCGGTTTATCACGAAGACGAGAAAGAGGATGAGACCAATACCGGCCCAGAGGACAGCCGTTTCACCCTTCTCCCCAGCTTGAGTGAGGAAGACACCGATACCGTTGGGAAAGCCGATAATTTCAATTCCAATGATTGCCTCCCAGCCGACACTGATACCCACCAGAGAACCAGTGATGATGGCGGGAAAGGAAAGGGGGATGAGGTAGTGCCAGATTCTTTTATTTCCCGTGGCGCCGAAGATGGTGGCCGCTTCATTGAGTTCTGCGCGGGCGAGGTGAATTGCGTTTAGGACATAGAAAAGGATTGGCCAGATGATTGCGGTGGCGGCGAAGACAACGGCCATAGTATTGGTATAGCCAAACAATAAGATAAAGACAGGGATGAGGGCGAAAGACGGTACATTTTGGAGGAGATCAAAAAGAGGGAGAAGAAAAGCGCCCAGTCTGGTTCCGCCGATTGTGACCGCGAAGCCGACGGCGATGACTAAGGAAATGGCGTAGGCTAGGATAAGTCGGGAGAACGAAAGCGCAAGACTGGTAAGGAGTTCGATATTTGTCGCCGCACCAAGTCGTCCGAGCCAGAAGAGAAGAGCGAGTGGGACGAAAAGGGCGATGACGATTAGCCACAAATGGAAGCGATGGCGGTAGATTTTTATACCATGTGAAGAGTGGATCATTACTGACATTTTACCACTCTTGTGATATTGTGGAAATGTTTTTATGTATTACCGGTTCGTCTAATGGTAGGACAGCGGCCTTTGAAGCCGTTAATTGGGGTTCGAGTCCCTGACCGGTAGCCAACACTTTTCAAGCGATAATTCATATTGTAAAATAAAAATATGTCAGGACCGTATATTATTGCAATCACCGTTATTCTCGCCATGATTGCTTTGGCGTTGTCATTTAAGCCAATGAGAAAAACCATAGGATTACTCTTAATAATTCTTGGAGGCCTTGCGTGCATGACTTTTATCGGTGTAGTAATTGGTATACCAATGATTATTATTGGGGGTCTGATGATGTTTGTGTAATGACCAGAGAGGTTTCAACTTCGTGCCAGACAGTTAGCAGTCACATGCTAAGTCGAGAGACTGAGACGCAACAGGTCACTATTCCGAAAATTGCATACCTACTGAGAGCAGTAGCCAGGACAAAAAATCACCTTAGGGGTGATTTTTTGTTAGAATCAAGTAGTGTCTACACCATCAACTAAAAAATCACTACGCTTCGGGATTGTAGATGACAGTGGCTTACGAGCTGCTACATGGAATTTGCGATATCAAGTAAGCAATAAAACCGGCCTGCCAGAGGTTTATTTACTTTGTCGAGAACTTCGAGGTGATATACATGCCAGTATGCATCCTTCCGGAAAATGGCATGTTGCATATCCAGAGGAAGTGTTTGCTCGAAACATTAAAGACATCAGTCCTGAGGGGACAGATAGATTTATCCAAAAGTGGATTAGGCCTAAGGAGATAAAGCCAGGAATCACCCTTGCTTTCCGTATCATTACACCTTTTAGTGCAGTAAAAACCAAAATCGCTGAGGATGAGAAAGAATTTTTTCGTATAGCAAAAGCACCCAATGGCAAGGCGACCAACATCATGATTTTGTTTGTGTCGCCCGACGCCAATTTGTATACTATTAAAGGGTCTGAGGTTATCGGCCGGGTTTTACTAAATAATGGCGAGAAGGTTATTGCTATACACGAGGTCATAGATATCGTGCCCCCGTTCACCGAAAAGCATCGAGCCAGTCCTAGGTATCTAAAAGGTAAAAGCAAAAGTGATTTAAGTGGTCCAGATCTGAAGGCCATCATCTTCGGAGATGCTAGCGACGGCTCTAGAGTTATTTGGGATTGTGCTGTAAATAGTAGTCTTGATTAATCTTAGCTTGCGGGGATGTTTATTGGGACCCCAACTTGGGTAGGAAGAAGGATTATTGATTCTCAAAGTACCTACGAAATTAAGACTGTGTATGCTGTGATTTTACTCGCCGGCATACTTGGGTATCTTCTTAATTTACTTTTCCTGGTTGTGGAGAAAAGGGCATTACACTGGAATGGAAAATAAGCTGGTACCGTTTGGTGGAGAATGTTTTCGGTTTTTTTAGAATTAACCACCGTTTTTTATGATCGAAAAAGAAAATAAAGATTTATGTACTTTATACATAATTCGCCACGGAGAGACGGAATGGAATCTAAAGAATATTGTGCAGGGACACTCTGACTCCGAACTCACCGAAGCTGGTATTATACAGGTTCAAGAGGCGGCCGAGGAATTGAAAGAGATTCATTTTGATGCCGTTTTTTCTTCAGATTCTCCTCGTACTGTGCGTACAGCAGAAATTGTTAGACTCGACAGGGAGTTGATAATTGAAACCTCGAAATTACTTAGAGAAAGAAATTACGGAAGGTTTGAAGGAAAACCCTCGTTTGAATTCAAAGAGGTTCTTCGGAAAAAGCTTGCTGAGCGCAAGGAAATGTCAGACGAAGAACACTGGGATTTTAGGCTTGCCGATGACATTGAAACAGATGGGGAACTAATGACTAGATTTATTACCCAAATAAGAGAGATCTCTGTGGCGTACCCCGGCAAGACAGTTTTGGTTGTAACTCATGGCGGGTGCATTAGAAATTTTCTTATCAGGACCGGGTACTTTAACCGGAGAGATCTCCCCTCTGGTTCGTTTAAAAATGCCGGATATGTTAAGGTCCTTTCAGATGGTGTAGATTTCTTTATTCAATTGGTCAGGGGGGTTGAGACACCCGGGGATAGCAAATAAGGGTCCCAACTTCGTATTGGAGGTTAGTAAGTAAGTTTTCTAGTATAATCACAAACATGTCTTTCAAATCAGAAAAGATCTCATTACTAATATTGGGCATAACAGCTATCCTGTGTTCCAGGGCGATGTTCTGGTTTTTCGATGACCCTGAAGGACCAAATCTTCTAATCGTTATGGTGGTGGCCATGGTGGTATATTTTTTATCTTTGGTGGTGTCTTCCGTTTTTTCATTCACGGGCCTCAAGAGACTCTTGTCCACCATTTTAATTCAGATGATGACGGTCACCAGTTTATATTTCTGTCTGTTATACTTTTAAGATGAAGGTTACATCAGATCTCACGAAGCTTTATCCGGAGATTGATATCAACAGCGATGGTGGTCCCGATGCATACAGAGAGGGGTTGCCCATTGTCGAACGTGATCCCGTGGCGGTCATTATCAAACATCCATCTGAAAATCAGTATCTCCTCGCAGAGTGGAAACAAGCGGAATGGCGCGGATTTCTAACTGGCGGCATTGAAAAGGGGGATTCATTGGAGAAGACCGTTCGTAAAGAAATTCATGAAGAGACGGGGTACAAAAATGTTTCCGAAATTATTGCCACAAATTTTGTCTCCCATGCTTTGTTTTTTCATCCGGTAAAGAATGTTAACCGCCTGGCGCACTATCGTCTTGTCTTTGCGAGACTGGCCGATCTTGAGAGGGAGAATGTTTCTGAGGAAGAAGGTAGGATTGCTGACTTTGTCTGGGTTCCCCACGATGAGGTGCTGGAAATACTGACACGTAGGGACATGAAACTACTTTGGAATTTTTATATAAATAACCTAAAAGATTTTTGACTGTGTTATCATACAAACAATGTTGAACGATGAACTTAAAGCGAGGGTTAGAAACCAGACTACTGGCTATATTGCGGCGGCCCTTTCTCTGGTGGCCGGTCTTGCTTGGAATGACGCCATCAGGTCCCTGATTGAGGTTCTCTTTCCTCTGGATACGTCGGGAATTTTGATTAAGTTTGTGTACGCGATCATTATCACTGTGGTTGTTGTGTTTGTGAGCACTTCAATCCTGAAATCATCGGACAAGAAGTGATTTAATTGTTGGCTGTCTTTCTACGTGGTATGATTTAACACAATGAATAAGTTTCAGAGCCGTACTCCTGTTGTCGTGCGGGGCAGTGTTGGTTGTGGTTCGACCGGTGTTCGGGATTTCGGACTATTTTTAGCCTCGCTCTCGGTTGTGTTTTTCGGCCGAGATCGTTGGTCGGTCGACAGCAGAATCTAGTTTGTCGATCGTTAATCTACCATGATTCTTTCTTTCGTTAATATGGTTACCGTCACTGTTCTAAGTTTCGGCGTGGCGGGGGTTTTTTTGGCTGGGGTGTTGGAGGAGGTTGTTGTGCCCATTCCTTCGGCTTTAACGATGATGGCGGCAGGCTTCTTTTTCCTGGGTGGGCAACCATTGGTCGAAAGCACGCTCATTGTTTTATTTGTTCGTGTGGCGATACCCCTTGCGCTTGGTTTAACTGTCGGGT
This sequence comes from Candidatus Nomurabacteria bacterium, assembly GCA_020847275.1. Lineage (NCBI taxonomy): Bacteria > Candidatus Nomuraibacteriota > Candidatus Nomurabacteria bacterium. Next base: position 135,623 of record JADLCI010000007.1, read on the forward strand.
CACTCTTTACTTATTGGTTGGCCTGGCGTTTCGGCCGTCCGGTCGTAGAGCGTTTTGGGCACTATGTCGGCATTAGTTGGACGGATATCGAGGGGCTAGAGAAGCGCTTAGAGAAAAATCGGAGTCAATCTGTCACCATTTTTAGTTTGCGAGTTTTTCCACTTTTACCAAGCGTGGTCATTAATATTTTTTGTGGCCTCACGAGGCTACCGTTTTGGCGTTATTGTTCCATTACTTTTAGTGGAGTGGTTATTCGGTCCTATATACTTGCTCTTGTCGGTTGGCAACTTGGTTCGGTCTACCACCACTATGCCCGCTATTTCGAGAAGATTGAGTTTATTGGTTTAATTATCGTCGTCTTTTTTCTGGTTTTTTTCTACATCAGGCGTAAGAAATAGGACTTCTTGCGCTTGCTCGGAGAAAAGCTATAATAATCCTTATGACTGATAAACTAAAAAATTATTTGGGGTGGGTAATTATTATCGTTCTCTTTATCTTGGCGGGCGCCGCTTGGCGTTATTCGGGCGCCTACGCACGTTCAATTCAGCCGGGCTCCTTTCGAAGTTTTGCCGCTAGCGGTCAGGGCAAGGTCGTCATTGTGCCAGATGTTGCGGAATTCTCCTTCAGTGTTCTCACTGAGGGGTCGTTAGATATTGCTAAGTTGCAGGCCGATAACACCAGTAAGATTAACCAGGCGATTGATTTTCTAAAACAGCAAGGGATTGAGGCGAAGGATATCAAGACTGCCGGTTATAATCTATCACCCAGATATCAAACTGGTTTTTGTCGCGAACTTTGCCCGCCACCCTCAATTGTTGGTTATTCCATCAATCAGACGGTTGAGGTCAAAATTTTGAAGGATAGTTTTGTGAAGATCGGAGACATTCTGGCTGGAGTAGTTAAACAGGGTGCAAACAGTGTCTCACAATTGAATTTTACCGTGGACGATCGCCTGGTCGCTGAGAATGAAGCAAGGTCAGAGGCAATTACTCAGGCGAAGACGAAAGCGAAAGCCATTGCCAAAGCGGCCGGTTTCTCACTTGGTGAGTTGCTGGCGATTGAGGAGGGATTTAATGATTTTCCCCGGTTTTATGGTTTAGAGGCAAGTAAGATGGGTATGGGGGGCGACATGGTTGCTTCTGCGCCTGCGCCCGTGGTTGAACCTGGGTCACAGGAAATTGTGGTGAATGTGACCCTTCGCTACGAGATTGACTAGGCTAGCGACTACTGCTAGTCTCAAGACAGACCGCTCATTTTAACAAGAAAGGAGGTGAGGTCTAATGCCCTGGTATATTTGGGCGCCAGCCCTGCTGATTTCAATTGTGGTGACTGGTTTTGTCCTGTGGCCACGCCTGTGGCCACGAAGTTATAGCCGGGCTGATCTTGAACCAGTTGCACAGCCCGATCCGGTCGTTGAACCGATCTCGATTTCTCCCGATTTCGTCTTGGTTGGTGGTCGGATGGTTTGTTTCCGTCGTCTACCTAAAGAGATGAATGATACCGAGATTCGTTCTATGTTGTCTGACCTGGGTTTAATCGAGTCTACTCGAGAAGTTTTGGAACGAGTGTTGGAAGATCATCCAAACTTCTGTCCTCGAGGAAGGATCCTTCTTCTGAAGGAAGACGGCAACAACGGAGCCGCTTTTGTGTTTATCAAACCGGAAAACGGGGGACTAGGGGTTAATTTGTTTCCTTCGGGTTTTCCCCGTATACACCCTGAGGGAGACTGGATTATCGCAATGGCGTAAGGCCGTCCACAAATGTGCCCACTGGTAAAACAGTGGGCATTTTTTATAGTAAAATTTCGTCGACGGCCGCTTTCACATCTGCGCCGTCAGCCTTACCCTTCAGGTCTTTCATTAGGGCGTTCATTAGTTTACCGGCATCAGCTCTACCTGTAATAGCCAATTCAGTTTTCTTAGCCTCGGCAAGTTTCTTTATCTCATCGCGACCCATTAGTTGAGGGAGGTAAACTTCAATGAACTTTAATTCGGCCTTCTCACTTTCGGCCAGATCTGAACGACCGCCAGTCTCAAATTGAGAGATTGAGTCCTTGCGTTTCTTGGCTTCGCGACGGATGACGGCAAGTGCCGATTCATCGTCTAGCATTTCATCTGGTCTTTTCTTCTGGGACACCAGTTCATTGGTGAAGGCGGAGAGCAGACCTCTGATTACCCCAAGACGGACTGCTTCTTTGGCTAGCATCGCCTGCTTCATTTCTGATTTTATATTTTCGTGTAACATAATCACTAGTCTAGCAGATTTGCTATAATCCAATCAATGACAAGTCGAGGCGACAAATTTGGACAGCTATATGACCAGCTCAACGAGGCCCAACAAGAGGCGGTGGACACGATTGAGGGGCCGGTCATGGTTGTGGCTGGGCCAGGTACAGGCAAGACCCAGGTGCTTACCCTCCGTATTGCCAACATTTTGCGGGAGACCGATACACCGCCGGATGGAATTCTCGCCCTCACATTTACGCAATCTGGGGTTCATGCTATGCGAGAGCGTTTGGTGGAGATTGTGGGCGCCCGCGGGTATCGAGTGAACATCAACACTTTCCACGGCTTTTGTAATGAAGTTATCCAACGTTACCCAGAAGAGTTCCCACGTATTATCGGTTCGCGAAGTATTACGGACGTAGAGCAGATTAAGATCTTGGAAGGAATTATTCAGGATCCCAAGATTCGCTTGGAAGTTTTGAAACCCTACGGGGCACCGTTTTATTATTTGCCAGCTGCGCGGAGTGCGATTGAGAAATTGAAAAAGGATAACCTGAAGAAGTCAGATCATCCAGAATTGGATCTGATTTACCGTGAGTATGAGAAAGCTTTGCGGAAGGGCCAGTTATATGATTTCGCCGATATGATTATGGAGGTGATTGCCATCCTGCAGAAAAAGAAAATTTTTCTTCGGAAATTGCAAGAAGAATATTTGTATCTTCTGGCGGATGAGCATCAGGATGCTAATCGTTCGCAGAATGAATTGCTCGCCCTCCTGTCTAATTTTCATCAGAACCCCAATTTATTCATCGTGGGCGATGAGAAGCAGGCGATTTTCCAATTTCAGGGAGCCAGTCTAGACAACTTTAATTATTTTAAAAAATTATACCCGCAAGCGAAACTTATCTCCCTGACACACAGCTATCGTTCGCACCAGATCATTTTAGATGCAGCGCACAGCTTGATTGATTCTGGTAAATTGTTGGCGGGAAGAAAGTTGGCGCCAGAGAAGATCAGAATTATCTCTTGCGTTAATAATTCAGCCGAGCAACAGTTTATCGCCCGAGAAATAAAGGCCAGATTAAAGGGGGGAATCTCTCCAGACGAGATTGCTGTTATCTATCGTGATAATGCTGATGCGGGCCCAATTGTGGAGGCGCTGGAGCGATCTCTTGTTCCCTTCGTCATTCACTCCCAATCGGATTTATTAGCGGACGCAACGGTGGGAAAGGTAATCCTTATTCTAGAGGCGGTTCATCACTTTGGCCGGAATGAGTATTTAACCCCGTTTCTTCACTTGGATTTTCTTAACCTAGACAGTTTGGCGGTTTACCAGACCAAAACTTATGACGATTTTAAAAAAGCGAAAGGTGAGCTGGGAAATATCTATCAGAAGTTAGAAAAATGGTATCGATTTGGTCACAACCAGAATCTGACCGATTTGTTTGGCCTGATTCTTGAGGAGACGGGGTTGCTGGAATATCTCTTGCGCGAGCCACAGGCGGAGGAGAAATTGTCCAAGTTGCAGAGTTTCTACGAGGAACTGAAAGAATTATCAAGTAGTCATCCTCAGTTTCGGCTAGCCGACTTTATTGATTATCTAGAAACGCTACGCCGACATAATTTAGGTTTACTACAAACAGTTCCATCTCAACGGAGTGGGGTGCGTTTACTAACCGCTCATCGGGCAAAGGGGTTGGAATTTGACGAGGTTTATATTATCGGGGCGGCGGACGGACATTTTGGTAATCGTCGGGCCAGGACGACTCTCGATCGAGAAAAAGAGAACGATGACAATAGTGAAAGGCGACTCTTCTACGTGGCGCTTACGCGGGCCAGGAAAAAGGTCACAATCACTTACGCGAAACAGGGTAGCGGCGGTAAACCAAAATTGCCAAGCCAGTTTGTGGAGGAGATTGATAAAGCTCTGGTGGAGAGAATAGATTTGGAGCCAGAGAAGATAAAACCAGAAGAAGTCCTGCGCCCAAAGCCGATTGCTAAATCATCTCTGGGAGAAAAAGCCTATCTAAATAAAATATTTTTAGAGCGCGGATTGTCCGTGACGGATCTCAACAATTACCTCTCTTGCCCGTTGAAATATTTTTACCAGAATCTGTTGCGACTGACCCAAGTGCAAGAGAAGCATCAACTCTACGGTACGGCGGTGCATCAAACACTGAAGGAATTCTTCGACCAATATCGGGAAGGTAAGAAGTGGCCAGGGGTGAAATTGTTTACCAGATTTAAGTATCACCTTTCTCGCCAGGCATTCTCACCGAATGATCTGGAAGCTAGTTTGGAAAAAGGGGAGAAGGCGCTTGCTGGTTATCTTAAATTCTATAAATATCGTTGGCCGAATCGGATTCTTAATGAATTCAGTGTGCGAGGAATTTTTCTCAATGAAAAAATAAAATTGAATGGCAAAATAGACAAATTAGAGATTAGTGAAAGTGGTGAGACGCGCGTGGTGGATTACAAAACGGGCAAACCGAAAACTCGCAACCACATCATTGGTCTCACGAAATCGGCTGGCAGTGGCGACTATTTTCGTCAACTGGTCTTCTATAAGATTCTTCTAGAAAACCTGGACCGCCAGAAATATCACGTTACCTCCGGTCTAGTGGATTTCATCGAACCTGATGATAAAGAGAGATACAAACAGGAGGAGTTCGCGCTCAACGATTCAGATGTGGTGGGACTCTCGGAACAGATCAAACAAGTGGCGGAGGAGATTCTAAGTTTAGAATTCTTGGATAAGGGTTGTGGGAAAAAAGATTGCGAATGGTGTCGCCTAAGGCAACTGACGAAAGGGTCTTGACAAACAGTTCTCACTATGCTAGATTCTAGCCAGTAGTTCTTTTACACCTAACTTGCAATGTGGTCATAGCCAAAAGGTGCTTATTTCTAGGCATTTTCTGGCTATGACCACTACGGTCCATGGTGCCTCCTCGGCGTAGAGGGAAATTAAATACGAAAGGATGACACTATGGCAACAACATTGGTATCAGAAATGTCGCTCGAGGAGATGTGTAGACAGTTGCTTTCTGTGGCGGTTCGTGATGGCTTGGTGAGCACCAGAGACGGAGTGGTGCCGACAGATCTCTCGTGTGGTGACTTGGTCGGCATGGCCAACTACCTTTCCGTGCTGTTCACCGCGAACCTCACTGTCCGCAAGGTCAAAGTGAACCGCAACCGCTCTCCGCAAGAGGCGATCGAAGCCACTGGCCGCACGCAATACACGGACCGCCAGGTCGTGAATGCGATGCCGAAAGGTGAAGGCGATGAAGCCGAGATCGTGTTCTTCAAACCTGACCTCTCGGAGCGCAACAGTTTCATCTCCGATGACGACCTAGAAAAAGAGTTCGAGCTGCGTGGCCTCAAGCCCGCTGACCCAGTCTCTGTCGCCGCCGTGAATGAAGCCGACCCTGCCTTTGCTGACCAGGTGCCTCACGGCACTCACTGGAAAGATGACAAGGGCAACTGGTGTCACGTCACGTTCCACCTTTGGTTCGACGAGCGCGAGGTGTGCGTCGGCCGCGGATACGGCGGCTGGCACGATGATGCGTATTTCGCCGGTGTTCGCAAGTAGTTTGCCGCCATTCCTTAGCTCTGTTCCGATTCGTCGGAGCGGGGCTTTTTTGTTCTAAAAACTATCTCGTGTCTCTAAGACCAGAAGCGACGGGTAAGCCGATGATGAGGAATAAACCAAGGAAAGTGAAGAGATAAGAAAGGGGAAGAAAAGAGAGGAAAATGCTCGCAATAATCGGCGCGAAGATGTAGGCAATTGGGTACATACTGCGGGAGATGAAGACAAGGTTAGCGTCGCGACCGTCGATAATCTTGAAGAGGTAAGTCTCTTTCATTGCTTCAACCGTCGCCGCACCGATGCGCGAGAAGAAGAGGACACTGGCCCAGATTACCACACTGGCACTCGAAATCTGGGTGATAATCAGGCAAGCGATGATTATTATCGTCAGGCCGGCGAGAAGAAGTTCCCGCTCGCCCCACCAGAGATCGGCGATTCTGCCGAGCGGGAAATCTAGTAGCACGAAAGGGATGAGCATAATGGTGAAGATGACACCAATTTGGGTCCAAGCGAGACCAATGTGTTGGTGGAGATAGATTGGCATGTAGATAACCATCATCGCAGAAAAGAAATTAAGTAGGAGATCTATTGTCATGATTCGTCGAAGATCGGGGTTATTTGATGCGAAAACTCGCCCTAGGCCACTAGCTAAGCTTAGATTCTCCCCACCTCTTTTTACCACCTCCTTCAGCTGGCGAACGGAAATGTAGATAAAGGGAAGTAGGGCGGTGGCGGCAATGGTGTAGACCAAGGAGAAATCAGAACCAGACGTGAGACGACTGGCCAAAAAAGGGGAGATGAGCCAGGCTAGATTATTGACGGTCAGGAAAACACCACGAATCCGCCCAGTAATCTGATTGTCGGACAGCTCCTCCAGATAGATGTCTAGATTGATGGCGGTAAGGAAAGAGAGGACGATATAGGCCACGACCAACCAAATACCGGAATAGTGGCCATTGCCGAGTGCCAGATTACCCAGAACAAGGAAATTGGTGACACCCAGAAAAATAATTGATCGACGATTACCGAAGCGACGAAACAGGCGTAGCCCTTGCCATGAGGCGAGAAGTGAAATCGCGGCCGCGAACGAGTAGAGGAGTCCAACCCGTTGCTCGCCCACGAACTGGGAGATGAATGAGGAGTTGATGTAAGCTCCTATCGCCGTGGAGAAAGACAGGAAGAAACCAGCACCGTAGGCCAATAACCGTAATCGATGTTTCTCTGCTGGGGAATGGTTCATTTTTTAATCTCTTAGACCTCGATCAACACGGGCAAGATAATTGGACGGTGGTGCGTTTTCTGGAAAAGGTAACGACCGACTTCTTCACGGATTACATTCTTAACATAATCAAAGTTTATCGGATGCATCGCCGCCGTGGATTCCTCGATTTTTTTCTTTGCGAGGGAGCGGGCATGATGGAGCAATTCTTGCGAATCTTTCAGATAAACGAAGCCGCGCGAGATAATATCTGGCGATTTACGGACACGGCCTGTCCGGGCATCCACGATGGCCACAATTACGAACATTCCTTCCTGCGACAGCATTTGTCGATCACGGATGACGACTTCTTCGACATTATTTTGACCAAGGCCATCTACCATTACCACGCGGTTGGAGACACCTTCTTTTAGTATCTGGATTTTCTGTCCCTTGTCGGTAATCTCAATCACACTGCCATTATCAGGAACGATGATGTTTTTCTCCGGCATGCCAAGCTCTAGAGCCAAGTCTTCATGTTGGCGAAGCTTGTGGTGGGAACCGTGGATTGGTATGAAAAATTTCGGTTTGATTTTTTTGTGCAGCCATTCAATCTCGCCACGATTACCATGGCCGGAAGAGTGGATGTATACATCCGAGGTGCGGTAACTGATAATCTTGGCGCCTTGTCGGGCAATATTGTCTTTCAGTTTCTGTACGGCGATTTCGTTTCCGGGAACAATAGAAGAGGAGAGTAAGACGGTGTCGCCCTTCTTGAAACGGAGATATTTGTGAGTTTTATTGGCCATGCGCATTAAGGCCGCGAATTCTTCTCCTTGAGCGCCTGTCGCAAGCACAACCACCTTATCTTCAGGGTACTTACTCGCATCTTGCATCGAGATGACGGTATCTTTCTTCAGTTTCCAGAGCCCGGCCAGTTGGGAGATTTCCATGTTGGTCTTCATACTTCTTCCCTCAATCACTAATTTTCGACCATATTTTTCTACAATCTCCACAATCTTAATCATTCGTTCTAGCTGGGAAGCGAAAGTACCGATGAAAAGACGCCCCTTGATACTTTTGATGATTTCCTCAAGGTTTTTATGAGTTTCGCGTTCGGGGACGGAGAAACCGGGATTTTCAATATTGGTGGAGTCGGCCAGGAGCAAAAGAGTTTTTTCTTTCTCAAAGATGCCGTAGCGCTTTTCTTCTTCGTTCGTTGGTTTACCATCGACTCCGTCCAGATCTAATTTGTAATCACCCGGATTAACGATTAGGCCGTAGGGTGTTTCTATGATTATCCCGAAAGAATCCGGAATAGTATGCGTGACACCGAAGAACCGGACGGTAATCTCGCCCAACTTAATCTTGCTTTCGTTTTCCACTACCCGCATATCAAGCGGTGGAAGGTGGGGGAATTCATCCATTCGTTTTTTAATAAACAGGGAGGTCAAATTGCGGGTATAGAGCGGTGGATTACCGATTCGGCCCATTATGTAAGGAATCCCGCCGGTGTGATCGAGGTGTCCGTGGGTGATCACTACCCCCCGAACTTTCTCTTTATTTTTTTCAAGATAGGTGACATCGGGGATAATGTAGTCAACCCCCGGCATTTCTTCGGTGGGGAAAGCGAAGCCGATGTCGATCACGACGATGTCGTTTCCCATTTCGATGGCGGTCATGTTTTTCCCGATTTCTTCCACGCCGCCCAGTGGGATTATCCGAATATTTCCCTCAGCAAGTGGGGGTACAGTTTTCTCTGCTGATGTGGCTCGAGGCGCTCTCCTCATTCTTGGTGGTGGTTTCATATATTTAATTATTCAATTTATTTTAATTTTTTAAATCTGATTATTTTTATTCGCAAAAATTGGCCAAACCCTATCGGTTTTAATATGCCAGCGATAGATATTTAGAAATCTATCTGCCGCCGTATTAATTGTTGGAAAGGTTACGTTTTTTATCTCGGTCGGTAAAAGATAGAGAAATTCCGGGGCGTAGACGAAAATTGCTGGTGTGTCAGACGATACGGTGTCATTAAATTTCTGGTAAAGGGAGGCGATTTTCTCCTGGTCACTTGACCGTCGTACCTCCTCCAGGATTTTATCTGTCGCGCTATTTGTGTACAATGCGATGTTTAATCCCGGGTCTAGCCTTTGTGAAGAATGCCAGAAGGCGAAGGTGTCCATATTGCGTCCCAGAATTTCTCCGAAAAAGAGGGCTTCATACTGTCGTGGACGGATTACATTCTGATTCAAGTCGCCGATTTCAAAAATTTTCAAATCTACCGCCACCCCTAGTTGTTTCCAAGTGTCGCGAATAATTTCCGCCGCTTTCTTCAGCTCCGGGGTGTCAGAGGTCGTCAGTGTAAATGAGAGGGTGAGGGTTTCTTTCTTTGTTTTTTTCTCCCAAGTTGTGCTCGTCTCATTAAACTCCCAGCCGCCATTCTCTAGAATGGCACGAGCTTCGCTAATACTTGAGGTTGACATCGAAGAAGAAAAATTTGGCAGGGGCCCGGTAATTGGCTGACCGTAACCGGAAAGCGCGCCGTCAATAACCACACTACGATCAAGGGAGAGATTAAGTGCCTTGCGCACTTCGGGATTCGCCAGAACTGGAGCACGGCTTTGGTTCAAGAATACACCAAAAACCCGGGGGAGAGGTGAGCGTAGCACGCGAGATCCCAGCGCCTCTAATGCCTTGGCGCTCTCGGCTGAAATGAGGCTCGCAGATGTAATTTTGCCTTGACGGTAGGCATTCATTAATTCCGTTTCGTTTGGGTAGAAAAACAAACGCAGGTTACTGATCTTTGCTTTCCCGAGCGCAAAATTTTCGAATGGTACGAAATCGTAATACTCAGGAATTCCAAGAGCGTCCTTCTTAATATTTTTTACTTTGTAGGGGCCAGAACCAATACCCTCGATATTGAATTGGTTGAGGGCGAACACCTCTGGGTCTAGACGACCCCAGATGTGCTTAGGCAGAATTCCCATTGTGGCGTTATCCAGAAATGGTGGGTAGGGTTGTTTGAGGTGGAAGCGGATTATCTTATCATCAACCCTCTCAATCCTTACTCCCTCCCATGAGGCACGCTTAACACTCTTTATAATTGGGTTTAGGGTGCTTGTGATTGTGAACTCAACATCCGCGGTGTTCAGTGGCGCACCATCGTGCCAGGTTAGGTTGTCTTTCAAGGTGAAAGTGTAGGTAAGTCCGTCTTCGGAAACTTCAACTTTTTCTGCCAGATCTGGTTCTGGCTTATTTTTCTCATTTACTCGCATCAATCCAGAATAGACAAGAGTGGAGAGGTCTCGATCAGCGTCCGAGATTGCCAGAAGTGGATTGATAAAGCGCGGTGATCCAATGATGCCCTCACTGAGACTGCCACCGGGAGCAGCAACGGTAATAGAGAAAATCTGGTTGATTCCGCCCAAGAGCCAAAGCGTCCCGACAACACCGACGAGCGCAAGAGTGATAAAGAGTCGCCACTGGCGTCGCGAGAGCGAACGAAGGGCAAGGATAATCTTCTGACTAGACACGGGTTTATTTAGAGGAAAAGATTGAGAATGTTCGCAATAATAAATAGTCCCGCCAAGATAATCGTGCCCAGGAACAGGGTTTTTTCAAAACCGCGTTTAGCATGGAAGACGCCGCCAGAATTGCCGCCACCAAAAGCGCTTCCAAGACCCTCGCTGGATTGTTGCAGAAGGATTGCCACGACCAGAAGCACGGCCAGCGCAACCTGCAACCAGGGCAAGATATTAGCGAAGAATAACATTAGCAGTGAGTATAGCAGAAGATAAAAATAGAGCAAGTGATCCTTAATATTATCTTGACTCGGCTTTTTTCCCGAGTATAATGTCGGCACTATGAGTAACAAAATAAAACCTTTGGGTGATAGAGTGCTAGTTGAGTTGATTGATGATTCAACTAAGAAGACAAAATCGGGAATTATTACCCCAGACACCGTAAATAAAGAAAGGGGTGAACAGGGGAAGGTGGTGGCAGTGGGAGAGGGGCGCCGCACGGACGATGGCAAACTGATTCCCGTTGCGGTAAAAAAGGGCCAGCAAATAATTTTTTCTAAATATGGCCCGGACGAGGTAAAGATTGACGGTAAAGAGTACTACATTATTAGCGAGTCCAACATTTTAGCGATAGTTGAGTAAATAACAATTATGACGAAACAAATTATTTTTGGTGATGACGCACGGAAGGCACTCAAGCGGGGCATTGATCAGGTGGCAGATGCGGTGCGAATTACAATTGGTCCCAAGGGACGCAATGTCATTCTAGACAAGGGTTATGGCACGCCAACTATTACCAATGATGGTGTTTCCATTGCGAAGGAGATTGGTTTGAAAGATAAGGTTGAGAATATGGGTGCCGAAATTATCAAAGATGTGGCCCAGAAGACAAATGATGCGGCGGGTGACGGCACAACGACGGCGGTTGTCTTGGCGCAAGCTCTAATTAGTGAGGGCTTTAAGAAAACGACACTTGGTGTCAATGCGATGGGTTTACGAATTGGAATTGAGCACGCGGCTCGTGAAGTGGTTGCGGCTCTCCGTGATCTGGCTAAACCGATTAAAAACAAAGAGGAAATTAAACAAATTGCAACAATTTCAGCCGAATCAACCGAATATGGCGCAATTATTGCCGAAGCAATTGAGAAGGTTGGGAAGAACGGTGTGGTGACAGTGGCAGAGTCTCAAAGTTTCGGCGTGGAGTCAGAATTAGTAGAGGGGATGCAGTTTGAAAAGGGTTATCTCTCGCCCTATATGGTGACAGACGCTGAAAGGATGGAGGCGGAATATCGAGATGCTCTGATTTTAATTACCGATAAAAAAATCTCGAGTATTAAAGACATCCTACCACTCTTGGAAAAAGTCGCGCAGGGTGGAAAGAAGGAGTTGGTAATTATTGCCGAAGATGTGGACGGTGAGGCTCTGGCCACTCTGGTTGTTAATAAATTACGCGGGACATTCAATACCCTTGCCCTCAAAGCACCGGGTTTTGGTGATCGGAAGAAAGAGATGTTGGAAGATATTGCGATACTAACTGGTGGGCAGGTAATCTCTGAAGAGGTTGGACGTAAGTTGGAAAGTGTCGACTTGAAAATGCTTGGTCGGGCTCGGAAGATTGTGGCGACGAAAGAGAATACGACAATTGTTGGTGGCGCAGGGAAGAAGGCGGATTTGGAAGCACGGATGAGTCAGATTAAAAAACAAATTGCCCAGAGTGACTCCAAGTATGATCAGGAGAAGTTGCAAGAGCGCTTGGGTAAGCTTGGTGGCGGTGTGGCCGTAATCAAGGTTGGTGCCGCAACCGAGGCGGAAATGAAATATTTGAAACTGAAAATGGAAGACGCCGTGGAGGCAACCAAGGCGGCGATTGAAGAAGGAATTGTCGCTGGTGGCGGTGTGGCCCTAGTACGGGCAGGAGTGAAGGTTGCGGGTAAGACGCTCAAATCACCGTCCGCGGATATCGCTCATGAATTTGAAGTTGGCGTGAAGGTGCTTCTTAAGTCATTGGATGCGCCTCTTCGTCAGATTGCGATCAATGCTGGGAAGGATGATGGCGAAGTAATCTTAGACAAAGTAAAAAACGGTAAGGGTAACGAAGGTTATGATGCTAATGCCGATAAGATTGTGACCGACATGTTCACGGCGGGGATTATTGATCCAGTGAAAGTGACTAGGACTGGACTGGAGCGGGCGGCAAGCGCGGCAGCGATTCTTCTGACCACCGAGGTGGCGATTACGGATGAGGTCAAAGAAGAGAAGGAGAGTCCAATGGGTGGTGGTATGCCAGGCGGAATGGGGAGCATGGGCTACTAATCTAACAAGGGTTGTTGTATTATTGGGGTAAATGTCTAATCCTTCATTGCGTCGAAGGGACGAGTTTATTTTGGGTGTTTTATTGGTATTTATTGTTGTATTTGGGTTTTATTATTTTTCTAATTCTTCGACGCCCGATGGATTATTTCCTAGTTTGCAACTGGCACAGATTAGTGGCCAGAAGGTTGAGGTTGTGGGACAAGAAACTATCCCGCCCACGACCCAGATTACTTCTCCTGGTGGTGGGGAAGTATTGTCTGGCCTGGTAACTGTCACCGCGACGGCCAGTGACAATGTGTCGGTGAACAGGGTCGAGCTTTGGAAGGATGAATCGCTCTTTAGAAGTACGGGTTCTCGTCCATACAACTTTATTTGGGACACAACTGCCTCTTCCAATTCTACCCATACACTACAAACAAGAGCCTATGACGCCGCCGGGAATGTTGGATTGTCGCCGACGGTGACGGTCAGCGTCTCTAATACTGGGACTCCGCCGCCAGCGGGGGATAATCCTGGCGGTAGCTCCAATTCTGATCCGAATAATCTCGCTAACGGTTCAAGTGTTCTCTTCGTTGATAAAAATAATTCTAATTGCAGTGACCAGCACTCTCGAAGTCAGGCACTTAACCCGCAGACACCGTGGTGTGGTCTCGCTGGCTTAACGGAAAATCACGGTTTAACCGTTCGCCCTGGCGACACGGTCTACTTTCGAGCGGGAGATTATACCGGACGCGAAGCGGGAATTATTTCTGACGGCACTCCGAGTGGTCGCATCACTATTAAGCCATATCCTGGCGATATGGTGATTTGGCGTGGCGGGTCTACTTCTTATGAAAGATTGTTTTCAGCAACAACAGACTATCTAACACTAGAAGGATTTACCATTGTTGGACATATTGATACATCGGAGGGCTCATTATACATGCCCGTGCTCCTATCTTTCTCTAATAACACTGGACTTGAACTGCGTAACCTAACCATAGAACCCTTCCAGTCTGTTAACGATATCGGATTCGGTAATCGCTGGCCGAGTGATCATAGTAGGGAAGGTTGGGGACACGCGGTTAAATTATACAATTCTGATAACTTCAAGATTCAAAACATAAAGATAACCTGTCAGGCCAGTACAGATGTTTACCCCGCCTTGAAATTCAACGGAGACGGACTCCAGCTTGATAACGTGAGAAATGGCGTGGTTGAGAACAGTGAGTTTAAGGATTGTGCCCATATTCCACTGACTACAAGATTCAATTCCTATGGCGTAACGATTCAGAACAATGTCATCTCTAACGTTTTTCACACGGGCATGGCATCTGGTGTTGGCAGTCACAATAATATAATTCGCAACAATATTATAAAAAACTATAATTCTATTCCCAATGATCTATCCAACCGCTCTCACGGGATTGAACTATTGGGTGAGAATGACAGCTTAATCTACAACAATATTGTCTATAATGGAGCCAACAACGGCAATGGGATTTCTTTGGGAAATTCTCAAGATTCCAATTTTTCACAGAACAATAACAATAAAATTTTTCATAACACTGTCTACTCTACCAATTACAACAATATCAGCTTGGGGAGCAATGGCCTGTTTGGTACCAATAATTGGGTTAACAATAATCAGATAAAGAACAATATCACTTATGGCATCCAGCAGTATCAAAGTGAAGGACAATTCCTGCACGGGGAAATTCGAGTGTATGGTTATGACTATGAGGGTAACAACGGTTACGGCAATATTTTCCAAAATAATTTGGTGAAAGATTTCCGTCCCGAAGAAAAGCCAATCGTTAGTCGTAACTTTAGAAACAACACCTATAATCGTTACTCGGTTGCTGAATTCAATAGTTTGCCCTGGGCTTCGGGAAATATCGAAGGCGATCCCAAGTTTATTAATCCCAGCGCGGGAGATTTTCACCTGCAAGCGACGAGTCCCGCTATCAATGCGGCACCTTGTTTGCCTGAGGTCACTGTTGATTTCGACGGCAGAAGTCGTAGTGCTGGTGGCGGTTGTACGATTGGCGCTTTCGAACTTGATCTGGTAAATCCGCCCCCGCCCCCGCCAGTTTTGGAAGAGGAACCGGTAGTTGAGGTTGAGCCACGGACCGAGGACGAGGAACCAGAATTAATCACCCCCGCTGCTTGTGGGGACGGTGTTCTCGATGCCGGAGAACAATGTGACGGTAATCTGATGGGTGGTTTAAGTTGTCGGTTGCTTGGTTTCTTGGGCGGCGGGAGTTTGCGCTGTTATTCGGGAAGTTCACCGCGGGCTTGTCGGCTTGATGTTGAGAAATGTTTACTCGCCCCCAATCAACCACCGCCAGTAAGGCAAGTCCCCGAGACAATCCCAGCCACAAAATCATCACCAGTGTCCGGTACAACCGAATCGCCAGAATTGTCCACCTGCCGAGAACGTTGGCTGTGTCGACAGGGCTGGAGTGAATGCGTGGATGGTAAGCAGACCCGTGAGTGCGTGGAACTGACCCAGTATGGCACCACCTCTTGTCGGCCAAGGGTGGAACGAGCTTGTAATGAGAACGATCTAGCTTCGGATGTATTAGATACGAAGGCGATTGGTGAACAGGAAAAAGGGTCTTCTGTTGTTGCTAAATTGAATTTAACTCCTGTTCAGACCAAGGCCTTAGCGGTACTTGTTCCCACCTTCTTCGCAACACTAGCGATACTTGCAACGGTGATTATTCGAACTTTTATGCTATAATCATCCTAATATGAATAAATCAGACAATTTAACAAAAGAATAAAATATTATGTGGTTACTTATAATCATTGCAGTCGTTCTCGCTTGGTTAATCTTTAGTTACAACGGGCTTGTCACATATCGCCTGCGGGCTGATGAGGCGTGGAGCGATATTGATGTACAGATGAAGCGTCGTTACGATCTCATTCCCAATTTAATGAACACGGTCAAGGGTTATGCCACACACGAACAGACAGCGTTTGAGAAAGTGACCCAAGCTCGCAGTGCGGCGATGGGGGCAACGGGGCTGGCGGCCAAGGGTGAGGCCGAGAATATGCTTACTGGTGCCCTGAAATCAGTTTTCGCTATCGCCGAAGCTTATCCGGAACTGAAGGCCAATCAGAATTTCTTGCAATTACAAAACGAGTTGTCAGATACGGAGAACAAAATTCAAGCAGCCCGGCGATTCTACAATAGCAATGTTCGCGACCTCAATATCAAGATTGACACTTTTCCCTCCAACTTGGTCGCCAACCTTTTCCACTTTGTGAAGAAAGAATTTTTCCAATTGGAGGCGGGGGATGAGGTGGCCCGGAAACCAGTTGAGGTGAAGTTCTAAATAGTGGCAACTCTCTATACTCATCAAGCAAGTAATGTTCGGAAGACCTGGGCGCTGATGCTCGGCTTTTTCCTCTTTCTTATCGTGCTTGGGTGGGTTTTTTCTCAAGCTTATGATAATCCGCTGATTCTCTATGTTTTTGCGATGTTTTCTATTTCTCTAAACCTCGTAAGTTACTGGTATTCTGATAAGATTGCCCTTGCTCTGGCCCGCGCTCGGCCCGCCTCTCGCGAGGAATTCTTCGATCTCTTTACGGCGGTAGAGAATCTGGCGATTACTGCTGGACTGCCTCGACCGGCGATTTATGTGATTGATGACCCGGCGCCAAATGCTTTCGCTACCGGTAGGAATAAAGAGCATGCGGCCGTGGCAGTGACAACGGGCCTGCTTCAGATGATGACCAAAGTAGAACTGGAGGGCGTGCTGGCCCACGAATTATCTCATATCGGCAACCGCGATATTCTTATCTCAACGGTCGTTGTGGTGCTTGTTGGACTTGTGGCCATGATCTCCGATATCTTCTTGCGCTCAATGTTTTGGGGTGGGAATCGTCGTCGTGGTGATGACGATAGGGGGTCAGGGGTGTTTCTGTTTTTAGGGATTATTGCGGCAATTATCTCGCCGATTGTGGCGACGCTTATCCAGCTCGCCGTTTCTCGCCGTCGAGAATTTCTTGCCGATGCCTCTGGAGCGCTTCTCACCCGTTATCCTGAAGGCCTTGCTTCCGCTCTGGAAAAGATTGGGCATTATTCGTCACCGATGAAGAGGGTTAGCACGGCAACCTCACATCTTTTCATTTCCTCTCCGCTTGGAGGTAAATCTGGTGGCCTATCAAAACTTTTTCTCACTCATCCATCGATTGAGGAAAGGGTCAAGATGTTGCGAGAAATGGCCTAATTTCGTATCCTAGGGTAACGGGAGGGTTCGCATAGCGGTCTAGTGCGCACGCTTGGAAAGCGTGTGTGGGGCAACCCACCGAGAGTTCGAATCTCTCACCCTCCGCCCACAGTATTTAGTATCGGCAGACGCGAGTGCCCGCAATATAGTTAGATACTTACCTGGGTTGACATTTGCGATACAAACTCTAGGATTAGCTCCGGCTGCACTTTTACAGAAAGGAGTGAAAATCATGTCTAGGCCCGTGGTAGTAACATTGCCAATTACACCCCGCCATACTCCCGGACTCGGCCTGATGCTGATACCGCTGGTAATGGACATTATCAGACAGCAGATGGACGGCACCGGCGTGTTGGCCCTAAACGTCAATGGCTCAAAACTTGGAAGCGTTAATGTTGAGCCACACGTACTCGGATATCTCAAGGTCTGCCAGCAGGTTGGTATCGTACCGAACGTTGTTTGGCGCGACGATCAGCAGGAAAACGTTTATTGGATCAACCAATTCTTCAAGCAACTTACCGACGCCGGACTAATCTTCCGGGCCAAAAGGGCAGTTAAGCGCTGTCCCTGCCGGATTGTAGAGACTCTAGCCAATGCCGAGAATTTTTCGGATGCCAGAAAGTTGTATCACTGGACTGGCAATGTTTGCTTGTGCAAAATTTGCCAATTGCCAGTGTATGAGGAAAGTGATGATGTCTACCTTTTTAGGCTACCAAAGCCAAAGAAGGGGTTTGTCGTTACACCCGAATTTACTCAAGGGGAAATTGCAAATCTGGCCAGTAGATTTACTGGAGCAGAGTTGCTGATCTCTCGAACACGTCAATCGGCCATACCTTTATGGGTTGGTCGGGAGCGAATTTTCCTTGACCCCGACTTTACCTGGCAGCTATATCTCCCGATTCTGTGGCATTGTGGTCATCGTCCAACGGTCATGATCGGTAGCCAGAAGAATCTCTTTGGTTGCTATTTGGCCATGCTTCTGTTGGAAATCTTGGTTGGTGATCAAGTAAACTTGGTCATACCAGCTTACTGCCAGACCAAAAGTCCGGCGGATGCCACAATCATGGGACGCTTCCTTGAGTGGAACAGATCAACTGTTCGTTTGTTTCTGGCCGCTCACGTGGCCTACCATGTCAAGGATACTCGTTTTGATGTTTCGCTCTTGCGGAATATCCAGAACCTTAGTCTCATCCTTGGTGGCCAAGTAGCTACGTCATCGGGAGCTCGATCGCTCGAACAAAGCCTGTCTCGGTCAAGCGCTCGGCAATTGCGTCAGCGTCTGCTCGAGGCTCGGCGATCAGGTGTAATTGATTCACTAATCTTGGAACTTTCGTAAGGAGCCAGTGATGAAAGAATTGGAATGGTT
Source organism: Candidatus Nomurabacteria bacterium (assembly GCA_020847275.1). Taxonomy (NCBI): domain Bacteria; phylum Candidatus Nomuraibacteriota; species Candidatus Nomurabacteria bacterium. The sequence continues at coordinate 154,055 of JADLCI010000007.1, forward strand.
AGTAAGTGGATGCGAACGTGTCTTTGGAAACAACTTGCGTTGCATTCTTCTCTTGGGTTCGGTTCAGCACGGCGACACAACGCCGTTCTCCGACACCGATCTCGTTGTCGTAATTGGCAGCATGAGTCTGGCGGAGACGACACAGTTTCGGACGCTGGTCCGATCAGCCGAGATGTTGATTGATTGTTCCCTGGTTTGCCAAGATGAACTTCCGGTCAGTTCAGACCATTTTCATCTTGGTTCGCATGGTTGCTATCACCTAGAGTTGGTGCTTAAACACACCCGCTGTCTTTGGGGCAGAAATATCCTTCTGGACTTACCCAGTCCAACTGAAGAAGCCATACGGCATAGTGTGGCCGAGAAAATCTCTGAGTACACTTGGTGGGTTCGGCGAATGTTCGTTGAGTCGAATCGCCAGCGTTCGCTTGAGACAAACTACCAACTGAACAGCCGTCTGATCAAGGTGGTGCGAGATCTACTCTATCTGACAGACCACCACGGTCTCGACCAGTCCTTGGGGGAAACGATTGGGTTGTTTTTGAACAAGTATGGAGAACAGCTCAGTGAAGCAGAGCGGTTGGCCTTGCTTGGGCTAGCCGATTCTGGTCGCATTGCCAGCAATGTTGCCAACATGAGCGAGGGATATCTCGCAACACGATATTCACTGGTCAATTTTGTCTACAAACGAATGACCGAATTGGCCCTCTGAATCAAGCCCGAGACTTGCGAGTCTCGGGCTTTTTCTTTATTCTTACTTATATGATTTACCGTGGCCGTCAAGGCGACATCGTATTTGAATTTTCTGTTTCCCCGGCTTCACGGGCGACAATTATTCTTTGTGACGGTCTACCTAGTGTACCTAAACAGCGTCAAGTGATGGATTTGTTGCAAGCTAAGGGCTACAATGTTTTTTTCCCACGATATCGTGGAACTTGGGAAAGCGGCGGTAATTTTCTGGCCCAGTCTCCAGCCCTAGATATACTAGAGTTGGTCGCCCTGATTAAAAGCGGGTCGGTAACGGAGCTGTATAGCAATCAAAAATTTAGTACCAATCCTAGGCTTTATTTGGTTGGAAGTAGTTGGGGAGCTACGGTGGCGTTGTCTTTGGCCGACAACCCTGATGTCGCCAGAGTTATTGCCTTTTCACCGATTGTTGACTTTGTTTCCCATCAACAGAACAGCCAAGGCCAAAATCTGCAGTGGCTTAAGCAGTTTATTCGGCGAGCGTTCTATCAGGGATACCGCTTTGAGGATAAAGATTGGGAGCGAATGTTGTCTGGGGAATTATTTAAGCCATCGCTTAAATTGAAACCGGAAACAACCACCATTGTTTATGACCGGTCTGACGAAGAAATTAGTTCTACCGACATAGAAACGTATTGCCAAATCGGCGGAGCCACGGCCGTTCAAGTTACTGGTATTGGCCATTTAAGTTTTTCTAAAATACCACCAGAACTTTGGGACCAAGTTCTGGTGGGTTGAGAAGTTGGCTGTCGGCTTTATTCAATAGTCACCACCTTTTTGGTTAACTTAATCCGCGATTTGAAGCAGCTCATAAGTTCTCGTTTCTCCTCGTTAGTGCCATCTTTGAGAATGTACTTGGCATAGGTTTTGAGATCAATTTCCTCATGCTTGGCTTCGGGATCACGTACGCCCAGCACGCCAGACTGAAATCGGTTATGCCGTTTCAGCTCTTTCTCAAACTTTATCTGCACCCCAGTCTGATTCAGGTCGATCTGGTCAAGTGTTTTGGTTAACTGTTCGGTTAGCTCCTCCTCCCGCAAGTATGGATTCTTGCAACTTCGGTCTTTGGAGCGACCGCAGCCATAGTAAATATACTTAGCCGTCGTGCCATCCTTGAGTAGCTTGTATTTCTCCTCGGCCGAAATGCCCGAGCCACACAGGCCACAAATCATGAGTTTGGTGAAGGCGAATTCGTGACTCTGGCGGACGATATTGTCCCGCTTTAACTGCTCCTGCGTCTTGTCGAATAGTTCTTTCGTGACTATCGGCTCATGTTTGCCCCGATACCAGTTGCCGCTTCTTTTTGGATATTCAAAGGTGCCATAGTAAAAAGGGTTTTGGAGGATTCGAAATATATTACCAAGTGCTAAGTTGTGGTTACCGACTGTCTTGAAGTTGAGCTCAAATTTGAGCCAGTGGTGAATCTTCCGCCCGCTCCACTTCTCGTAGGCCATTTTCTCAAAGATTTTCTTGATAATGGGAGCTCTCGTGGCATCCACTATTACCTGACACTTTTTATCCATCAGTTTCTGGTTCAGATAACCGGCGGGAGCCACTCCTGGCCATAACCCCATCTCCACTCGCGTTCTCAAACCACGCTTCACATTGATGCCTCGATTGTCATTCTCCAACTTAGCCTGCGATCCCAGAATCATTAGCAAGAACTTCTCATTTGGATTGTTACTAAAACGCTGGCCAAAGGTACGGATTTCCATGAGTTTACCGGAGTCCATTAAGTCCACGATCTTGCCGAGGTCACCAGCGTTTCTTGATATCCGATCTGGCGCCCAGGTGAGAATGCCATTAAACTTACCCTCTTTTATCTCTTCAACAATTTCATTGAAGACTGGTCGCTGACCAGTCTCTTTGGCTGAGTGCGATTCTCGCTTCATGGTGACGACCTCCAGATTCTCTTTCTCGGCCAGCTGGAGCATCTCCTTGATTTGGCTATCAATGCTCAAGATTTGGCGTTCTTCGGACTCTGAACTTTTACGGGCATAAAGGCAGTATTTTACCCTTACAGGGATTGCTACTTTGGCCGCTACCCCTAACGGCGATATGGCTATGGTCATACCCTAAGGAATGACGCAACCGCCCGAAGGAGTCCAGAGCGTCCCGAGTAGGTAACCTGTTGGTAACTAAATTGCCCTTATTTTGCAACGCAAGCTAGGATATTGACCTATGAAGACCTATGAACACTTGACTTGTTATTTACGTTCTGATAGGATGGCCCGTATCAGCATGCGCAAGGATATCCAAGCAAAACTTAAAGAAATGCCAGAGTTACTTTCCATCAGCCAGGTGGCAGAAATTTTCTCTATCCACCAGGACACCCTCCGCAACTGGGAGAAAGAAGGCATCCTGGTACCGCTCCGAGCTGGTAAGCGCGGGGACCGCAAATACCGCCCGCAAGACATCCAGACAATTGTCGACAAGATGGGTAGCAAGCTCACCCTCCCGCAACTCGAGCAGTTTCTCTGGAAGAGCGCCGACATCCTTCGGGGCAAAATCGACAGCTCTGACTACAAAAAATATATCTTCGGCCTCCTCTTTTACAAACGTATCAGCGACGTCTGGGACGAGGAATACGCGAAGGTGATGGATGAGTTCAAAGACGAGACGATTGCTCGTGCCGATTATAATCACCGCTTTCAGGTGCCGAAGGAGTGTCGCTGGTCGGTCGTGGAGGAGCGGGCAGAAAATATCGGCAAGAAGCTCAACGAGATTTTTGAGAAGCTTGCCAACGCGAACAGCCCGAAGCTCGACAGGATTTTTGAGGACCTCGATTTCGCCAACAAGGATCGTTTCCCGAATGAGACGACCCAGCGACTCATCAACCACTTTTCCCAATACAATTTTGGCGACACTTATATAAACTCTGACCTCTTGGGCGACGCATACGAGTATCTCATCAAACAGTTCGCGGCGGACGCCGGCAAAAAAGGCGGCGAGTTCTACACCCCGCGCGAAGTCGAGCGTGTCATCATCGAGATCCTCAAACCCCACAAGAAAGACCACATCTACGATCCAACTGTCGGCTCTGGCGGCTTCCTTCTCGAGGCTTTCCATTACCTCAAAGAAAAAGAGAACGAGCAGGTGGCACGCACTCTCTATCTCTACGGTCAGGAAATAAACATCGGCACCTTTGCAATCGCTAAAATCAACATGTTCCTCCACGGTCTTGATAGCGCCGATATCCAGCGTGGGGATACGTTAGCCAATCCGCAGTTCCTTAATCCGAACGGCTCTCTCAAAACATTCGACATCTGCGTAGCCAATCCGCCCTACTCAATCAACGACTGGGAATACGAGATGTTCAAATCCGACAAATACGGTCGGATAGACGGGTACGAACTACCGCCAAATAAAAATGCGGACTACGCCTTCGTCCTCCACATTATAAAGTCCATGAACTCAAATGGTCGCGCGGGCATCGTACTCCCGCACGGTGTGCTCTTCCGTGGCGGTTCCGAGGGGCGCATCCGCGAACAGATACTCAAGAACGACCTTATAGAAGCCGTCATCGCGCTCCCGCCGAAGCTCTTTTATGGCACGGGCATCCCTGCGGCCATCCTCATTTTCAACAAGAACAAGCCGAAGGAACGTCAGGGCAGAGTGCTTATTATTGATGCCGAAAAGGATTTTTCCGAAGGCAAGAACCAAAACTCACTCCGCTTTCAAGACATACAGAAAATTGTTAAGGCCCACGCTGGGTACAAGGATGTAGAAGGATACGCTCGCGTCGTCGGCTTCAAAGAGATTGAGGAGAACGAATTCAACCTCAACGTGCGGCGCTACATCGAGAACGGCGACAAGGAGGAAGAGGTAGATGTGTCAGTGGTCCGAAAGGAGCTCGCCGTTCTCGAGAAGGAACGTGAGGAGATAGGTAAAAGGGTTGAAAAGTATTTAACAGAGTTGAAGTATTAACATATGACAAACATGGACATACAACAAGAAAAAGAGGAGAAGTTCGTCGACAAACACGATTTTTACTTTGAGGCACCTTTGTATGAAGCTATCGAAGTGAGCAGGTTGGAGGGTGACATATTCAGTGGTGATGTGGATGCGTACAACACCGCAAGTGGTTTTGACACCACTTATGAAATAAAAACGGGTCATATCGGGTATCACGATAACGACTTCCGAGGTTTTTATACAGTTGTCCTAACCTGCAAAAGAAAGGGTGAAGATAAGTTGCGTTTTTTTGTTTACAGAAGTAAAGAGTTAGTTATTAAACTCGGTCAATTTCCGTCTTTGGCAGACATACAGTTCGCTGAAATCGGAAAGAAATACGACAGCGTGTTGCCGAAAGAAGATTTAAAAAATCTCAAGAAAGCTATCGGCCTCGTTGCGCACGGCGCGGGTGCCGGGTCATTCGTATATCTTCGGCGGATTTTCGAGAATCTTATACTCGCAACATTCAAACAGAACATGGCTGCTGTCGGTGTCTCCGAAGCGGACTTCAAGACCAATCGTATGGAAGATAAAGTGGAGGCGCTGAGGACGTTTTTGCCTAGCCAGCTCCTTGAGATGAAATCTATCTACGGAATTCTGAGCAAGGGCGTGCACGAATTGAGCGAAGAAGAGTGCCTCAAGTACTTCTCCCCGTTGAAGCTCTCAATTGAACTCGTCCTCGATCAAAAGATAGAAGAGGCGACAAAGCGCGGACGGGACGCGCTTGTTAAAAAGCAGCTACAGAATATTCATCAAGAGCTTTCTAACGGTGAGACTAAATAAGTATGGCTACTGCGCCCCAAAAAAATATTCCCAACGGTTGGCAACAAGCAAGACTCGGGGATATTTCTGATATCACAAATGGAAAGACCAATACGCAGGATGCTGTTACTCACGGGGAATATCCTCTCTTCGATCGCTCGGTCGCAATAAAGAGGAGTAATAAATATCTTTTTGACGACACCGCCGTCATCCTCCCGGGTGAGGGAGCAGAGTTTGTGCCCCGCTACTACAGTGGCAAGTTCGATCTGCATCAGAGAGTGTATGCTATTTTCCCGAACGAGACGGTTTATCCTCTATTTTTATATCAATATTTGTACGCAAATCGTGCAGTCTTCGCACAAAATGCAGTCGGGAGTACGGTGAAGTCTCTCCGCCTCCCAATTATTCAAGCGGTCGATGTTTTACTGCCCACTCTTCCCGAACAAATGAAGATCGCGGAAATTTTATCCGCGGTCGATGCAGAAATTCAAAAGACAGACGAAATAATCACCTCTACAGAGAAACTCAAGCACGGGCTTATGAAGCAGTTTCTCTCGGCCAATAAAAGTTCTACAAAGAAGAGGTTCTCAGAATTGGCGAGTCTCAGAAAAGAAGCCTTCGATCCGAAGACAGAAGCGTCTGAAAAGTATGTTGGGTTAGAACATATTGATCAAAACTCAGGAGCATTGCTCGGATTTGGTGACTCCATTGAAACGGCAAGCATAAAAACAAGATTTTATGCCGGTGACATTTTGTTTGGGAAGTTGCGCCCCTATCTACGGAAATACTGGAAAGCAAACTTTAGTGGAGTTTGTACTACGGAGATACTCGTCTTCCAGCCTAAAGAAAAGAGAGACGCCGAGTTTATTTTTTACCTTACTCAGTCGGATCAGTTTATAAATCATTCAAACTCGAAATCGTTTGGTACCAAAATGCCTCGAACAGATTGGAATATCGTTTCCGAGTTTGAGTTTTTCGCTCCCTCTCCAATAAAGAGACAGGAAATTGGGACCTTGCTGACTCTTATCGATCAAAGAACCTCAATCAACCGAAAAATGAGAGGACGGTTAGTTCTCCTTAAGAAAGGTCTTATGCACGATCTTTTGAGCGGTAAGAAAAAAACAATATGACCACTGAAACGCTAAAGAATAAGACAAGGACGAAGGAGATATATCATGCGGCTAATACCGACCCCGTTTTCGATGTTAAGTCTCGTGAGGTAATGAGAGGGAAACTTTACGAGATCGTTTTTCCTTTCAATCGCCAGGGTAAGCAGAAGTACTCACTCATCTCGGAAATTCACTTCGATGGGGTGAGCCGTCTCGATCTCAAGGGTATGAGGGGTATGACGCGCGGCTATGGCTTCACGCAGGACACCGTCCCCATTGTATCGACTTTGAACGAAACTTTCCCCGGTGTCACAAAGATAATAATTTCTACTAAAACAACATCGATAAACCTACGGAAGAGCGAGCTCGTGTTGAATGTCGACGACTATAAGACTATTTATTCCACAATCCGTCCTAAAAATCAGAAGCACTCTAAGGATCAGAAGGTTACGATCCATAATATTTTGGCACAAACAGGTGGACTAGGTCTTAAGGCAAAGAAAATTCCTTACGTTGCAGGCACAATTAAGGGAATTTTGAGAGAAGTTTCTTCCTCGGGCGGGAAGTTATCAGATGTCGACTCCGGCGCGCTACTTGATTTTGCGCAGAACAAGATTGAAAACTATGACGTCGACGCCGCTACGCTAATCCATACGAAGGAAAAAATAGACAAGGTCTATTTTGAGAAAGTCATCGCGCGGTTTGAGAAACTGCTTGCCCTCAAAAAAGGGGTCGGCGCAAAGAAGCTGGAACAACGGTGGCACAATTTCTTCAAAGATAACTCTTGGATCTTCTCGTACTTGTTTGCCGCGCCCCATTTTCTTTTCCAGGATGAGTATTATGTTGGTGGGCAAAAAGGCACGGGCAAAGAAGCGCGATATGCCGATTTCATTTATAAAAATAAGCTGACGGGCAGCGCAACCATAATCGAAATTAAAACTCACAGAACGAAAACGCTTCACAACACAGCCTACCGCTCTGCCGGGAAGGTATACCCGATTTCTTCAGATATCACGGGAGCAATAAATCAGGTCCTAGATCAAAAGAATACCCTCCTCAAGAATTACTCGACCGTAGCGCAAGGCGATTTTGAGATCTTTGATCCGCGCTGCGTCATCGTTGTTGGCAACACCAAAGATATTCCGAAGGAGAGGGTAAAGAATTTCGATATGTTCCGATCGAATTTGAGGAATATAGAAATTATTTGCTTTGATGAACTTCTAGAAAAAGCGAAGCTGCTTTTGAGCCATTTCATTAAGCCAAAGGGCTCCAAGAAGAAGAAAAATAAGAAGATAAAGTGATATGAAATTCAACGAACAATACACGGTAGAAAATCACGTCATCAAGTTTCTCAAGGAGAGGCTCGGTTACGAATACATCAAGCCGCAAGAGTTTGCTAAGCTCCGCGAGTTTGAGAATGAGTACATCATTACCCCCCCACTGCTTGAGGCGGTCAAAAGGATCAATGGCATTGACGAAGATGGGGCGCTCTCTGTCGTTCGTGAGGTGAAGAAGATTGATAACAACGAGGCGTTTCTTGAAGCGCTTCGCTATGGCGTAAATCTCAAGGATCCGCAGACCGGCAAAATGCGGGACTATCTCATTGTTGACTTTGATAACCCTTCTAATAACCATTTTGTCGTCACAAACCAGTTCTACTTTGAGGGCAACTCCGAGAATATCCGTCCAGACGTAATGGTGTTTTTGAATGGACTCCCGGTTGTGGACATCGAAGCAAAAAGTCCGACAGCCGCAAGTAGTGTGGATTACTCGAAGGCCGTAGGGCAGATAAAACGCTACGAGCGCAATGCCTTTAAGCTCTTTTGGACTAACTGTTTCAACATTGCGACCGACGGGCTCCAGACGGTGTACGGCGCGACCCATGCTCCTGCGCAGAATTTTCTGCACTGGAAGGACGAGGAACTTGAAAAGGCCGAGGGTGGCGAGCTAGAAATGACGCTGGTGGCTCTGCTTGAGAAGAATCGTCTCTTGGATGTTGTCCAGAACTTTATCGTCTTCGAGAAAGAGAAGGAGCAGACGGTTAAGAAAATAGCCCGCTACCAGCAACTTCGCGCGACGAACAAGATCGTCGAGCGAGTACTTGGTGGAGAAAAAAAGCGTGGGCTCATCTGGCACACTCAAGGGTCAGGCAAATCGCTCACGATGTACTTTACTGCCTGGAAACTGCGCTTCAATAAAGAACTCAAGAACCCTAAGGTGTTTATTCTCGTTGACCGCATCGACCTGGACGACCAGATTTACGAAACATTTATTAATTGTGGCGGGAAGAATGTGATACGCGTCGAGTCACGCGTCGATTTGGAGCAGAAAATCCAGTCTCCCGAGCGCGGGATTTTCATCTCTACGATCCAGAAGTTCTCGGAGCTCGGTGATTCGATAAAGAGTTTTGATGAGAATGTGATTGTGCTCTCAGACGAGGCCCACCGTGATAACGAGGGTATCTCCGCTATTAATTTGCGGAGTGCCATGGGCAGTGCCTTCTTCTTTGGCTTCACCGGAACGCCCATCGACCGCGTCACTCTCAATACACACCGCAATTTCGGGCAGGACGGCGAGCGATATTTGGATTACTACTCTATTCAGCAAGCGATTGACGACGGTGCGACGCTTCCGGTTACCTACGAGGCGCGACTCTCAAAATTCTTCATTGACGAGGAGAAGCTCGATAAGCAGTTTGAAGAGCTGACTCAAGGGCTCTCAGAAAAAGAAAAGGACGCGGTGGCTAAGAAGTACGGCAAGAAGGAAGCAATCGTGAAGCTCGACAGACGCATGGAAGCCGTCGCCCGCGATATCGTTGAGCACTACCGACTCTACGTAGAACCGGCGGGATTTAAGGCACAGATTGTCTGCTACGACCGCGAAGCGGTAGCGAAGTATAAGAAGCTCTTGGATCAGCTGGTACCCAAGGAGTGGTCGGAGGTGGTGTATTCGCCCGGCGATCCAAACACCGACACGGAAGACCTGCGCAAGTACAACACGACCAAGGCAAAGCGAGAGAAGATTATCAACGAGTTCAAGGACCCTGCAAGTCCTCTCAAATTCCTGCTGGTCTGCGACATGCTTCTTACGGGCTTCGATGCTCCGGTTGAACAGATAATGTATCTCGACAAGCCGCTCTGGGATCACAATCTCCTGCAAGCAATCGCTCGCACAAACCGCGTCTACCCAAACAAAGGCGCAGGAAAGGTAATTGATTACTACGGCGTCACCAAGAGTCTCTACAAAGCGCTCGATTTTGACGAGAGTGTGGTCGACTCGGCCATGATCAACATCGATAAGCTCAAGGAAGAGTTTGTTGAAGTGCTTGAGGAGATTATGAATATCTTTACGGGCATCAATATCGAAGACCCGTCGATTGATAACCTGCGTCGCTGTCTCAAGATATTTGCTGAGAATTTGGACAAACAGAAATTTCTGCGTAGCAAGTATGCGCGGCTCAAACTGTTGTTTGAGATACTCTCTCCCGATCCGTTCTTGAAGGAACACGTGCGCGCCTTTGAGTGGCTTACCAGCGTGTATTTGGCTTTCGATAAAGAATATGGGGCAAAGATGTCCGATGCAGAACTTCTCGCTGAATATGGTGAGAAAGTAAAACAGCTCATCCAGCAACGCGTTGACTACGAGGGTATCACTAAGAACTTCCGCGAGCTTAACGTGAACGATCTCTATGTGATGGAACGGCTTAACAAAATGGACGATGAGGAGAAAGCTCTCAATCTTGAGAAAATGCTCAAGCAGGAAATCTCCATCAACGTCGATACCAATCCAGCGTACAAAAAATTCAGCGAACGACTTGCCCTCATCCGCAAGGAGTTTGAACAGCACCAGATTGACCTCTCCGAGCGCATCAAGCGCTATCAGCAACTCCTCGAGGACATAAAGAAAAAAGGAGACGAGGCAAAAGAGCTTGGATACTCGCTCAAGGAGTACGGACTATATGTCATTTCTACCGAATTTATTGAGGGGGACAAGGATGTGATTCGAGAGTTCATTAAGGAGATGACGAAGCGGCTTGAGGATATACTCGACGAAGGATGGCAGGAGTCGTCTAAGCGTGAAGAATTTCTCAAGGAGGTAAAGCGTATCGTGCAGGAACTTGTGCTCAGAGAGTATAAGGACCGCATAAAAGCCGCCGACTTCCAAAAATATCTCAATCGGCTGGTTGATATTGTGATCAAAAAATTCTAGCCATGAAAAGAGAAATCGCTCTTCAAAATAAAAAGGTCACCTACACTCTCCGGAAGAGCAAGCGAGCTCGAAGAATGCGTCTCGCCGTGTATTGTGACGGTACAATAGTTGTTACTACGCCGTTTGATCTCAAAGAGACGGTTGCGGAGAGGTTTATCCGAGAGAAAAGCCAATGGCTTTTCTCAAAGATAGCGTTTTTCGAGCAATTCAAGGGTCTTGCAATTACTCGTTACTCACACGAGGACTATCTTAAAAATAAAGACCGCGCTTATGAGCTTGCGATTGAGCGAGTGCAGTATTTCAACAAAAAGCATAAGTTCATTTTTAACAAGATCAATATAAAGAATCAGAAGACTCGCTGGGGCAGTTGCTCTAAAAAAGGAAACCTAAATTTTAACTATAAAATTGTGCTGCTTCCGCAACGGCTTGCCGACTACATCATCGTTCACGAACTATGCCACCTCAAGGAATTTAATCATTCCAAGAAGTTTTGGAATCTAGTCGAGAAAGTAATTCCTGATTATACAAGGATTAGAGATGATCTGAAGAGAAGTGGCGTCACTTTTTACTAACATGATTCATAAAATCAGAAATTTTATCCAAAGTTTAGAGAAGAGGCAGATTATCGCTTATATCGTCTTTTTGCTACTCGCCACAATCGTGTTCGTTGGAATGACCTTCTTTAAGGAGACGTTTCAAAAGATTGGATACACGTTACTTCTCATTGAACTCATTCTTCTAGTGACCGTTGCTTGGGCATTGGCCGGGCATGCGGTAATGAAATCACTCTTTGTTGTCGGCGCTAGTTTATCGCTGATCATTTTTCTCTCGCAAGCATACTGCGGAGCCCCCAATCTTTCTCAGGCAGGTAACGATGCGCTCAAGACACTTATTGCTTTTGGTTTTATATACATCGCCACAAATTTTCTCCGAGCACTATACAAAGAAGTCACTGATAGGACCAAGGTCCTGAGGCAAGTAAATGGCGGGAAGAGCCCGTGGTTCTTTCTTGTGCCATTTGCGTTGTTTGTCGGCTTGTTTGTATGGCAGATCGTTCAGATCATTATGCCAATTTTACAAAACCTCTGTATTTACCAAATTTGAACCTGTTGGTAACTAACGCTTCGCAATATCTCCTGATTAAGCTAGGATGCTTCACGATAGCCAAATGTGCTATCATGCTCCTGACAATTGAATAAGCAAAAGTAGCCTAAACTCGGCGTTGCCGGGCATGGTGAAAAGTCCTATCAAGCCCAGAAAACCCATCATGGGGTCGCTTGATAGGCCATATCGGGAAACTGATATGAGTGGCCGAAAGGCTGCTACCCGTGGTGGGCTTTCTGTTTTTAAATAAAAACAGAGGTTCATCTCGGCAGATTATTAGTAATTTATAAAACTATGCCGAGAAATAAACTTTTTAGTTTGATTATAGGAATTGGAGTTTTCATTCTAGTTGCTGGCGGAGGATATTATTATTGGTGGGCCGGAACTCCTCAATACTCGCTCATCCAAATCAAAGGAGCTGTTGATAACAAAGACGTTACTACAGCTCTTTCTTATTTCGACACCGACGCTATTTTTGAGAATCTCTGGACAGATATCCAGGCCCAGGTAGCCGAATCAGCAGTTAAAGATTTGAAAGACAATCCTTTCGGGGCTCTCGGTGCCGCCCTGGGACAAAGCATGTTGAATAATATGAAGCCAGCTATGAAGCAGAAATTCTCGGATAGTCTTAAAGAGTCTCTGACAAATCCGTCAACAGCGACTAGCAGTATTGCAACGACAATCCAAGGCAAGAGAACTATTAAGGTAAACGGAGACACTGCTATTGTTACCGTCGAAAATGGTTTAGAGATGAGGATGCTAAAACAAAGTGACCGCCGGTGGAAAATTATTGCTTTGAAAGGATTGCCTAGTATCGATAATCTAATGTCTAAAGACACCGCCCAATCATCTGAACCAAGCAATGATTTAAGCAAGAAAGTTAGTCTGGAAATTACTAAGAAGGGATTCTCTGATGAAAATTATCAAACCAAAAATACGCTTGTCTTACAGCTCAACAATCTTACTGGCAAAGATATTCAGGGTGTGAAGGGGAGCATTGTTATTAAAGATCTTTTTGGAGATGCGATTAAGCACATCGATATTTCCTATGACGGTGGATTAAAACAGGGAGAGAGCAAACTCTATTCTATTGGCGTCGAATACAATCAATTTATGGAAGAAGATATTAAGTTGCGTCAAACTGCATTAGAAAAACTGCAATACGATTGGGAACCAAGCACTATTATCTATGAGGACGGGACAAGAGAAAATTCCTAATATGTCAAAGAATGGCAACGGAAGATCATTCAGCCGAAAATTTGTATCGATAGTTTATTATTTGCCGTCGATCTTTCTCATTATTTTGGGTTTTGTTTTTGCCTCTTCTGGCTCACCTGGATTAGGAACAGTCGTGTTTGTTGTTGGTGTTTTTTCCTGGCCCCCTCTTGCTAGAGGGGTGAGAAATATAAAATTTCCGTCAATGCCGCGACGGCTGACTAACAACGAGAAAAAGGAGCTTCATAGAAATAAAGAAGTCCGCGAAACCAAATGTACCTGTGTGGCTTGTGATAACGTGTGGTTTTACGGAAAATCAGACATTCGATTAGAAAATCAAAAGAAGGCCGGGAATCAACTAAAGGTCATGGCCTGTTGTAGTGGTTGTTGGTTACCCGCGATTGCCCTGCCACATCAACGGGTAATAGATCTTGATAAATGTCCTAAGTGCGGTTCTAAGTCTGTGAAAAAAGAGGAGGTGGTTCATTATGTCTAGCTTTCTTGTCTATTTAATAATCGTCTACCAAAACACCCTGTCTCCGTTTCTTTACCATCGTGGAGTAAGATGTCGGTTTTATCCAAGTTGTTCTGAATATGGTATCTTGGCGATAGAAAAATACGGGTCTGTCCGAGGCACCATCAAAACATTTAGGAGAATCCATTCCTGTCGTCCCAATAATTTTAGTAGTTGCATTGACTTTCCCTAATACTACGAAGGCGCAGAGGACTATCGCTAGCCAATCCACGCCGACCCGCCATTGCTGTCGACAAAATCAAGCCAAGCGTTGAATGACCTTTGATTCTCGCTCGTTTCGATAGACCCCATGACCGCCATCGCAAAAGCGTCCGCAAGATCATCGTGGTGTTCGACCCCGAACCCAGTTAGTTGGGTAATGAGCGCCTCTGCCCCGCGAGCGGGAAATTGAATCATTCCGCTTTGGACGTATTGGGAGGTGAGAGCCAGTCTGGTGCGCTTGTCAGTCGTATTCTTGACTGACTCGACCTCAATCCCTTCTATGTCTAACTGGTCGGCATAAATCTGCTGGAAACCATTGGATTCGACTACCACAGTCGGCGCTACCTCATAGTTAAGGTTTTTTACAACGGCCTTGATTGTCTGAATCGTTTCCGGATAGGTCATCCGGCGATTCACGACATTGGGCAGAACAAAGAGTTTGAGTTCTCCTTTGTGGCTATAAAGAATAAGGGTAACAATGGCTGTATAATCGGCGGTTTCTTTCTGTGAAATGGCAAGATCAACACCGACATAGACTCCAACCACTCGCTCTTTCGCTCCTTTCGGCAGCTCAGCGTAATACTGAATCCATTCGGGGAAAATCACCCGGCTGGAGTCGGAGACGATTCTCAGGAGATATTCCTGTTGCCAAGCGAATTCGTTGGCAACACCCCGCCTGAGGGTGTCGATTTTTTCTGGCGCATCGAATTTCTCCGGCCAGAGACAGCGGCCTTCTTCATCAAGCAGAGGAAACCAGCGATAGACACCTTTTATGTCCCCGGTATCCATCTTCTGCTTCAGGCGCATCATCAGAGAATCTTCATGGAGCAAATTGCCCACTAGAACGACTCGCGTCCCGATATCGCCGAGCGGGATGACCTCGCGAGTGAACCAATCGAAAACCTTGTTTCGCCCCTCAATGGTTTTGGTGGAATTTAAGTCTTCGACATCATCCAGAATCAGCAGATCGGGACGATGTTCATGGTGCCGAATGCCACGGATGCTTTGCTCGGCTGAAGCAATCATGATGCGAGCGCCGGTGTTCTGGAAAACCAAAGACGAAATTGCCCAGTCGCCGCCGCCCGTTTCCTCCCGAAATGGGCCTAAGTCGCTTTTTAACAGCCGGTTATTTTCTAGCTCGAATTTCAGGTTAAGCATCTGTTGGCGAGCCTGAGCCTGAGTGCGGCAGATAATGAGCACGAATTTCTTCTGCTGTTCGCCCAGAATCGACCATAGGGAATACGACAGAGTAATTAGGGTTGATTTGCCCGAGCCTCGGAAGGCGACGATACAGGTCAGATTGTTGGAACGGTCTTCGGTCAGTCGGAAAATATCTTTCTGAAATTCGGCAGTCGGATATTTCACATAGTGGGGCAGATAGATGTGGAAGAACATCAGATGGCTTTGCTTTGCGACCTGTTGTCTGACTAGCCGGTCCCGCGCCAGCGACTCAAAGAGATTAGCTTCCATTTTTTTCTAGGTTAATTCTGGCTAGGGCCAACGCTCGGCGAATCAATTCTTTTTGTGGTGAGGACAGTTCCTCGATTACCTCCAGTTTACCGGCCAATTCGAGGCGCGTGCGGTAGCTGGGATGGTGGTTCTTTAGCCACATATTCACCGCCCGCAGGTCACGATTCTTGATTGCCGCAATCAACTGGCCCTCGGCCATATCGTTCATCAGCAACACGCCATCAGTCATGGCCCGATCGACCTCAGCAGAAAATTCAGGATCATCTTTTTTCCACTGATAGAAGCTGGTCCGTCCGACCCCAGTTTGTTTACAGGCAATCTCCACGATTGGTGTCTTGCGTAATTGTTCAAGCACGGCACTTTTTAGTTTATGCCTTTTCATGGATCAGTTTCGGCTTGAGCCCAGTTAGTTTCGACCAACGGTGCAGAATGACTTCAGCATAGACCGGTGATTTTTCCATTAGGTAACAGCGCCGCTTCATTTTGGCGGCCGCGATTAGAGTGGAGCCACTGCCGCCAAACGGCTCCAAGATAAGATCGTCGCGCCTGGTCAGCACCTTGATATACGGAATGAGAATTTCCAGGGGCTTGGTGCCGAAGATGATTCCTTGTCCGCTAGACTTTTCATCGGCGGCCTTGTAATCAATGAAGTCAGTCGGGCAGATTTTCTTGCCCTTTTCATACCCTTCCCAGTGCGGTTTACCGCTGGTGGCGAACAGAGCGTTCTCATACTCGGTCTGAAGTAGCTCGTCCGCTTCCGGTTCAGGGTTCTTTAACTTCAGGCCCGGGCTGCTACCAACTAGAGCAATATCCTGTTTATTGAAGAATTTGTATTTGGCCGCGAACCCTTGAACGCGGTTCGGCAGATGCCAAGTAATGGTGTTGCGGTATTTCCAGTGCTTCTCCAGCTCGTTCCAGATCGTCCGCAGGTTCTTGGGGTGCTCGAAGACGATAATGGAGAAGTCCGGCTTTTGGACTTTGGCGACGTTGGCCATCCAGCGCTCGGTGAAGTCCGGCGGCAGGATATCGGTTTCCAGATAGCGCCGGTTCTTCTTGGAACCGAAACCGACTGTCGGTTTGCCGTTCCTGGTCTTGCCTCGCAGATAGTCGAGAATATATGGCGGGTCGGTGAAGCACATATCAGCTCGTTCGTTCCCCATCAGCGCTAGCATATCCGCTTCCACCGTGGAGTCACCGCAACGCAATCGGCTACCGCTCAAGTCGTAAATGTCGCCCTTCTTAACGTTGATTTTCTTGATGTCCAGTTTGGCTAGTTCTTTTTCTAGGTCAAACTGTTCCTCGTTGTCGCCGATCCCGAAGATGTCATCCAACTCTTCCGAGTCAAAGCCAATGTCAGCCAGCAGCTTCTCGTCAAATTCGGCCAGGAGCGCTAGATCAAACTCACCGGAATTTTTGTTCAAGCGCAGGTTTAATTCTTTTTCCTTTTCAAGGTCAGGGATATTGACGTAGACTACCGGCACTTCTCTGATATCCATTTGTTTGAGCACTGTGGCCCGGAAGTTGCCACCGACAATGATTCCCTGGCGACTGGGCGCGGAGTTAACCACCAGTGGGTCAACTACGCCGTAACGAGTAATGCTTTCTTTTAGCTGTTCGGTCGCTTCCTTTGACCAGCGGCGAGGGTTGATCTCGGGGTGGCGTAGGGAAGCAAGGGGAACATAGTCAATCTGGAGATTCTCTGACGGAACCTTAGATTTAATTGTTTTATTCATTTTATTAACTTAATTGACTAATAAATGGACGCAAAAACGCCCGGACATAAGCTCGTGCTGTTTTGGCACAAACGTATGTCCGGGCGTTCCGAACGATGCTCTATCTAATTTTCAACCAACGATTCTATTTTACACCCCCGAATCTTTGTTAGCAAGCACCTTGACGCTATCTCTAATCGACAATGATTCCCGAAACTTTAGGTGGGCAAAGCCCCGTCCGCAAACTGGGCATTTGACCCTAATCATGTCGCCGAAATCAACATTGATTTTGACTGGCTTGCCGTTGTGGAATCTCATTATTTGGTAACTGCCGTCTTCCATTTTGCGCGCTAACGGGATACCACAGTTACAAACGAAGAGTCCACCTGGTTTGACAAAGCCGGTTGTTGGGGAAAGTGGCATGGCCGTTTTATTTTTTATCCTTAACCCACTCAACTTTGCCGGGGTGATTCTCGGCGTAGCGCCGCGTGGTGATTTCTCCTGTGTCGACGTGGTGCGGCTTTTCCTTAGTCCAGTTATGATTTTTCTTGCCCATAATTAATGTTTTAATTAGTTATTAATTTTCTTACCTAATCTTACTTACCGACCTTATTATACTTCGGCTGGTACTTTTTTATTTCCTCCGCCTCGTGCCGTTCGGCTTCCGCCACAGTATCACAGCGGTGATAACCAAAGTGGGTAGCGTCCGGCCAGTAGTCATCACGAAGATGATCTAGTAACCGAACCCGTATTCCGCCATCGCTCGTTCCCTTGCCGATGTACAGAATGGTCAGTTTCCCGTCAGTCGTCAACATACCACAGTAATAAACGCCAATCGCACTTGAGTCCCACCCCTCGACCACCTTGGCTGTATAATGGTAGGGATACTTAAATGGGTAAACCATAATTTGCTATACTTAACTAGTAATCACTGATCTGCGGTGACAATCGCTCGACCCCCAGTTGCCATTCCGCTAACCCAAGTATAGCAATATGATAATGCTTGTCAAATCATTACGAAAAGTGTAAGCTATCAGTATGAAAAACGACCAAAATAAGCCATTTTTTATAGGTGGCCGTATTCGGGAGGCGCGAGAGGCTGTGGATATCTCACAACTGGACCTGGCCAAAGCCTTGGGGTACGAGTCTGCCACAGCCATATCACTGATTGAAAGTGGAGCGCGAAACCTTCGAGCGGAGGACTTAGCTAAGGTTGCCGAAGTTCTTCAGAAAGATGTTAAATTCTTTTTGGGTCAGGAGGAGGAAATTTCCACCGTGAGAGTGGCACTTAGAGCAGACAAAGAAATTTCCCCCGAAGACCAAAAGGCCATCCTTCACTTGGTCGAAATGGCGAAGAGAAAAGGACGATAATGACTGAAGACCAACTTGGTCCCCGGCTGACGGAAGCGCGACACTTAGCAAGAAAGATTATCAAAGACGCCGGAATCGATACGGCCCCGGTATCTTTGTGGAGAGTGATCAAGCACTTACAAACTGGTTATGAACTTTATGTCAGTAGAGTATCGGTGGGCACACAGATTGCAGGCATGCTAGTTACGGTCGAACAAGAAGAGCGCGAGTTTTCAACCATCTATTTTAATCAAAACCACCCATGGTGCCGACGGCGATTCACAATCGGACACGAGATCGGTCACCTTTTGATGGGACATGCCACTCAGTGTGTGGACGGTAGTAATGACGCTTCAGAAACCGAACAAGAAGCCAACGCATTTGCCGCTGAGTTACTGATTCCGCTGAAACTAATAAAAGCCGACTACAAAAAAACGCCCAATATCCCAACTCTGGCGCACCAATATCAAACTAGTCAACAAACGATGGGGATCCAACTTATCCAACTTCGTTTGGTTAAGTAAAACTGAACACAGCAAAAGCAACCTTTTTGTGTTCAGTTAGTTCGGTTTTCGAAAGTTAGACCATGACCCGTGTGCCTCAGATTAGTCAGCAAAAAGATGCTAGAATACCCTTACGGGGCCTCAACCTCGGGGCACTTAACCCGAGTGGCCCGCCAAAATTGAAAATCGGATTCCGAAGCAAAAATGCGGTCGGCACGAAGTGCCGACCCCGATTTGTTAAATTAGGTATGAAAAAACTCGAGTTGCCTCGAGTTTGACAGTTGTCTAAACTCATGACCCCCACCTCGTCCGTGGGAATATTTGAGTGCGTACACGCCATGATATAATTTTCCGATGGATATACTTTCTCACGGTCTCTATGGCGGTATCGCATTCGGACGGTCTAGAAGGCGCCAATTTTGGCAATCGTTTTTCTTTGGCGTAATGCCCGATTTATTCTCATTTGGTATCTTTACCGCCGCCACCGTACTCGGACTCGTGTCAGGGCCAGACTGGAGTGCAGGAACACCCGACCCGTCAGCAATCCCTGCATATGTGCACACACTCTACAACATCACCCACAGCCTTGTCATCGCGGGTGTTGTAATAGTTGCAGTACGCCTACTGCGTAGAAAATTTTTCTTTCCACTTTTTGCGTGGCCACTCCATATCCTTGTTGATATACCCACTCACTCCGATGCCTTTTTCCCCACACCCTTTCTTTGGCCATTGTCAGACTTTTACATTAACGGTGTGAGCTGGGGCACGCCATACATACTCCTTCCCAATATCGCACTTCTCGCCGTACTCTATGCCTGGTTTTACTACTCCCGTCGCCGTAAGCAACTTTCAACAATCTGAAGTCTGGTACGGCACGGGCGGATTGATGTAATATAGGAACATGAACTCCGACACCTACAATTGGTACAGCACTCTCATCAAACCCTCTTTCGCCCCGCCGAGTTGGGTCTTTGGTCCAGTGTGGACGGTGTTGTATGCGATTATCGCGGTGACATACGGTACCGTGTTTTACAAAGCCCTCACGGGCAAGTTACCGTGGATGGTGGCTCTGCCTTTTGCCCTCAACCTTATTTTCAATTTCTCCTTTACCTATCTTCAATTCGGACTCAAGAACAACCTGCTTGCCTCCATAGATATCCTACTCGTCTTTGGCACGCTCATCTGGGCTTTGGTTGCCATTTTCCCGTATTTCAAATGGGTCGCCCTCGCCAACATTCCCCACTTTCTTTGGGTCACCTTTGCCACTATATTGCAATTAACCATAACGTACTTAAACGCATAAATTGATTTGATATAATTAAAGCGTAGTCAGAATAGTACTTTATTAATTAAAAATTATTTTTTTATGTTAAATATTAAAAAGGTTGAGTGGGTGTTGCGAATAGCAGTTGCAGGAGAATTTCTTGGTCATGGTATTTTTGCTCTGCAGGGGAAAGAAGGTTGGTTTAAGTATTTTGAACCAATTGGAATAACTGACCCAGCTACCATTGTAAACCTACTTTTACTCGTGGGTATCTTGGATGTTATTGTGGCTGTTCTGGTATTATTCAAGCCAATACGCCTAGTCGTCTTGTGGGCGACTCTTTGGGGATTGGTGACGGCTCTTATTCGCTGGCCAATTGGCCCTGATCCTATGTGGGATTTTGTCGAGAGATTTGCTAATTTTGGTGCCCCGCTAGCCCTCTTACTTATCCTCGGTGTGCCAAAAAATGTTAGGGGTTGGTTCAGGACCCGATAAGCTATTCTCTGCCCAATGAGTTTAATCTTTTCTGACTTCAGATGGTGGGGTCCTGTTGCCCTTGACTTATCACCAGTATCTGTGCTAGCTTCATGTTTGGCGTGAATTAATGCGATTCACAAACAGTTCTTAACAGGAAGGAGCTTTTATGGCTAAGTTCATCGATTGGTTACGCAACGAAGTCGAAGTAATCAAGATGGCGGAGGTCAAGTCGGTCGATGAGGAGGTTGGGGAGGGTGAAGAAGTGATCGGCGTTCTGACCGACCCTTACCTGCAGAAGCTTGCGGTTCTGCGTGGTCGGCTCACCAACCAGATGGTGAAGCTCTCGAAGGAGCATGCTCACAAGCAGATCGAGTCTTTTGGGGCAGAGTTTGAGTCCGGTCACGATAGTGCCACTTGCGAGGATTGCAAGATGAGCCGGGCTCTTGCCACCCTGGGTGACAAGAAGAAAACGGTCGATTTGCTCTTCTGGACCGGCCTTCGGCACGAGCTCTCCGAGGAAGCCCACGTGAAGCTACAGGAGGCGGGCGGTGTAATTGGTCTTCGTAAGGACTGGAAGATTGTGGCCTGTCGCAAGTCTGGTCCCGCGTCCATGGGAGATCTTCTCTCCTCCATCGGCTTGCCGTTCGCGATCTAGCCAATCGATCGGGCAGGCTCCATCAGTACCGGGCGACCAAAACTAGTTTTGGTCGCCCTTTTTTATGTTTAGGATTATGGGATGCTTGACTTGCGATTTTAGGCTATAATAAAAATCATGAATAACCTAGGAAAACGCATTATCGTGATTGTGCTCGTCTTGGCAGTGATCATTGTGGGCGCGGTTCTGTGGTGGGGGAACACTTCCGTGGATAATTCAGACAATCTCGGGGCGGTGGGGACTCTCTCGCAAGGAAGTGTTGCCGCGCCAGCAGAGTCAGTCTCGGTTACTATTGATGATCAATTTCCCGGGCCGCTAGTTTTCGTTTCGGAAGTAAAGTTGCCCGAGGGTGGTTGGGTCGCGATTAGTCGTGATGATAATGGTAAGCCGGGCGCAACCGTTGGAGCCGGATTCTTTGGGAGGGGGGTGACAACCGGCGAAATTAATTTGGCTGACTCAACGAAAGAGGGCGAGAAATATTTCGCTATCCTTTATCGTGACAATGGCGATTTGAAATTTGATTCACGGGTGGATCTACCTTATCGCGATGTGTCAGGACGATTGATTACCTCGGCGTTTGAGGTGACGAGGAATTTACCAGAAAATAAGGGTTAAAAATATGTGGCAAGCAAATAAAGGAATAATAATTGGTTTAATTGTTGGATTGGTGATTGGTTATATTGTCGGAGCATCTTGGGGTGGTTCAAGTCGGGTGCAGGAGAAGTCTGATTCTGGAACAGAGAAAGAGGCCCAAGAGCCAGTAGCGAGCGACGAGACCATCTCGATTTCAGATCAGGTTGCTGGTCAGTTGGTTACGGTGTCCGGTCTTACTACCAGTGAGCCAACTTGGGTCGCGGTACGTGAAGATAATAATGGGGTAGGTGGTGATATTCTGGGTGCGACCCTGTTGCCAATCTCCGGAGTACAGTCTGACGTTGGGGTGGATCTCTTGGTGCCGACAGTATCTGGTGACAAATACCACATCAATCTATATATAGACGACGGTGATCAGATATTTGATAATCGTTTAGACTCCCTGCTTGAGAATGACGTCATCTTTAATGTTATCTAAAAAATAAATGGCCAGAGTTCGTGTCGCAATCAATGGTTTGGGTAGGATCGGGCGCGCTTTTTTAAAGCTTGCCATTAAGCACCCGGAATTGGAAATCGTTGCCGTCAACGACTTGGGTGATGTTGATAATCTTGCCTATCTTCTGAAATACGATAGTGCCTATGGTCACTCTGGTCTGGAGATAAAAGTAGAGGACGGTGTTCTTGTCATCAACGGTCAATCAATCAAGTTTCTGCAGGAGAAAGAACCAGTTAATCTACCGTGGGGTGATCTTGGAGTGAAGGTGGTGGTTGAGGCCACTGGCTTTTTTGAGACTTATGCCAAGGCCAAAGGACATCTGGAGGCCGGAGCTGGGCGTGTAGTGGTAACGGCTCCGATCAAGGGGGAACCTGTTCCTGGTGTTGTCGGGGCGACAGTCTTAATGGGGATCAACGAGGAGGCACTTGCCACTTGTCAGATTTCCTCTAATGCATCTTGTACCACTAATTCCGCCAGTCCAGTTATTCAGATAATGCAAGAGTCGGTTGGTGTGGAGAAGGCCGTGCTTAATACCGTGCATGCTTACACCGCCACTCAATCAATTGTTGACTCACCAGACAAGAAGGGGGATTATCGCCGTGGTCGGGCAGCAGCAGCAAATATTATCCCTTCCACGACGGGGGCGGCCATTGCGGTGACCGAAGCAATTCCGAGTCTCAAGGATTTGTTTGACGGTATTGCTTTACGCGTCCCAGTTTTGACTGGTTCTATTGCGGACATAACTTTTATTTCCAAGCGATTCACAAGTGTGGAAGAGGTTAATAAAATCTTACTTGAGGCGGCTCAACTGCCACGCTGGCAGAAAGTTTTCTCTGTTACGGATGAGCCACTGGTTTCCTCAGACATTGTCGGGTCGCCTTTCGCCTCCTTAGTCGACTTATCAATGACGAAAGTGGTCGGTGGTAACTTAGTAAAGATTCTTGCTTGGTACGATAACGAGATGGGGTATACCAATGCCTTAGTCGAGCATGTGTTGAAGGCGGGACTTCGTTAAACAATGAAGATTTTTTTGGCAGCAGACCACGCTGGTCTCTCTCTTAAAGATGAGGTGAAGCGTTGGCTGAAGAGTTCGGGCTACACTGTGCAGGATGAGGGAGCATTTGAAGCTGATCCTGACGATGATTATCCGGATTTCATTCGGGTCGTGGCTCAAGGCGTGGCCGCCAACCCCGAAGAAGACCGGGGGCTAATCTTTGGTGGTTCGGGCCAGGGGGAAGCAATGATGGCGAACCGCTTTCGTAATGTTCGAGCGGCGGTTTATTATGGCGGGACGGAAAAAATAATTATCCTGTCTCGCGAGCACAACAACGCCAACATTTTATCCTTTGGGGCGCGATTTGTGACTGACGATCAGGCAAAGGAGATGATTAAGCTTTGGCTGGAGACCCCGTTTACTGGTGAGGAGCGTCACTTACGTCGGATCATGAAAATTGATAATCCGCCTCCAGCGACTTACGAATTTTAAAAAATGGTTGAAATTATCCCCGCTATCATTGGCATCGATTTTCTGGAGGTAAAAGAAAAAATTTCTCGGCTTGAGGGATTGGTCGACTGGGCGCAGCTAGATATTATGGACGGTGTTTTCACCAGTGAGTATAGTTGGCAGCGTCCTGGTGATTTAGAAACATTAGATGGCAAGGTGAAATTGGAGGCACATTTGATGGTCCGTGACCCGGAGGACCTAATCGATGAGTGGCTCGTTGTTTGTGATCGGGTAATTATCCATCCTGAATCGACGATGCAGTTGGGTGAAATCTTAGAGAAAGTTAATCAATCGTCAACAGAAGCGAGCTTGTCGATCCTTATGGATACTCCTCTGGAGAAACTTGATAGTTTCATCAATCAGGTTAAGAGTGTTCAGTTGATGGGGATTGCCACGATTGGTCATCATGGTGAACCGCTTGATAGACGGGTCTATGATCGGATTAAATTTTTGCGTACGCAGTATCCAGGTGTTAAAATAAGTGTTGATGGCGGCGTTAATCTTAATAATGCACAAGAGTTAATTGGTGCCGGCGCCGATCGTCTTGTTGTTGGTTCTGCAATTTGGCAATCCAACGATATTGAGAATACGATCAATGCTCTACGACGAAAAAATTAAACTGTTGGAACAAAAGGCGAACGACATTCGGATGTCGGTAATTGATGCCCTTCTTGCTGCTGGTTCTGGGCATACCGCTGGCCCACTCGGTATGGCTGACATTTTTTCCGCGCTTTATTTTCATCTACTCAAACATGACCCCAAGAGACCGGATTGGACTGATCGCGATCGACTCGTTCTTTCCAATGGGCACATTTGTCCGGTTTTGTATGCCGCAATGGCCCATGCTGGATATTTCCCAGTCGAAGAGCTGAAGACTTTGCGCCACTTTAGTTCACGCCTACAAGGGCATCCGCATCGCGAGTGGCTACCGATGGTGGAGACAAGTTCTGGTCCGCTTGGTTCTGGTCTGTCGCAGGCGGTGGGCATGGCTCTGGCGGAGAGAATTGATCATGGTCGTTCGTCGGATAAATTTTTTTATTGTCTACTGGGTGACGGGGAATTGGATGAAGGACAGAACTGGGAGGCTATTATGCTGGGTGGAAGAGAGAAATTGCACAACCTGATCGCGATTATAGATAGGAACAATATTCAGATTGATGGTTTTACCGAAGATGTGATGCCACTGGAGTCTCTAGCTGATAAGTGGCGCTCTTTCAATTGGCATGTTCAAGAAATCGACGGGCACAGTTTTGAGGCGATTGACGAGGCGGTTAGTCAGGCGAAGGCGGTTTTCAGTCAGCCGTCGGTGATTATCGCCCATACGATTCCTGGCAAGGGCGTGCACGAGTTTGAACGGAAGTATGAGTGGCATGGCAAACCGCCGACGAAAGAAGAAGGGGAGTTAGCCTTGAAAGAATTGCGCAGTTTGGGGGGAAAGATTAAGGGTGAACACGAATAATTTATGCTTGTTGAATCTCAAAAATTAAATCCCAAATTACTTAAACTTGATGTGGAGCAAGTGCCAATTCGCAAAGGTTTCGGCGAAGGTTTACTTGGTGCGGGGGAGAAAGACGAACGGATTGTTGGTCTATGTGCTGATCTAACAGAGTCAACCCAGATGCATTTATTTGCGAGGAAATTTCCTCAGCGGTTTATTCAGATGGGAGTAGCTGAACAGAATCTCGCGAGCGTGGCGAGTGGAATGGCGGCGATGGGGAAGATTCCATTCCTCACTTCTTATGCGATGTTTTCGCCTGGTCGGAATTGGGAGCAGATTCGTACCACGATTTGTTACAATGACCGAAACGTAAAAATAGTTGGTTCTCATGCCGGCGTCTCCGTTGGTCCAGACGGGGGCACGCACCAGGCAATTGAGGATATTGCCATCACGCGGGTTATCCCACGTCTTGCGGTTGTCGTGCCCTGTGACGCGATTGAGGCGAAGAAAGCAACTTGGCAAATAGCACGTTGGACGGGGCCCGCCTATCTTCGACTAGCGCGCGAGAAGTCACCGGTCGTGACAACCGAAGAATCATTTTTTGAAATTGGGAAAGCGAATATTTTACGTGAACCCGCTAAACCGCGGGCGGCGATAATCGCCTGTGGACAGATGGTTTACAATGCTTTAATTACTGCCAATGATCTCGCCGCCACTGGTATTGAGGTTACGGTTGTTAATCTTCACACCATTAAACCACTCGATGCGGAAACAATTCTGGGAGTTGCCGCCAAGTGTGAGGCGATTGTCACGGTGGAGGAGCATCAGAAGCGTGGTGGTATGGGTAGTGCGGTGGCCGAGCTTCTCGTGGAAAATTATCCAGTGCCGATGGAGCTTATAGGCGTGGACGATCTATTTGGCCAGTCTGGTACACCACAAGAGCTTATTGAGCACTATGGACTTGGGGTCAACCACATTCGTCAGGCCGTGCAGAGGGTTATTGCGAGGAAGAGGTAAATAAATTTTAAATCATTTTTGGAGAGTAATCTGCCGGGGCATTTTTCAAATATTCTTCCAGTTTTTCGCGAGTGAGTAGGCCGGCTTGGGCGCCAATTTGTTGGACGACGGACATGGAATTGATTGGTCCCCAACGCAAAGCCTCCGGTAAAGATTTACCCAGCGCTAGTGCAGAAACAACGGTGGAGGCAAAACTGTCGCCCGCCCCGGTTCGCTCTAGTGGGGGTTTCGGATCGGGGTATGGTTTCATGAACCAAGTATTATTGCCGTCGCTCGCATAAGCACCATCTTTGCCATCGGTAATCACCACAATTTTTGGTCCCAAACTACTTATTTCTCGCAGTAAATTTTTAATCTCGGCTTCTTTTTCTTCGTTAGAGTCTTTCCGGTTTAGAATTCGGCGTGCTTCGTCCACATTGCAGAAGAAAATTTCAGTGTGTTCATAGAGATTTTTTAATTTTTCGTAACCCAGTTTAATCTGGAAGGTGCCTGGTTGAAAGGCTAGCTTTATTTCAGGGTGTTGTGCTAGGTGTTCCGCGATTTTTGAGTGGAAAGGAAGAGAGTTCTCACCAAGAGAGCTGAGATAAACCCATTTGGTTGTAAACTCTGGCAGAGCGTAGGCATACTCTTCGTGTCTAATTAGAATTGTTCGATCGTCCTGATACCACAGCACATAATGATAATTTGTTTTTTGTCCACGGTGCTTAGTGACAAACACTGTTTCGACTCCATTTTTGTCTAAGGTTTCAATTGCTTCAGTGCCGTTCTGGTCATCACCCAGATTTGTAATAATCGCCGACTTCAGACCTAATCTGGCGGCACTTGTCGCGGCGTTTGGCGAGTTTCCCACGGCGGGTACAACCGTTACGCTTTCGTAAGGAACCTTATCACCGAAACGGAGACAGATCTGACAATCTTCGTGTTTGATATCGCAATGAATCTCAGCATCTTGTAGGCGAATAAAGGCGTCGGTCACAATGTCCCCAATGGCGATGAAATCGTAGTTCATGTTACAATTATAGCCATTATGCTGAATTTGCGCGAGTCTTTGAAGGAGGCGATAGCAAAACAGGTGGCAATTGGCCACTTCAATATTTCTAATCTCGAAGGATTGTGGGCAATTTTCCGCGCCGCCCAAGGTTTAAGTTTGCCCGTGATTATCGGTGTTTCAGAGGGGGAACGCGATTTTGTGGGCACCAAGCAAGTGGTCGCGCTGGTTAAAAGTTTGCGTGAGGAATTCAACTATCCAGTTTTCTTGAACGCCGATCATACCTATTCCTTTGAAAGGGTTAAGGAAGCTGTGGACGCCGGCTTTGACTCCGTTATTTTTGATGGAAGTAAACTAAGTTTGGCAGAAAATATTAAAATTACTAAACAATGTGTCGACTACGCTCGCAGTGTTAGCTCGGAAATATTAGTGGAGGGCGAACTAGGTTATATCGGCACATCGTCAAAACTTTTGGACGCAATTCCCGAGGGTGTGAGCCTGAATACTGATGATTTAGTCAAATCAGAGATAGCGAAGCAATTTGTAGAAGAAACGGGGGTGGACCTACTTGCGCCCGCCGTCGGAAACATTCACGGAATGCTTAAGAATGGCAAAGAACCAGCTTTAAATATCGAGAGAATCAGAGAAATTTCTAAAGTGTCCGGTGTGCCGCTTGTCTTGCATGGTGGCTCTGGCAATAGTGAGGCGGATTTCAAAATGGCGATTAAGAATGGTGTAGCGATTGTGCATATCAATACGGAGTTGAGGGTCGCTTACCGTGATGCGCTGAAGATTACACTACAGGAAAACCTTGACGAGGTGGCGCCGTACAAGATCTTGAAACCTTCTGTTATGGCGATGCAGAAGGTGGTGGAGAAAAAGTTGCGTTTGTTTAGTAATTTATAAAAACATAAATATGTCTAAGATTTTTGTAACCAGAAAGATTCCTGAATCGGGGATTGAGCTCTTGAGAAGTTCTAACCACGAGGTTGTGGTGAGCGAGAAGGACGGTGTCTTGAGTAAAGAAGAACTGGTGTTTGCCTTGCGGGGTCAAAGCTATGATGCGGTAATTTGCTTACTGACTGATAAGATAGACTCCGAAATTTTTGACGCATCACCCAGCACTAAAATTTTTGCAAATTACGCTGTCGGTTTTGATAATATCGATTTAGCCGAAGCAAAGAAACGCGGAATCGTGATTACTAACACCCCCGGTGTTCTGACCAATGCCGTCGCTGAACATGCCTTCACACTCTTACTCTCCGTCGCCAAGAGAGTAGTGGAATCCGACAAATTTTTGCGTGATGGTAAGTATGATGGTTGGTCGCCGCTTCTCCTGCTCGGTACAGAATTGACCGGGAAGACTTTAGGTATCTTGGGTCTAGGTCGGATTGGTTCTCGGGTGGCACAATACGCAAGGTCTTTTGATCTCCGTGTGATCTATTATGATGTGACTCAGAATAGTGATTTTGAAAAAATGACCGGTGCTAAGTTTCTTGCCACACCGGAAGAACTTTTGCGTGAAGCAGACTTTGTTTCTGTTCATGTGCCTCTTTTGCCGACGACTAGGCATTTGATTAACGACGAAAGGTTAAAACTGATGAAACCGAGCGCGATTCTCATCAACACCTCTCGCGGCCCAGTGATTGACGAGGAAGCGCTTGTGACCGCCCTGAAGAATAAGGTAATTCGTGGCGCGGGCTTGGACGTGTTTGAGAATGAGCCTTCTTTGGCGGCGGGTTTAGTTGAATTACCAAACGTTGTCATAACACCCCACACTGCCAGTGCCACAGAGGAGGCCAGGACGGCAATGAGTGATGTGGCAGCAAAGAATGTGTTGGCCGTGCTCTCTGGTCAAACTGCCCCCAACCTGCTATAGTGGCCATATGTTGAAGATCGCGGCCGAAGAACGGTCCATTTTTGGTAAGAAATTGAAGGAATCTCGGATAGCCGGGAAGTTACCGGTTGTTGTCTATGGCGAACGGAAAAAGGACGCATTACCTCTTTTCGTGACGAGTAAGGATTTCAAGAAGTTGCTCAAAGAGGCAGGGGAATCAACGGTTGTAACGGTTGATGCCGGCACGGTTAAGAAGGATGTCTTGATTCATGATGTTGATTGGCATCCAGTTTCCGGTGAGCCACTTCACGCTGATTTCTATGTAGTTGATAAAACAAAGACAATTGAGATTGGTGTTCCTCTAGTTTTTTCTGGAGTTGCTCCAGCGGTAAAAGAATTGGGGGGTATTCTCGTCAAGGTTTTGCACGAGCTGAACATTGAGGTTTTACCGATGAATATTCCACACGATATCACTGTAGATATTAGTGCGCTTACGAATCTAGACAGTCAAATTCTGGTAAAAGATTTACTGGTTCCCACTGGAATAAAAGTAATAAATCAAGCCGATGAAGTTGTTGCGGCCGTCTCTGTCGCCAAGGAGGAACCAGTTGAAGAGGTGGTTTCTGATCTTTCGGCCATTGAAGTAGAGAAGAAGGGCAAGAAGGAGACCGAAGATGATGGGGCGAGTGGTTCTGGTGCGGAGGAAAAGGCTGACTCGAAGAACTAATTTTGTTATAATAATCGGGTGAAGAGACTCAAATTCTCTAGTTTATTTTTAGCTTTTTTTATCTTTTTCAACTTTTGGGTGTTCAATACGCAAGCGCAGAGCGTTGCTGATGTTGAAGCACGAAGAGCCCAGCTCCAGGTGGAGCTAGAACAGCAAGAAAGAGAAATTGCCGAGCAAACTAAACTTTTGCAAGCCAAGCAACGCGATACCGCAACGGTGGCGGGCGAGCTTAATTTGCTGAAAAGTCAGATTGCTCAAGCGCAGGCGGGAATTAAGGCCAAGAAAGTGGCTATTACCGGGCTCGAAAATGATATTAGAGCCCGAACCAAAAAGATCGAGACACTCGCGGCAAGAATAAAGCGGGAGCAGTTGTCGCTCGGGGAACTTTTCCGCCAGGTCCGGGATATCGACGAGTTGTCTCTTGTGGAAGTTTTTCTTGACAAGCAGAACCTTACCGGTGTTTTTCGGGATGTTGATGATGCCAGTTCAATTCAGGAGGCGTTGGCACAATCTTTTGTCGCGATTCGTTCGGCGCAAGATCAGGCTAAGGTAGAGCAGGCTCAGTTGGAAAAAAAGAAAGATGCAGAATTGGATGCTCAGAAAGTGATTGAAGAACAAAAAAAGATTGTGGAGAAGAAAGAGGCAGACAAGACGGTGTTGCTTAATATTAGCAAGAACCAGGAAAAGGCATACCAAACGATTCTGGCGGAGCGTCAGAAAAAAGCCGCTCAGATCCGAGCTGCTCTTTTCGGACTGCGTGACTCGGCGGCGATTCCCTTCGGCCAGGCTCTGGATTTTGCTGTCGCCGCCTCTAAGAAAACGGGTGTTCGTGCCGCGTTGATTCTCGCAATTTTACAACAAGAGTCTAATTTGGGTGAGAATGTTGGTTCTTGTGTCATTACTAATCTAGAGACAGGCGAGACCAGGAGTGTTAAGACTGGAACATTGTTTCCACGAGGCATTCATCCCACGCGCGATCTACCAATATTGCAGAGCCTACTTTCTGGTCTTGGTCGCAACCCGTTTCTTACCAATGTTTCTTGTCCACAGGCAATCGGTTATGGTGGGGCGATGGGTCCGGCACAATTTATCCCATCAACTTGGAACTATCTTAAGGTTTCAATCGCGGCGGCAGTTGGTCGAGCGGTGGCTGATCCCTGGAATCCCGAAGACGCTTTCATGGCCGCGGCGATACTTCTTAGAGATAACGGAGCTGGATCAAAAACTTATACCACTGAAAGGACGTCAGCTTGTAAATACTATTCTGGTCAGAATTGTTATAAGAAGAATGGCGCACCAAATGTTGGTTTGAGTTATGGAAATCAAGTAATGGCTAAGGCTTCCGACATCCAACTTAACATGATTAATCCGTTGCAAAGTAATTGATTTCTTGCTAGGATTTCCTCACATATGAAAAAGGACACCCACCCTCAATATTTTTCCGAATCTCTTGTGACTTGTGCATGTGGCGAGAAGTTCAAGGTTGGCTCTACGTTGGAGAAAATTTCGGTAGAAATCTGTAGCGCGTGTCACCCCTTCTTTACTGGGACTGATAAGGTTATGGATACCGCCGGTCGCGTAGAACGTTTTAAGGTTCGTAAGGCAAAGGCTGTTCCAAAGGTAAAGAAAGTAAAAACAAGAAAGACGAAGGAGGAGAAGGAGATTGAGGTGAAGTAATGGATTATTTTGAGTACTTAAAGCAGAAGTCCGACACCGCCCCTATCACGAGTCTTGCTGAGGGGTTAGTTTTGGAAGTTCGCGCTGGGGCTGGTGGCGACGAGTCAGCTCTGTTTGCGAAGGAACTCTCTGATATGTACCGGCGTTTTTGCGAGCAAAAAGGTTGGGACTTTATACTAATCGACGATTCCCAGAGCGATCTTGGTGGCTACAAGGAGGCGTCATTTGAAGTTCATGGGACTGGTGCCTATGAAGCACTTCGTTATGAGACGGGTGTGCATCGTATTCAGCGTGTGCCAGCAACCGAGAAGCAGGGGCGGATTCACACGAGCACCGCCTCTGTCGCGATTTTACCGCTGAGGCAGGAAAGCGATTTTGTCCTTAATCCCGCCGATCTGGAGATTACTTTTTCTCGAGCTGGTGGTAAGGGGGGTCAGAATGTGAATAAAGTTGAAACAGCTGTGCGGGTTTTACATAAGCCATCGGGTCTGACAGTTCGTAGTACGAACGAGAGGAGTCAAGCTCGGAATAAAGAAAAAGCCATTCAGATTTTATCGGCAAAACTTGAATCAGCCTCTAACGCCAAGAGTGCGAGTGATACCGCAAGTGCGAGACGAGAGCAGATTGGTACCGGCGACCGTTCGGAAAAAATTCGTACTTACAATATCGCACAGGATCGTCTTACCGATCATCGTCTTAAGAAATCTTGGCACAATTTAGAGAAGATTTTTGCTGGTGGTCTTGATCCGATCATTGAGGCCCTAAGTAATCCACAGTCTGATTGACGAATGTCGTGTTAGAATTGGCTAATGCGCCGGCTGTTTATTCTGGGGTTGTTTTTAGGTCTATTTCTTCTTGTCGTCTTTTCGTCCGAAACTAGTCGGGGACAGATTACCTCTCTTGATTTATCTGGTTATGCTTGGGGTGGAAACGGCATTGGTTGGATAAGTCTTCGTAATCCCGGTGGGGTCATTTCCTACGGCGTGACAATGAATACTGGTGACGGCAGTCTTTCTGGCTATGCCTGGAGCTCAAATATCGGCTGGATTAAATTCGATCCAAATTGGACCGGTTTCCCTGTCGCCAGTGATCAGTGGGGAGTCAAGATGAATCTCAGTACGGGCGCCTTTACTGGTTGGGCGAGGGCCTGTTCTGTTTTCCAGAACGGATGTGACGGACCCCTGAAACCATCAAGCAGTCTTGGTAATTGGGATGGTTGGGTTAAGTTCGCCGGCAACGTAAACCCAAGTGGTATCTATGGGGCTTTTGCCGATAGTGCCAGCAACCCCACACAGTTTACAGATTCTTCTTATGCTTGGGGTGGCAATGGTTATGGTTGGATGAGTTTTTGTGACGGTGGTGGTTCTTATCCCTACTGTGTTCGTTTTGCGGGTATGACGGCCTCTTGTTCGGTTAGTCCAAGCCCAGCCAACTTTCCTCTAGATAGCTCAAATAATTCTATCACGTGGCGGGTGATTACTGATGGTGGTTCTCCTTCCTATTCTTACGTCTGGACTGGGGACATTAGTCATAACTCTGGCTCAACCCCACTTGATATATATGATTATGTTTCTTCTGAAAGTTGCGGAAGTGTTGCTTCCACCACAGTAAAACAGGGATATATGAACGTAACTGACGGTTCGGGTGCGCCAGCCTATTGTCAGACTTCTGTCACCGTGAATTGTTCAGACAGCTACATTCCACCCGCTACTGGTGGTGACCTTTCTTCTCCGACTCCACCGGTTATTAGAATTACCAGTCAGCCGATTTCTTCACCAGCGATTTCCTCCGCCACGACCTTTTGGAGTCAGGAACAAGGCGCAGATACGACGGCATCCATTGTCAGTACAAAATCTCTGGTCGATACTAAGGTCTCCTTAGATCAGTACTCTGAGGTTGGTTGTCGTCTCTCGGAGACGGAGGCGGACCCAAGTTCCAGTTTTGGCCCTTGTTCCGGTGCCAATATCAACCTGTGGTCCAATCACGGTAATGAAGCGAATTTCAATATTAAAGTCGATTACCCCGCTCCGCTTACACTCAATCTCAATAGTCCCTACAAGATCATTGTCTCGGCAAGTAGCACTTGTATTGAAGAAGGCGCGGAGTGTGGGAACGCTGTCCGTTCGTTCCTTTTTGATTACGCCGTTGGAGCAGTTACCCCAATTTAGTTCACGTTTATTAATTATGTTAATATAAAAAATATGATTCAGGAAAAGAAGCCAGCTCTGATTGTTCTATCTCTCTTGATTGTCTTTGGAATAATCTTTTATCCCAGACCACCGTTAGCCCAGGGTTCTGGACCGGTTTCCCTTTCTGGCTATGCCTGGAGTTCCAATATCGGCTGGATTAACATGGGTAATGACACGGGTCAGGGTTATGGTGTTACGATGGAAAGTGCTGATGGGCCGTTGTCTGGCTATGCCTGGAGTTCCAACATTGGTTGGGTTGATTTTGGTTCGGTGGCCCGGACCGGGGATCGTTTGACGGGTTTTGCCCGCGCTTTGTCTGCAAGTGGTAGTAGTGGTTGGGACGGGAATATAAAACTTGATGGTATTAATTACGGAGTGATGATTTCGACCGGCAACCCGAATCTTACTGGGTTTGCCTGGGGGGGCGACGTTGTTGGTTGGGTCGATTTTAGGGGGGTTTTTATTGGTCTGCCAGACACACCAGATACAGGAACCTGTACTGACGGTATTCAAAATGGTAATGAGTCGGGTGTTGATATTGGTGGCCGTTGCGGCGGAGGTGGTGGTGACGGTGGGGAGGACGGTGGTGGGGATGGGGAGGGTGTTCCTCCGGGCGAGCATGTGCCTCTTCCGGGCGAGCCGGGTTATATCGCACCGTCAATATCGGTTGTATCGGGACACGATCGACTGGAGATTAATACCCAACCCCTGACTTCACCAGCCATTTCTTCACCGTCTCAATTTACAGCTGTTCGTGGTAGTACTCCCGGCCTAAGGGTTAAAATCAGAAACATTAGGTCATTTGGCGATAGCTCTATTGAGAAGGTCGGTGACTCGTTGCTCAGGTGTCGCCTTGACGATTCGCCGTTAACGAACTACATAGATAGTGAGTTTAAGTCTTGTGATACTGCAAGCCTTACTCTAATTAATCAGTTTGACACAGATGTTTACCTGAATATCAGGGTGGAGAGTGCGTCTCAGTCCATTAAGGAGCGTAGCCCATATCAAGTCTTGGTTGGTATCGATTCCTGTCTTGAGGCAACCTGTAGTGACTCCGCCTTGTTCGATTACCGGGTTGGCCCAGTCAACCCTATCTAGGCTTGTCAGATGTGGGCGTTTTTGTTAGACTATCACCACCATGATTAAAGAGCTTTTTGCTGTCGGTGCCCATTTTGGCTACTCTAAGTCGCGGAGCCACCCTTCGATGAGGAGCTTTATCTATGGTTTTAAGAATCAACAAGCAGTGATTGATTTAGAGCAAACCGTTGGTCAACTAGAGCGTGCTAGCGCATTTATCCGTGGTCTTGCTATGGAAGGAAAGGAGATTCTTCTGGTGGGGAACAAGATTGAGGCAATGAACATTGTTCGTCAGGCCGCAGAGAGTTTGGACGTTCCTTACGTCGCTTCGCGCTGGCTTGGTGGAACTTTCACCAACTGGCCCCAGATTAAGTCTCGTATCGATCGAATGCATGAGCTCAAAGATAAACGCGATAAGGGTGAATTGTCAGTTTATACCAAAAAGGAGCAGCTCTTGTTCAGTAGAGAGATTTCTCGGCTAGAGAGGTATCTCTTGAGCCTGTCTAATATGACCAAATTGCCAGCCGCAGTTGTGGTTATTGATCCGATGCAAGAGGCGATTGTGGTTTCGGAGGCGGGTAAGGTTAAGGTGCCGGTTGTTGCACTGGCGGGTTCCGATTGTAACCTGGCGGGAGTAAATTATCCGGTTGTGGCCAACGACTCAAATGTAAAGAGTATTCAATTTTTCGTTGATAAGATGGTGGAAGCATATCGGGCTGGCCAGTCTGATGCTCGAGAGGCAAAAGTGACGGCTTAGATTTTTTAAATTTCAAAAATATGGTAACGGTTGAACAAATAAAAAGTTTGCGAGAGGAAACCGGCATATCAATCGCCGAATGTAAGAAGGCCCTGGAATCTGCTAATGGGGATATGGATGTGGCTCGGGTGGCACTCGGTGCCGCAAGTGTAAAGAATGCCGCGAAAAAGGCTGGCCGAACTCTAGGTGCTGGGGTGATTGGGGAATATGTTCACACGGGAAGAACAATGGCCGCTCTTGTGGAGCTCGACTGTGAGACTGACTTCGTCGCGAGAAATGAAGAGTTTATCCGGCTGGCCTCTGAGTTGGCGATGCAGGTTGCCGCCCTTGAGCCGGCGGATACCACCGCTTTACTTGAACAGCCGTTTATCAAGGATTCCAGTCTTACGGTGGCAATGGTTATTAAAAACACGGTGCAGAAATTTGGGGAACGGGTGGAGGTGTCACGGTTTGTTCGCATGTCGGTGGGACAATAAACAATGCTTACTCTTTTCATCGGGCCAGTCATCGTGATCGCTGTTTCGGCGCTAGGCATCTCGGCGCTTCTCGGCTTTCAACTCGGCAGGCTAGAACAAAGGAGTGAGTTGGAGGCGGAGAATTACCCAGCCCTATTACATATTCTCCAAGACAAAATCAATCGTTTCTACCACGGTTTCAGTTCTTTTTTCAAACAGCTTGGCCACTACCTCTATTTTTACTCACTTCTCGTCTTGCGTCGGCTCGTTATTTGGGTCAGAATAATTCTGACTCTCATCGAGAAGCGCTTTTCTCATCTTATTGAGTCGGTGAGAGGAAAGGGGGTGGTAGGCAAGCGTGGTGCAGTTTCACTTTTTCTTGCTGATATTGCCAAGAAATAGGCCGGTGTAGCTCAGTTGGTAGAGCAACGGTTTTGTAAACCGTAGGTCGTCAGTTCAAGCCTGACCACCGGCTCCAGTTTTGTAAGGTTCTTGTTACCTAATCTCTGCGTTGAACTGGTTTTTTGTTTCGGTAGTGATTTTGTCTTGGATGGGGTCAATTTCGTCTGTGGTGAGCGTGCGTTCATTCGAGCGGTAAACGATACGATAGGTGTAGCTTATTTTTCCCGGTCCAAATTTTTGTTCGTTTTCAAACCGATCTATCAGCGTCACTTCCTCGACTAGCTCGCCGCCGAGATCACGGATAAGGTCAAAGTAATTGTTTGGAGCGAAGGTAGATGGAACGATAAAGGAGATGTCTCGGACAATAGGTGGATATTTAGAAACATCGCGGTATTTTTGCTCCAGTCTCAACTGCTTCTTCACCCGTTCGTCTTTGCTCCAAAGCAGGCGAATATCTGGCAATTCCATGTTTGCGATGGCGAGTCTTTCCAGTCCGAAGCCGAAGGCCCAACCGTGATAACCGGTTATGCCGAAGTTCTCTAGGACACTTTTTCGTGGCATTCCGGAACCAAGTATCTCAATCCATTGATTATTAACGAAAGCCTCCATCTCAAAGCTGGGGTCGGTGTAGGGGAAATTATGGTCATAAAAACGGAATTCAACCTTCTCGCCGAAAATGCTTTTAGCGATCTCGGATAAAACTTTTTTCAGGTCTTCTGGCGTGATTTTTTCCTTACCATCAGGAGCGAGATAAAGCCCACCCATCTGATGGAAGACGTTCATGTGTCGTTTGTCAATTTCATCTTTTCTGTATACTTTACCGTGGCAAATTGCACCGACGGCTTCTTTTTTTGCAATCCGGTTTTTAATTTCTGGAGTATTTAGATAGTAATACCAAAAGACAGTGTCGTGTGTTCTCAGGACATTTTTTTCATCCACATAATAAGTGTCAGATTTGGATCGGGCTGGGTGGCCGACTGGCATGTTGAAAAGATCGAACAAAATATCAACCGGAATTATTTCAGGAATTTGGATGATATCAAAATCGGCCAAACTCGGTACCCGAAGAGTTCTGTCTACGATTTCTTTCAGCGGGTTATTGTCTTGACGTGATAAGTCTGGCATTGCCAAGAAACGTTGCATCCGTTTGGCGTCGGCGTCACCACGTTCAGCAAGCTTTTTTCGTAACCCATTTTCCTCTGTCAAGTCGATCTTAATTTCCATAAAATAATCTTAGTTTGGAACATTGTAGCACAACCCAATATATGCTAAAATTGGAGTAAAGAACAGGTTAAAAAATGGTAAAAAAAGAAGCTAAAACACGTCATTACGACGCCGATGATATTGTTGTTCTGGAGGGTCTAGAGCCAGTGCGTAAGCGGCCTGGAATGTACATTGGCTCAACTGGTCCAGAGGGGTTACATCATCTATTGGTGGAGATATTTGATAACTCTCGGGATGAGGCAATGAATGGTTCATGCAATGAGATTGAGGTCGCTCTTTTACCGGGCGATGTTGTTCGGGTTGCTGATAATGGGGCGGGTATTCCCGTTGCGATTCATCAGAAGACTAAGGTTTCAGCTCTTGAGACGGTCATGACAACACTTCACGCTGGCGGCAAATTTGAAGGTGAGGGATACAAAATTTCTGGAGGTCTGCATGGTGTGGGGGCTTCGGTGGTGAATGCGTTGTCGGAATGGACGCGAGTGGAGGTTTATCGTGATGGGGGAAAGCATTTCCAAGAATATTCACGGGGTAAACGTAAGGCCGCGGTAAAGAAGGTCGCTCGTTCGGACGAGCATGGTACGGTTGTGGCCTTCAAGCCCGATGCTCAAATTTTTTCCCACCTCGTATATGATTGGGAAAAGGTGGTGAATCATCTCCGCGGGCAAGCCTATCTGGTGAAGGGTCTTCGGGTGCGGACTATTGACGCGAGGGGCTATAAAGGCAAGATCGAAGACGATCAGGTTCTGTATCTCAGCCAACTAGGGTTGGAGTTGCCTACGCGGACTTTTTACTTCGAAGGAGGGTTGTTATCTCTGGTGAAATTTTATAATCAAACTGAGGCACCACTCCATAAGAATATTTTTTACGTCGAGAGAGAAAAAGATGATGTGAATGTAGAGGTTGCCTTCCAGTACGTTGACGATATTACGGCACGAGAGATTAGCTATACCAACAACACCGTTACACCGGAAGGCGGTACCCACTTAACCGGTTTTCGCACGGCATTGACTAGGACGCTTAATGATTACGGCAGAAAAAATAATTTAATTAAAGAAAAAGACGATAATTTTACCGGCGAAGACGTGCGAGAGGGCCTTACTGCCGTGGTTTCGGTTAAGTTGCGTAATCCACAGTTTGAAGGGCAAACTAAGGCAAAGCTCGGTAATGTCGAGGTGCGCGGAGCGGTGGAAAGTGTTTTCGGTGAAGCCATGCAGCTTTTCTTGGAGGAAAATCCAGATGATGCTCGTAGCATCATTGGTAAGGTCACTTTGGCCCTTAGGGCGCGTAAGGCCGCCAAAGCGGCTAAGGATAGTATTCTCCGAAAAGGGGCGCTTGAGGGTATGACCCTGCCTGGTAAGCTTGCTGATTGTCAGACTAAGGATGCCGAAGAAGCAGAGCTCTTTATCGTAGAGGGTGATTCGGCTGGTGGTTCTGGTAAACAGGGACGCGATCGACGTACTCAGGCGATTCTGCCCCTGAAAGGTAAAATTCTTAATGTTGAAAGAGCAAGGTTAGATAAAATGCTCGCCTTCGCTGAGATTAAGTCGCTAATTATAGCGATGGGAACATCTATCGGTGATACCTTTGATGTTGGAAAATTGCGTTACCACAAGATCATCATTGCCACCGATGCGGACGTTGATGGTGCTCACATTCGTACTCTCTTGCTCACTTTGTTCTACCGTTATTTCCGACCATTGATCGAACAGGGCTTCATCTATATTGCTCAACCGCCACTTTATAAGATTAAACAAGGGAAGGAGATTCAGTACGCTTACTCTGATGAGGAGAAGTTAAGGGTGGTGAAGAATTTTGGCGGGGACGTGGCAAACGGGGAGGAGGAGCTCGCGGAGGATAACGAGGAAGAAGGGAGCAAGATCAAGACGAAGAAAATTTCAATTCAGCGTTATAAAGGTTTGGGAGAGATGAACCCGGAAGAATTGTGGGAGACAACAATGGACCCGACAAAACGGATTTTGAAACAGGTCAATATTCACGAAGCTTCAGAGGCTGACAAAATTTTTACTATCCTGATGGGTGGCGAAGTGGAGCCACGAAAACTGTTTATCCAAACACACGCGAAGATGGCTAATTTGGATGTTTAAATTGGGGATAACTTATTAAGTTTGCCGCTAAGTTCTTCGACACTAATTCCTTCCCACTTGCTTTTTCCGTCTTCTTCGTCTCGTAATTCGACCGTCAGTTTCTGGTCTCTCATCTCTTGATCACCAATCACAATTAGATAGGGAATTTTTTGGCTCTTCTGATTCCTGATTTTCTTACCCAAGCTTTCGTTGCTCAAATCCAATTCAACGCGGACCTTGTTTTGCTGTAGTTCAGAGAAGATTTTTTTTGCGTAATCGTGGTGCGCTTCGCCAATGGGCAAGATGACGGCCTGTATCGGGGCGAGCCACACCGGGAAAGCCCCGGCATGTTTCTCAATTAGAAAAGCGATTGTCCGTTCGATAGAGCCGATAGAGGAACGGTGAACTACAAAACAGGAATGTTCTTTGCCGTCTTCGCCGGTATATTTAAGGTCAAATCGTGATGGCATGCAGAGATCATACTGAACCGTGAAGGCGGTGTCTTCTTTTCCGTTTACATTTTTCATTTGAACGTCAATTTTTGGACCATAGAAAGCCGCCTCGTCTTTTGCCTCAGAGAACTCGACACCACGATTCTGCATCAGTTTGCGCAGGAGATTCTCCGACTTATCCCAGCCGGCATCATCTTGATGATATTTCTCCGTGTTGTTTCGATCACCAAGCGAGAGGCGATAATTGTAGTCTCTACCCATTTCCAGTCCAAGCATTCTGTTGGCGTATTCGATCAAATCAAGGGCCCTACCCATTTCTAGTACAGCCTGTTCTTCAGAAGCACAAATTATGTGAGCGTCAGATAGACAGAAGGCGCGAACACGCTGCAGGCCCATTAGTTCGCCCGATTGCTCGTAACGATACAGTTTAGAGATCTCGGCAATTCTCATTGGTAGTTCACGATAGCTATGTGGTTGCGACAGGTAAAGTTGAAAGTGATGTGGACAGGTCATTGGCCGGAGCATAAACTCGTCATCATCAATCACAATTGGGGCGTACATGTCATTCTTGTAATGAGGGTAGTGGCCAGACTTCTTGTAAAGTTCTAGTCGCGCGATGTCCGGTGTCTCGACATGAAGGTAACCGCGTTTGATTTCCTCGGCAATAATGAATTGTTCTAAAAGGCGTTTGACCGTTGCGCCCCTGGGTAGGAAAATAGGTAAACCTTTTCCGACGACTGGGTCGATATAAAATAGGCCCAGCTGTGGCCCGATCTTCTTATGATCTCGTTCTTCCATAGTTGATTTATCCTAGCACAAAGAAGGGAAACTATACCAACTCCTTCAAACTCTCGACGACGACACTTGGTTCGTTATTTCGGACGGAGAGCCGCCCTTTGATGGCGACACACCTCTCTGGATGCAAGAGTTCTTTAAATTGCCCATAGGTTCTAGAGAAGACAACGCACTCAATACTGCCAGTATAGTCAGACAAGCGGACAAAGGCCATTTGATCGCCTTTCTTGGTATTGATACTACGAACATCTTCAATAATTCCACCGACGAAGAGGCTCGCCCCTTCTTTAAATTCCTTTGCGCGGCTGATTGTGTGTTCGTTATTTTTGAATTTGTCGCCAAAGGCATCTAAGGGATGGCCAGAAATATAGAGTCCGAGTAATTCTTTTTCCCAAGCCAACTTACTTTTTGCATCCACATCCTGTGATTCGTTGAGTCGCAGTTGAGGGATGCTTGACTGGTCAGACATCTGACCAAACAGAGAATCTTGATTCTCATTCGTTTTAAGAGTCTCTTGGTGATAAGCGATTAGTTGCTCTAGATTAGCAAGCAATGTCGCTCGAGAATCACCTAAGCTATCTAATGCGCCCGCCTTGATCAGTGCTTCCAGTGACTTTCGATTCAAGTTTTTGTGTTTTATGCGTTCTAAGAAGTTTGCGATTGATTGATAGTTGCCATTCTGTTGACGTTCCTCCACCACGGCTTTTGCAATTTCGGTTCCTAGGTTCTTGATAGTAATTAATCCGAACCGGATCTTGTCTCCAGAATGGTTTTTCACTACTGTGAAATCGTCAAAACTTTCATTGACGTCTGGGGGCAAGACCGGTAGTTTCATTCGTCCGCACTCCTTAATTGTTTCGCCGATTGTTTCAATGTTTCCGGCTTCGGCCGAGAGCACAGCCGTCATGTATTC
This sequence comes from Candidatus Nomurabacteria bacterium, assembly GCA_020847275.1. Classification (NCBI taxonomy): domain Bacteria; phylum Candidatus Nomuraibacteriota; species Candidatus Nomurabacteria bacterium. The sequence continues at coordinate 195,948 of JADLCI010000007.1, forward strand.
AGCTGGGTAGTTTGCCTTCATGTAAGCTGTTTGATAGGCCACGCGGCCGTAGCTTGCGGCGTGGGCCTTATTGAAGCCATAGGCCGCAAACGGTTCAATTAGGTGCCACAATTCTTCCGCTTTCTTCTTACTCATTCCATTCTTTACCAGACCAGCCAACAATTTTTCCCGTTGGGCTTCCATTTCCTTAGGTATCTTCTTGCCCATAGCTTTTCGTAACTTATCAGCTTCAACCCAAGAATAACCACCAAGCTGAATTGCTACCAACATCACATCGTCTTGGTAGGTGAGAACCCCGTGAGAATGTTTCAAAATATCTTTCATCCTTGGGTCCAGATAGCGCACCAGACTGGGATTATGCTTACGCTTAATGTATTCGGGGATTGATTCCATCGGCCCTGGACGGTAGAGCGCCACCATGGCATTGATATCGAAAATGTTGGATGGCTTTAGCTCTTTCAGCCACTTCGTCATCCCCGAACCGTTCAACTGGAAGAGACCGATTGTTTCTCCTCTAGCAAGCATCTGGAAGGTTTTCTTGTCGTCCAATGCAATTTTTTCAATCTCGATTTCTTCTTTGAGAATTTGTCGTACCAACCGAACAGAATCTTCCAGGATAGAAAGATTACGGATGCCCAGGAAATCAAATTTCAGGAGGCCGGCGTCTTCCACCGCATGCATGTCATATTGGGTAATTGTCTTACCGCCCTTTGGGTCAAGTTGTAGTGGTACATAGTCAGTGAGTTCGGTGGGAGAGATTACTACGCCTGCGGCGTGAACCGAGATGTGTCTGGCGCCACCTTCAATTTTTTTTGCCAGATCTATAATCTTTTGTGTGTCCTTGTCTTTTTCGTATAGTTCTTTTAATTCTGGTGTGCTATCGAGCGCTCGGTTGATGGTCATTGGGAAACCTTGAGAACCGAGGGGTACGAGACGGGAAATTTTGTCTCCTACGCCATAGGGGAAACCGAGGGCGCGCGCGACATCGCGGACAGAACCGCGTGCGAGCATGGAGCCAAAGGTACCAATCTGACTTACCTTTTCTGGACCATATTTCTGTCTTACATAATCAATAATCTCATCCCGTCGTTTGTCGGCAAAGTCCATGTCAATGTCTGGCGGTGAAGGACGTTCGGCATTTAGGAATCTTTCAAATGGTAGTTCGTAGAACAGTGGATCGACATTGGTAATACCGATGAGGAAAGAAATGAAAGATCCGGCAGCCGATCCACGAGTGTTGGTAAAGATTCCGTTCGCCCGAGCGTAGCTGATGATATCTGCAACGACGAGGAAGTATGGCGAGTAACCCTTCTTGGTTATCACGCCTAGTTCGTAATCAAAACGGGTCTTTGCTTCCGCTTCGCGCGTCACATGGTGCGCGAGATATTCCGTGAGTTTTTCTCGTCCCAGGTTTTCTAGTTCCATATCATAATTCGAGCCAGCGGGAACTGGGAAATTAGGAAAAACCCATTTTCCAAGTTCTAGTTTAAGGTCGCACATCGCGGCAATCTTCAAGGTGTTTTCTACCGCCTCGGGGGCGTCTTGAAAATATTCAAGAGCTTGGGTGGGAGAGATTAGAGAGAAATCTTCCTCCTTGTTTGTAAAACGTTTTGTTTCGTCAGAGAAGGCGCCAGTCTGGATGGCAACCAGCGTATCTTGAGCTTCAGCGTCCGTTGGCTCTAGATAATGTGTATCCTGGGTGCCAACCAGTGGAATGTTCAACTCTTTTGCCAGAGCAATTAAATCCTTTTTGATTTCTAGTTGCCGTTCAATTTTCGGATGATGCATTATCTCGATGAAATAATTTTCCGCCCCGAAGATTTCCTGATATTCGGTGGCAACTTTTTTCGCCTCCTCTTGATTTTTGTTCCACACCGCTCTAGACAATTCGCCCGCTAGACAACCAGAGAGACAGATTAGTCCCTCGTGATGGGCACGCAGAAGTTCCTTGTCAATTCTTGGTTTATAGTAGAATCCCTCAAGATAAGCTTGCGAGACAAGTTTGAGGAGATTTTTATAGCCAGTCAGATTTTTTGCAAGGAGTGTGAGATGAAAGCGACGCGCATCAAGGTGTGGTTCCTTGTCTGTTCTACCGCGGGTGGCGACATAGGCTTCCACGCCAATGATTGGTTTGATCTGGTTCGTAACGCATTCTTTATAAAATTCAATTGCACCATAGAGGTTGCCGTGGTCGGTCAGAGCAAGCGCTGGCATGCCGTGGCTCCTCGCTTTCTTAACCAGTTCGGGGATCTTGGATAGACCATCTAGCAGAGAGTAATGCGAATGGACATGAAGATGAACAAAACTAGTTTCCGACATAGAGTGAGTATAACAATATTTGACGCGGGTTCGACAGGGGATTGACAGTCTGTTTTGACTCGGTTTAAATCTCGACCGTTTTCGTGTTAGAGTTTGGGTAAATTATGCCCAGACCTCGTTATGTTGTCGGGATTGACGAAGCGGGTCGTGGTCCACTTGCCGGTCCGGTTGCGGTCGGTGTGGTGGTGGTGGATTTAGAACAGATTTCTAATCTGGGGGAGTATTTTAGTGGTGTAAGAGATTCAAAAAAACTGAGCGGAAAAAATAGGGAAATTTGGTTTCAAAAACTAAAGACGGAACGTGATTCGGGGAGGCTGTTTTTCGCTGTCACATTGGTTGGTAATAAGATTATTGATCGGAATGGGATTGTCTCGGCGATTAGTCATGGTCTTGATAAGGGCCTGGAAGAATTAAATGTCAACCCAGAAACTTGTCGCATTTTATTGGATGGTGGTTTACGTGCCCCGGATCGATACCAGAATCAGCAGACGATTATTCGTGGCGACGAGAGTGAGCCCGTGATTGCGTTGGCTTCTATTGTGGCGAAGGTGATTAGAGATCGTTGGTTGATTGGTTTAGCGAAAAAATATCCAGATTATGGTTTAGAAAAACACAAGGGTTATGGCACGAAATATCACTATCTGGCATTAGAGAGGTTTGGTTTGTCACCAATTCATCGGGAGACATTCTGTCGTAGAATTTTTACAAAAAAATCCCCCCGCTAAACAAATCATTCAGCGGGGGGATGAGTAAACCAGAGAAAGGCTAGGCCGGGTCTGATTCGTAAGCCTCCATGTTCATCGCCACTTCCGGGGTGGTTTGGGTGCGGTTTCTGAAGCAGCCACAGTTCTGGCTATTCGTTTGGCAGCTTCTGCAGAGTGGGTGGTAACCAGCGGAGCAACAGGCTTCGCATCGATCTTGGCCACAATCACAGCGTCCACCCGGACATTCAGCTGAGTCAGCTTGTGGCGTCGAGGTGTCCATTTTCGTGAGGACAACAAGGCCGTATTCTTCTGTGAACTCGTTGTACTCGTCGCCGTCGTAGGAGAAGCCGTCGTTCCAGGGGATGATGAAGACGTGTCTCGTCTTGTCGGAGATGATCTCGATGACCAATTTCTTCTCCACGACGGACACTTGCGCCTGTCCAGATAGCCCCATCTCTCTGGTGATGGAATCAGCTCCGAGAAGTTTTTCGGGTACGGCGCCGAGAGGAAACTCCCAGCCGATGTTTTTGCAAGAAAATCCTGCTGGCGCGGGTATCGAGAAGGCAATTGATGTTCCTTCTGCGACACCGTTCTCGTCTCTTTCCACGATGATTGAGAGGTTGCCATTGCCGCGGTACGGAAGGATCAACTCGCCGAGCTTCTGTGGCGTTACTTCTGTTGTCGTCACCGCCCTGAACTCGCCTTGGGGGGCCGAATACAGGATTGCTGGCAAAATCAAGAACCCGAGCAACATCACGAACACCAGTACCTTTTTCAACATGTAGCACCTTCTCTTTCAAGTAAAGGATCATTTTTGCCAACCAAACACTTGGTTGGACACTGCCCGTATCATATTACGAAGACAGAGAAAAGCAAGTTGACTTACATAGTAATAAGTGTTTTATGTTTGAATAACAAAAAATGGTGGGTATTGCCAGTAGACCGGTCATTTGTTATACTCATTCTCGTTATGGTTGTAAGAATGCGGCATACGCGATCTCACACTGGTAATCGGCGCTCACATCATGCGCTGAAGTCTTTGCCGTTAGTGAAATGCGAGAAGTGTGGTGACCAGAAACTACGTCACCGTCTCTGTCTCAATTGTGGTACTTATCGCAACCGAGTTTTGATTGATGTGGTGTCTAAGCAAGAGAAGAAAGACAAGAAGAGAAAAAAGGTGGCAAGTGAGGCGAGGTAGTTTGCTCGTCGATGGACGAGAGGATTTTAAAATTTTTCTAAAATAGAATGGCTAACCGGCATCTGGCAAGAAGTATTGCTCTGCAGTCGCTCTTTGAGTGGGACGCGCGTGGTTATGCCACAGAGGATTTGGCCGGTGTCATTTTACGAAATGTTGCTGAATTCGGGCCGGGCTTGGAAGACGATGTTTTTATAAAAAGATTGGTTTCCGAGACAATTGATCGGAAGGAAAAGCTGGATTTAATTATTGCTAAGGCGGCACCAGATTGGCCGATTGAGCAGATTGCCATGATTGACCGTAATGTTTTACGGCTCGGTCTCTGTGAGCTTCTCTTCTCTGACCATAAGGAAGTACCAGCGCGAGTGGCAATCAATGAGGCGATTGAGCTGGCGAAGACATTTGGCGGGGATAATTCTGGTAAGTTTGTGAACGGTGTACTCGGGGCAATTTACAAAGAGATGGGGGAGCCAGGGAAAGATGATGTTCCCGCGAAGAAAAAAAGACCGAGAGATATTCCCTACGAACAGATGCCGGTGGAGAAGCTGGGTGGGGCCGTCGTTTATTGCCGTGAGAATGGTCAGATTTTTTTGGCTCTTGTTCACGATATGTTTGGTTACTGGACTCTCTCCAAGGGGCATCTAAATCAGGGGGAGGAGACGGGTGTCGGCGTTGCTCGGGAAATCAAAGAGGAGATGTCTTTAACGGTGAGAGTTCTTGACCACCTGGCAGACAATGAATACATTTCTTCTGACCCAGAGAAGGGTAAATTACGCAAACAGGTCTCTTATTTTCTGGCCGAAGCGGAGGACAAGAACTCTTTGAAACTGACAAAGTCTGGTGGATTGGATGACGCCCGCTGGTTTGATTTGTCCGAAATCGCGGGTCTAAAAATGTATGACGATGTTGTTCCCTTTGTGACGAAAGCAATTAGAATTTTGTCTACTAAAAAGTAATGAACTGGCAACAGGAATTCAAGAACCCCGATCTACTGCGTGAGGCTTTCACGCACCGTTCTTATCTGAACGAACATCCAGAAATAAATCTGTCGCATAATGAACGGTTGGAATTTTTGGGCGACGCGGTTTTGGAACTGGTAACGACGGAGTATCTTTATACTAAGTATCAAGATGCGAATGAGGGTGAGCTAACTGCTTACCGTGCCGCATTGGTAAATACGGAGACATTATCAGCTGTGGCGCGGGAAGCAGGGATGAACGACTATCTCTTGCTTTCTCGTGGTGAGTTACGCGATACTGGTCGGGCTCGCTCTGTTATTCTTGCAAACACTTTTGAAGCAGTGCTCGGCGCCATTTTCTTAGACCGAGGTTATCTTGCTGTGCGTGATTTTCTTGATCACTATCTTTTCCCTAAGACAGATAAAATTGTGAAGGAAGCACTTTGGCAGGATGCCAAAAGCCTTTTTCAGGAGAAAGCACAGTCAGTCTCTGGTGTAACACCGGATTATCGAGTTTTGGGTGAGGTCGGGCCGGATCATGATAAGATTTTTACTGTCGGACTTTATCTCAACAAAGAGCAAATTTCCACGGGAACTGGACCATCCAAACAGCGCGCCGAACAAGAAGCGGCGCGTCTTGGTTTAATTATCAAAGAGTGGAACAATTAAGTTTAGAACAATGCGTTTGAAGCGGTTAGAATTGTCTGGGTTTAAATCTTTTGCTAAGCCAACAGAGTTTCTTTTTGATTCGCCGATTACGGCAATCGTTGGACCCAATGGTTCTGGCAAATCTAACTCCGCTGAGGCCTTTCGCTGGGTGCTCGGCGAGCGTTCCCTGAAATCTCTTCGGGGACAGAAGGGGGAAGATTTGATTTTTAATGGAACAGGGGGACGGTCTAACCGTGCCGTAGTTTCACTTGTCTTCGATAATTCAGACCGATATTTCAACTTTGATTACGATGAAGTTAAGCTCACTCGAGAGGTCTATCGTGATGGTCAGAATGTTTACGCGGTTAACGGGACAATAGTGCGCTATCGTGATCTCACCGAACTCTTAGCCGGTGTTTCACTCGGCGCCTCAGATCACTACATCATCAATCAGGGCGAGGCTGATCGCGTTCTTTCTGCTAACCCACGTGAACGCCGGGCCCTGGTGGAAGATGCGCTCGGTTTACGTTTGTACCAGTGGAAAATTGCGGAGAGTGAAAAAAAATTAGAACAAACAAAAAATAATTTGAATCAGGTGATGAGCCTGCGTCGAGAAATTGCCCCCCACCTACGTTTCCTTAAGAAACAGATGGAAAAGGTTGAGCAAGCGGATCAATTGCGCCGAGACTTGAAGGGGCTTTATTTGGAATATTTAAAACGGGAGGAGTCATATTTAATTCAAGAAAAGAAAAATTTAATTGAGGAAAGACAATCACCGGAAGGTGAGTTGAGAGAAATAGTTGGCAAATTAGCAAAGGAAAAGACAACCGAAGAAACCGAGGTTGAGGTTAGGATTCAAACTAACCGCGTGCGCGTGGAGAACGAATTGCGAAATGTCGTTATGGAAAAAGAAAAACTAAGCCGCCAACTAGGGAGAGTAGAGGGGATGATTGAACTTAAAAGAGAAGCGATGACTAGTTCTGATTTGCCATCACAGCGGGATTTTTCTTTTACCGAAGTGTCTGATTTATTTCGACGACTAGAACAAGAAATTGGGGATGCGGGTAAGTTGTCTGACGTCTTTTCCATCCGTAATGTTCTTCGGAAAATAACAGAGGTGCTAAAAAATTTTCTCCAACAGGGTCGGGAGAAAGACGAGAAGATGGAGCTGACTATGGAAATGGAGAGATTAGAAGCGGAGCAGAAGATGCTTGCGTTGGGGGTGGCAGATTTGAATGAAAAGGAGGAAAAACTGGAAGCCGAGAAGCTGAAACTAGAGAGAGAATTGGCGTCAACCATAGCATCTGTGCGTGAAGCCGAGCGGGAGATTTTTAATCTCAAAACTCGTCGTCAAGAATTGGAATCAAAACTGAACCTCCTTGATTCTCGAGCGGCGAGACTGAGGCTTGAGGAAACTAATTTCCAGAGTGAGCTGAACGAAGCGAGAGTTCTGGTCGATCAGGAGGTTGCACTTTATAAAAATTTTGTTTTGGCAGATGTTGACGAGAAAAGAGAAGAGCAAGAGAAGCGGCGCCACCAATTGGAAAGATTGAAGATAAAATTAGAAGATTTGGGGATAGAGTCGGGAGATACCATAAAGGAATATCGTGAAGTCAGCGAACGGGACATCTTCCTCTCCAGGGAGATTGCCGATCTTGAGGCGGCCGGGGCATCATTGCGGGTGGTGATAGCCGAGTTAGTAGAAAAAATTGAACATGAATTTCGTGAGGGATTGTCTAAAATCAATAAACAATTTCAGGACTTCTTCTCATTAATGTTTGGTGGTGGCACGGCCGATTTGAGTATCGTTAAACAAAAATTGGTAGGGAAAACGGGGGATGAGGCGGGGGATGTAGAAACAGGAGAAGAGGCTAGTGGTTTGGATATCAGAATCAATTTGCCACGGAAGAAGATTCGCGGTCTTGAGATGCTATCTGGTGGGGAGAGGGCACTCGTGTCAATTGCGCTACTCTTTGCTTTATCGCAAGTTAACCCCCCGCCGTTTCTTGTCCTCGATGAGACGGACGCGGCGCTCGATGAAGCAAACTCCAGGAAATATGGTGATATGGTGGCGAATCTTGCGAAACACTCTCAACTGATTTTGATCACTCATAATCGCGAGACAATGAGTCGCGCAGGCGTACTCTATGGTGTGACGATGAACACTGACGGCGTTTCCAAGCTGCTCTCAATTAAGTTTGATGATGCCACGCAATTCGCGAAATAAAAAACCACCAACGTCCGCCGACGTTGGTGGCCCATCCTAACTGCACGCAGTTAGGATGGATAATGTGTGAGGATGGCGCCGAGATAGCTAGGTCCAGGTTCCCACTCTTGCGGAAACAATTTTGACGCCAGCCGACCTAATCGATCTCAAGAGAGACTGACAGGTCTGACTTTTCCTTGGGACAAAGCAGACCTTCTTTGAAGTATTCAGGCGGACTGTCTCTAGTTGGTGTTTTGTGAGCAGGTTCTCCAACTTGCCGACAAAACCACTGTTGTCCGTTGTCTCATCAACCACAATGATGAACGTATTGCGCGGAAGGTGAAAAATGGCTGTTGCGTCGAATACTTCTGTGCCCAGTTCCCCTAGGATTTTTGCCTCAAAGATCTGTTCTTTCTCAGTCTGCCAAACCATTGTCGCACTCCTTTTTAATATGGCCTTGGACAATACTACCAACTAGATTATACTCTTAATCAAGCGGGTGTTTATCCACTCATTTAAGTATAACAAATTAGAGTAGATTTGTCAAGGATGTATAAACCTAGAATTTCACAGGAAGAATTTAAAAAATTTAGACAGTCATTAGCTGTCCATAACTTTAGCGAGCGGGAGCGTGATCGAATTGAAGAAATCTTTCGGGGCGATTTGGATGAATCTGGAGATTTTTCTGGTATTGACGCTGGAGAACTTGAACGAGGAGTAAAGTATCTACGAGAACACAAGAGTTCTCACAATTTTTCCGATGAACGGATTGATCTTATTGAGAAAGAATTGAGAGAGAGACTATAAAATTTTACTTTTCTAATTACCGTCACTTTCACGCACACTCAACATTTTGCTCGGAGAGTGGTGACCGTTGACGATACGGATTCTGGACGCGGGTATATTGAGATGAATCGCGACTAATCGAACGACACTTTTGTTGGCCAAGTTTTGCTCCGCTTTGGCCCGGACGGTGATATTGAAATGGTCAGCTGATACTTGTTCAATCTTATCTCTCTTCGCTCCGGCGATGACGTTAATTTTGAGATACATTTACACGAAGACGAAATCGAGCATTTTCTCACGTAAGTCGGCTTTGAGGAGTTTTATCCTCACTCTGTCGCCAAGACGGAAACGCTTACCGGTGTTTCTGCCAATCATGGAGTATTGCGCTTCATCAAACATATAGTAATCGTCTGAAAGATCGAGAAGTCGTACCATTCCCTCAGCCAGAGTTTCGTTCTCCTGGACATAGATGCCCCACTTGGCGAGACCAGAGATCACGCCGTCGAAGGTTTGACCGACACGTGAAGCGAGATATTCTACCTGTTTATATTTAATAGAATCACGTTCAGCCTCGGAGGCGGCGATTTCCATTTGCGTGGCGTGGATTACCAATTGCTCGTAATCTTTCAGCATTTCTGTGCTCGGTTTATCTCCGGTCAGGTAAATTGCCAGCAAGCGGTGAACCATTACATCAGGATAGCGACGAATTGGCGATGTGAAATGGGTATAGTGGGCAAAGGCGAGGCCGTAGTGTCCGATATTTTTCATATTATAAACAGCCTTAGACATGCTCCGCATGGTGGCGGTCTGGATCATCACTTCTTCCGGCGTACCACGAGAAGATTTCAGTAGTTCATTAATGCTACGCTGGTCGATTTTCTCTGTATCAAACTTTATTCGATAACCAAATGGTCCGATGAAATTGGCGAGTTGTTTAAGTTTATCCCGGTCAGGGTTGTCGTGAATTCGGTAGACAAATTTGTGATCGGCTTCTTTTACCAGGTTGGAGACAAACTCGGCCACCGCCTTGTTGGCGAGAAGCATGAAGTCTTCTACCAGCATATTTGAATCGGTTCGTGGTTTGCGAACCACCTTGACTGGTCGCCCGTCTTCATCCAACACAAACTTGATTTCATCTCGGTCAAAAGAGATTGCCCCTGCTGCCAGCTTTTCTGACCGAAGATGATAGGCAATCTTGTTTAGGGTGCTTAGCTCATCATAGTAGAGACCAACTTTTGATGTCAGAATTTCTTGAACCTCTTCGTAGGTGAATCGTTTGTTGGAGTGGATTACTGTTCGACCGAACCACTTGTCCGTAATCTTAAGGTTTTCATCGAAAGTAAAAATGGCCGAGAAGGTTAGTTTGTCTTCATCTGGATTCAAACTGCACAAATCGTTGGAGAGAACTTCTGGCAACATTGGAATTGTCCGATCAACAAGGTAGATAGAAGTGGCGCGACCTCGAGCTTCGTTGTCCAGCTTACTGCCTGGTTTCAGATAATGGGACACGTCCGCAATGTGTATCCCCACTTCAATTTTTCCATCTGGTAACTTCTTGAACGAGATGGCGTCGTCGAAGTCTTTTGCATCAAATGGATCAATCGTAATCGTGAGCGTGTCGCGCAGGTCTCGTCGCTTCTTTATCTCTTCGGGCATTTCTGTTTCAGCTTGCTTCTTGAGCTGATCGGCCTCTGTTTCCACACCGTCGGGAAAGCCAAGCTGGAACCCTTTCTCATACACAATCGAGCGCATTTCTGTCTCGTGATCACCTGGTTGGCCGATTACGGTCAAAACTTCACCAAGCGGATCTTTTTTCGGATCGTGCCATTCGACAATTCTGACTAATACCTTGTCTCCAGCCTTGGCCTCGTTCAATTTTTCAGGAGCGACGAGGATATCTTTGTAAACTCTCTTGTCGTCCGGCACGAGATAATAGAAACCGTTGTCGCTCTCCAATATGCCCACGAAGTCTAATCTCTTGCGTTCCAGAATTTCCACTACTTCGCCGGTGGGAATTTCGTTTGGGCTGGTTGGGTGAAGTGAAACTTTTACTAGGTCCCCGTGTAATGCGGTATTGAGAAAGTTTTGTTCAATCTCTACCGCTGGACTATTCCGGCCAGCGGCTGGGTCAATCGAGACATAACCAATTCCCTTCGCTGAGACACGGAGGTTTCCTTCGAGATATTTCATGAAATTTGATTTTATAATAAAAAAAAGGACCTAGCAACTTGAGGGTTGCTAGGTCCCGCCTACTCTCGCCTCGCCGATTACGAGAGTGACAACGACGTTTAATGGAAGTTGATTGGTGGCGCGGGGAAATCTGCTCGGGTCATAAGGCGGTATTCCGGGTCCTCAACATCCTTGTTGTCTTCCTCAGAGTGGGGGTCGATCGGCACTGGCTGTTGAATTCCAGCCAGACACGTCGTTTTTGGTGTGGACACCGGCGTTCCTCGCGGTGGCCGTTCATCTCGCATAAATCACCTCTACTTTCCGCTCGTAAATGAGCTATTTTGGCCAAACTTATCCTACCAAATTTGACGGTTATCTGCAAGTTTGCTAAGGTGGATAGTCTAAAGATATGCTAAAGATTAGGTTACAACGAGTGGGGCGCAAGAATGACCCGTCTTTCCGGGTTGTTGTGATGCCTAAACAGAAGGATTCTCAAAGTGGTAAGGTGGTTGAAATTCTCGGCTCTTACAGTGCTCGGCAAGGGAAACCCCAAATCAAGGCCGATCGAGTGAAGCATTGGATTGCCGCTGGCGCACAGGTCTCGGACACTGTTCACAATCTTTTAATCAATCAGAAAATTATTGAAGGGAAGAAGATAAATGTTTTGCCGAAACGAAAGCCGGTTGAAAAAATAGAGGAGAAGGTTGAAGCTAAAACTGAAGAGAAGAGGGAAGAGGTGAGTGCGGCCGAATCTCCTGTTGAAGCTGTGCCGGCAAACTAGTTTGCTCGGTGTTCTTTTTTTGCTAGAATTGGAGGTATTAGTAGAGATAATAATACGGTAATAAAGCTAAGAAATTATGTCAGAAAAATATCAGGATCAGGAGTTTTTGGAAAATTTGATTAAGTCGTTGGTGGATAATCCAAATGATGTGAAGATTACGCGCACGGTGGATGAGATGGGGGTGTTGATGACCCTAGATTTGAATCCGGCCGACATGGGTAAAATTATTGGAAGAATGGGTAATACCGCGAAGGCGATTCGTACGCTACTCCGGGTGGTGGGAATGAAGCATAATGCTAGAGTTAATCTTAAGATTAACGAGCCAGAAGGTTCTACCCGTGTGGCTCGAGATATTACTCCCACCAGAAGCGCTTCACAGTCGGTGGATGATGTGATGAACGATATCAAGTCTTAGAATTTGACAGTAAACAGTCTCTTGTGCTAGGCTCTGGCCAGATCCAGTACCTCGTCAATTAGTTACAGAGAATAAGGGCGTGCCCACGCCTCGAGCCCCGCTGTTAAAGAGCGGGGTGAAAAACCGGCCCCCTTGGCTTGAGAGTGCGAACTTTCAACCTTGAGGCAAGTGCCGGTAATAGTCAGAAATGACTCGGAATCACAGGTCTCGCGCAGGCGAGGCTTCAGCCACCAGGTGGCTGACCACCAATCTATTTTGGCCCACAGGGAATCAGGGACGGTGAGAACCCCGAAACCACGACTCCAGAAATTGACCGTTCCATTCTTCCCCTGCCGTGCCCGAATCGAGGCTTATTTGGGGCAAATTCCCACAGGGCCAAAACTCCAATCAGTATTGGTGGCGTGAGGGCTTAGGGCTGATCTTGTTTCTTGAAGTAAATCAGGCCAAAACTCCAATCAGTATTGGTGGTGTGGGGGCTCGCTTGCTGGCAATTTACCTGACCGGAGATAAGGCCAAAACTTCAATCAGTATTGGTGGTGTGGGGGCTAGAATGCTGGTGATAAAACCTTTAACGATCAGGCCAAAACTCCAATCAGTATTGGTGGTGTGGGGGCGTGAAAAGCACTTACGCTGACTGGGGTTTCTGGTCAAAAACTCCGAAGAGATGATTTCTGTAACAAAGACGAGAACAACAGTCCAGCGAATTCGCCGGGCTGTTTTTTTGTTAATGACATGGGTGGTGGTGATCCCACTGGTGGAGATATGGTTTCCAGATTTCATTTTTTAAAATTGCTTGGCGTAATTTAATCGCCTCAAATTTGATGATATTCTCTAATTTCTCACATCGGCCCTTATACCAGAAGTAAGTTTGATAACGGCTGTTTAACAAAGCCAGAATTTTTCGAAAATTGAGCAGGACATTAAGTGGGTCGGTGGCATGTGGATGAACGCGTTTCCAGTCTAATTTTTGGTGTGATATCAGCCCGAAGGCCCGCCAATAAAACCGTGCCGCCTGAGCCTCAAGTTGGAAAATTGTTGACCTGTCATCTGCTACAGCACAACGGGCGACCAAATTAGCCAGACGATTAGTTGTGGAGGTTAGAATTTCTACTTGATTGTGACCAGCTTTTTGTCGACTGGAAAGATAAGCGCCAATCAAACGTTGGCTGTTGGTAATTTTCGTGGTGATAAGTTCACGGGCACTTTTTAGCGCTGTCAAACTGTTGGCGTAGGATACCTGTTGGCGAATAATGCGACCACTGCGGTGATTGTGAGCGGTGACAGACATTACTTATTAATTAAACAGAGAAAAAACCCCGATAGCAATTAACTATCGGGGTTTTTTAGAAACTAAAGACCAAATGTTTACTTGTTCACTGACGAGCAAACGAGACGAGGTTTTCCCTTGTTTTTCCAGTTCGCCCAAGCAATTTGAGCCACGGCGACGATTTGCTTGTCCAGTGGCTCGGCATCTTGACAGACCTTTCGCCGTTCAAACGGGCTGACTCGCGCTACAATCGCAACGGGATCACGATGGTCTGCCGCCTTGTTAACAATTGCCCAGATTAGAGCAGAGTAGTTCCAGCGACTATTTATGGTGTTGGTGTCGGTGTCACCGCTCCGTTTATCTGGCCAGGCGGGCTCACCAATCGCGAGATTAGCATCGAACTTGTTCGCCAAGTCAGCAATCTTTCGGCCAGCCCGTATTGCTCGTTGCTGGCGTGATTTGCGCCAAGAACGACCGTGTTTGATCGGGCCAGTCGGAATCGGGTCAACCACTTCTCTGCCAAGTGAGCAGATTCTGCCTTCTTGGGTTAGAGCGTAACGGAAGCCGGCTTCCGGTCCACCACCACCATCTTCCAATGTTGGTAAGACGGTCAGAAGATTTGGTCGCAGTCGTGGTTTGACCTTAACCTGGGTGGTGATTTGGAGATAGAACTCTGGTTGACCTTGGACTTGTCGTTCGGTAATCACCGACCAGCAAACCCGTCGGTCTGATTCGGAGAGCCAGTCTTGCAGGCGGCCCTTTTCATCAGAAACGGCAACCATTAAGAGGTCATCCCTCGCCCTTAGCGTGGCGGTGGGCCAAGCCGACAGAGGAGCAAATTCCTCTAAACAGTCTCGCCACCAGAAGAAATTGACCTTGCCCGGACGCTGTTCTTGCTCCAGGAAACGAAGGAGGTTTGAACCGTCGCCAACCCCCTTCCAGACTGGCAATGAAACATAGAGTTGTTTACTCTGCCTTCGTTGCCAGACTAGCGCATCATCGCTACCGATGAAACGGGCCGTCATCCGCTTTGGATAAGGACCATCACGAAACAGTTTGACGTCCGGATCATCAATCACCATTTCGCCTCTGTGTTTGCGCCGAGGAAATGGTTCGGTGCGGCGGGATAGACGTAATAGGGCTTCCCGCCATTGTCGTCGGCGTTCTTCCGGTTCTCGTTCGGTAAAGGAGGGGAAAGAGGTGGATGGTTGCGATGGGTCTTCCTGAAGACTCCAGTGAGAGATGATTTGTTGAGCCACTTCTTGACAGGCGCCCTGTTGCATTGATCTTGGCAACAAGGCTCGCTGTGCCGAAGGAACCCAACGCATAATCATTCCCTGTAGATAGAGCGGTGGTAGAATCCAGCGAAACCTCTTTTCTTCCCCGTCCTCTTGATAGGGGTACTCCTCTACTAATCGGAAAATTAGCAGGGGCAGTTTCTCTGGACGTTCCTCTATGCCGAGCAAACCATAGCTGTTGAGCTTGAGGTGCGATGGCCTCGCAAGCCAAGATGCACTAGGTTTATTCAGCGATTCGAGTTCGGATTCTCCTCCACCTCGTTTCCGGCGGCGCGGGCGGTTTGGGTCGAGGAAGTTTTTAGCCTCCTCCACATCTGCCCAAGAATTAGCCGGAATAGCGAGAGAAACATCGATGACTCGCTTACCGTCCGCATCTTTCTTGACTGTCAGGCCGGGCTTAACGACCCGACCCATCTCGACAACGGCTTGACCACTGAGTGTGACCAAGAATCTTAAGAGCTCCCGAATTCGCCGGCCCGTCGGGCTTGCGGTGGGTAAGCGGAGTCGGACCTCCGCCACACGAGAAAGCGTGAGCGGTCTAGTGGTTTTCGTCCTAGCCAATTAAAACCTCCTGAGCTAAACGCTCGTAGAGTTCCGGGTTTTCCTGCTTGACTGATGTGAGTAAAAGACTTCGCTGGTGAATTTCCTCAATCAGCCCTTCAAGCATCGGCCGATCTTTGCTAGAGCTTGGTCGCTCGAGCAATTCTTTCCGTTTTCGCAACACCTTTTCGGTGAGTTCTCTGATTCTCGTTTTCATTTCTGATTCCTGCATAAGCTATCTCCTTTTTCGTCTCTTTGTTGTCAATGAAACAATTCTACACTGTTTGCAGGCTTACATAATTATGCTATATTGTCAAGATGCTTACCTTTCATGTGGTTACTCTCTTTCCAGAAAGTTTGGAGTCATATATCTCCAGTTCGATTCTTGGGAGGGCGATAAAAAATAAAAAGGTTAGAATAAAATTCTACAACCCTAGAGATTATGTTGGGGTAAAAAATGCGAGTGGTTATAAACCAGTAGACGCGCGAGCCTACGGAGGCGGGCCGGGGATGGTTTTACAAGCGGAGCCAATTCTAAGAGCCATTAAAAAAATAAAAGCCGATAAGCCAAAGATTATTATTTTTTCTCCAGCTGGGAGACAATTCAATAATCAGGAGGGGATTAAAATGGCCAAAAAATATAATGACATCGTTCTGATTTGCGGTCGTTATGAAGGGGTGGATGCGCGGGTGAAAAAAATTTTAAAAGCCGAAGAGATTTCTGTTGGGCCGTACATTCTAACCGGCGGTGAATTGGCGGCATTAATTCTGATGGACACGACGGCACGACAAGTAGAGGGGGTTCTTGGTAAATTTGCCTCTCTGGAAGAGGGTCGGATTTCTAGTTCGGAAGTTTATACTCGGCCAGAAGTCTTGCGACACAGAGGAAAAAATTACCGAGTGCCGAGTGTACTTCTGTCAGGAAATCATAAGGAAATCGACCGATGGCGGATTAAGAAGGATATCTAGCTATCCACAACTTGTTTGACAGGAAATACAGATATGCTAAGATACTCTCTCAACGATTGAGTTACGGCCACCATCCTCGTTTTCTTGTTTTTAGCAAACTTTATTATTCATCTAAGGAGATTTAATCTTACCTCCGTTTTTTATGCGTAAAAAATATTTTGCCCGCTATCAAGAACCGCTAACAGAATTGCCCGACCTCGTCGGTATGCAGAAAACTTCCTATGATTGGCTTCTGAGCGACGGACTCAAGGATATTTTTAAAGAATTTTCACCAATTAAAGACTACTCGGAGAAAAAATTTGAATTGGAATTCACCGGTTTCCAATTAGAACAACCAAAGTTTGATGAACATTACGCCAAGGCGAACCAGCTTTCTTACGAGGCAGCGCTCAAGATTAAGGTTAAGCTGAAGAACAAAATTATTAATGAGGAAAAAGAACAAGAGCTTTTCCTCGCCGATATGCCACTAATGACTCCGCACGGCACTTTCGTGGTTAATGCCAACGAACGGGTGGTTGTTACTCAATTGGCGCGCAGTTTCGGTATCTTCTTTACCAAGAACGAACTTCGGGGCAAACGCTATTTTGGCGCGAAGGTTATTCCTGCTCTCGGTGCCTGGATTGAATTAGAGACGGAAGCCGATGATACGATTTATGTTCGGATTGATCGTAAGCGAAAGTTTCCGTTCATTTCTCTGCTCCGTGTCTTGGCGGATCTCGAGGGGAAGCAGATTACTGATGGGGAGATCGTAAACTTGTTCGCCACTGTTACAAGCGAAAGCGAGGTTGATTATGTTAAGACTTCTTTAGCAAAAGACCACGCCAAAACGGCCGATGATTCTTATCTTGAGATTTATAAACGATTACGAGACAGTGATCTCGCTACCCCCCAGAATGCTCGAGAATTTTTGACCGGACTTTTCTCCCGCGAACGTTATGACATTTCTGAAGTTGGGCGTCTTCGTTTCAACACCCGATTTGGTAGACAGGCTTTAGAAGGAAATGAATACGAACGCCGACTATCCAGCGACGATCTCGTGCAGATCGTGAGTCATGTCATCAAACTTAATAATGATCATGCCGCGGAGGCAGACGATATTGATCACCTCGGTTTACGGCGTATTCGCTCGGTGGGGGAAATGCTTCAACAGAAATTGCGCGTCGGGATGCTTCAGATGCGTCGAAATATTCAAGATCGTATGTCCACAGTTGATTCTTCTACTACCATGCCGATCCAGTTTATTAATCCACGACCACTACAGGCCAAGATTAAAGAATTCTTCACGACCAACCAGCTGGCGCAATTTATGGATCAGAAGAATATCTTGAGTGAGGTGGAGCATTTGCGTACCTTATCAGCTCTCGGCCCTGGCGGTCTCACGCGTAAGCGTTCTGGTCTAGAGGTCCGAGACGTTCACCCGTCCCATTACGGTCGGGTTTGTCCAATTCATACCCCGGAGGGACCAAACATCGGTTTGATCCTACACTTATCTAACTACGCACGGGTTAATCGTTTCGGTGTGATTGAGACACCTTATCGTAAGGTCGATGGTGGTGTTGTGCTTGATGAGCTGGTCTATCTGAATGCTTTAGACGAAGAGAAGATGGTTATCGCTCACGGCGCAACGCAGTTAGATGAAAAGAAGTCTATCGTCAACAAGATCGTGGATGTTCGCGTTCATGGTCAACCGACAACAGCTTCACGCGAAAAAGTGACCTTGTTTGAAGTCTCGCCCTATCAGCCTTTCTCTGTTTCTACCTCAATTATTCCATTTTTGGAACATGATGATGCCAATCGCGCGTTGATGGGTTCCAACATGCAAAAACAGGCAATCCCTTGCGTGATTCCGGAAACATCACTTGTGGCCACAGGTATTGAAGATCGCGTGGCCCGTGATTCCGGACGGCTAGTGCTTAGTGCTCTGGCGGGGACGGTTACAGGGCTTGATGGGCGCGAGATTGTGGTGACGAACGAAGCGGGTGAGAAAACTTCACATCGACTCGCCAACTTTGTTAAAACTAATAACAACACTGTTTTCCACCAGCGACCGCTCGTTTCGCTTGGCGACAAGGTAAAGAAGGGGCAAGTTTTGGCTGACACTTCATCTTCTGTTGGCGGTCAGTTGGCTCTGGGTCAGAATGCTCTGGTTGCGTTTATGTCACTTGATGGCGCGAACTACGAAGACGCGATTATTATTTCTGAAAGATTGGTGCGGGAGAGCAAGTTTACAAGTATTCATATTGAAGAGTTTACGGTGAATGTCCGGGACACAAAGCTTGGACCAGAAGTGACAACCCACGATATTCCAAATGTCGGTGAGACGAAACTTCGCAATTTAGATGAAGAGGGTATTATCCGGATTGGCGCGGAGGTGGGTCCCGGCGACATTTTGGTTGGTAAGATTACACCAAAAGGTGAAACCGAGTTAACGCCGGAGGAGCGCTTACTTCGCTCCATCTTTGGCGAGAAATCGCGAGATGTGAAGGATACTTCACTTCGTTTGCCAAATGGTAAAAAAGGTAAAGCGATCTCAGTGAAAGTCTTCTCTCGGGAGAAGGGTGACAAACTAGAGTCCGGTATTACCAAGAGAATTCACATTGAGGTGGCTGAATTGCGTAATGTTTCGGTTGGAGACAAACTTGCTGGTCGGCACGGTAACAAGGGCGTTGTTTCTCGGGTCTTGCCTATTGAGGACATGCCTCACATGGCTGACGGAACACCGATCGATATTGTGCTCACTCCCCTTGGTGTGCCGAGCCGAATGAACCTGGGCCAAATCTTTGAAATGCATCTTGGGCTGGCGGCGCATACACTTAATTATCAAGCAATTACACCACCGTTTACTGGGGCAACGGCGCAAGAAGTGAGAGAGGAGTTGAAGGCGGCCGGCTTCCCTGAAAGTGGTAAGGTCAAATTGTTTGACGGCAAGACGGGTAAGGCATTTGATCAAGATGTGGCCATTGGTTACATGTGTATCTTGAAGCTTGATCACATGGTGGAAGACAAGGTCCACATGCGTTCAATTGGACCATATTCTTTGATTACGCAGCAACCACTTGGTGGTAAGGCGCAACGTGGTGGCCAGCGTTTCGGCGAAATGGAAGTCTGGGCTTTGGAGGGATATGGTGCGGCCTACATTCTGCAGGAGATGATGACCATTAAATCGGATGACATTGTGGGTCGTTCACAGGCTTTTGATTCAATCGTGAAAGGGAGGGAGATTGGTTTACCTAATTTACCAGCCTCTTTCAATGTGATGCTAAACGAGCTTCGGGGTTTGGCACTCGATGTAGAACTTAAAAAAGTTAACTAACCATTATGATTACTCCAAAAAGAAACGAAACGGAATTGGATTTTAACGCAATCAGTTTGCGTTTGGCCAGTCCAGAACGAATTCGTGAGTGGTCACGTGGCGAGGTTACGAAACCGGAGACAATAAATTATCGAACTGGTCGTAGCGAGCGAGGTGGCCTTTTTGACGAGCGTATTTTCGGGCCAGAACGTGATTATGAATGTTACTGTGGCAAGTATCGCCGAATTCGCTACAAAGATATTGTCTGCGAGCGTTGTGGCGTAGAGGTTACCAACTCAATTGTTCGCCGTGAACGAATGGGGCATATTGAGTTGGCTTCACCCGTCTCTCACATCTGGTTCGTGCGGGCAATACCCTCTCGTCTCGGGCTCTTTCTCAATCTCTCAATGACCGATTTGGAGAAGGTTGTTTATTTTGCCGGCTACATTGTGACCAAAGTAAACGTTGAAGATAAGGCGAAATTGCTCAAGGATATTGATCAAGAGTACAAACAACGATTGAAAACGCTGCAAGATGACCGAAGTAAGGAAGCACTGAAAGAACAAATGCAGAACGCGAAGAATAGTCTGGAAAACTTAACTGTCGGTCGGGTCTTGGATGAGGTTGCTTATCATCGTTTGTCGTTAAAATATGGTTCGGTTTTTGAGGCCGAGATTGGGGCCGAAGCGCTCTATAACATTTGTTGCAATGCTGACTTGGGTAAACTTTTGATTGAAGTAGAAGGTGAGTTAGCTGAAGCAAGCGCACTGGAACGTGTTCGGATTCAGAAACGCTACAATCTAATTAAATCAATGAAACGTGCGGGTCTACGCCCGGAGTGGATGTTCCTAATGGCGGTGCCCGTTATCCCACCAGACTTACGACCGATGGTGGCGCTTGACGGTGGACGACACGCGACAAGTGATGTAAACGATCTTTATCGCCGGGTGATTAACCGCAATAATCGTCTAAGGAAGCTCAAGGAATTAAGCGCACCAGAAGTCATCTTGCGTAATGAGAAGAGAATTCTTCAAGAAGCAGTTGATGCATTAATCGATAATTCTATTCGTCGTGGTCAGGGTGCCGGTGCGGTTAATCCAGCCCAGCGTCGACCACTTAAATCACTTTCCGACTCACTTCGCGGTAAACAAGGGCGTTTCCGTCAGAATCTATTGGGTAAGCGGGTAGATTACTCCGGTCGCTCGGTTATTGTTGTCGGCCCAGATTTGAAGCTTTCTGAATGTGGTTTACCAAAACATATCGCATTGGAACTTTTTCGGCCGTTTGTAATCGCAAAAATTCTCGAAAGAGAGTTTGCCTTCAATATTCGCGGTGCTGGACGTCTAATCAGTGACCAGGTACCAGAAGTCTGGGCCATTCTCGAAGAAGTGATTAAAGACAAATATGTCCTCTTGAATCGTGCTCCAACTCTACACCGTCTTGGTATCCAAGCTTTTCGTCCGATTTTGATTGAGGGTAATTCCATTCAAGTTCATCCGCTGGTTTGTTCTGCTTTCAATGCTGACTTCGACGGTGACATGATGGCCGTACACATCCCACTTTCTGTTCCCGCCCAGAGAGAAGCAAGAGAATTAATGGCGGCCAACAAAAATATTCTTAAACCAGGGAATGGCAGTCCAGTTATAAACCTTAAACTGGATATTGTGCTTGGTTGTTACTGGGTAACGAAGTTTCGTGACGAGACCGAGGAGGCCGTTCAGTTTTTTGGTAGTCCGGAGGAGGCAATCACCGCCTACAATTTCGACGCCATTAACATTCGAGAAAAGATTAAGGTTCTAATAAAAGACGAGATGCTTGAAACTTCGGTTGGGCGCATTCTCTTTAATCGTAATCTGCCGGGTGATTTGCCTTTTCTGAATAAAGAAGTTACTGGCAAGGAAATTAGCACGATAATGGATCGCCTAATAAGTGAGCGCACAATTGACGAGGTGAGTAATATCCTCGATCGTCTGAAAGATTTTGGCTTTCATTACGCTACTATTTCTGGAACGACTTGGGGACTAGACGATATTCAGGTTCCAGAAGCAAAGGCGGGGATCGTCGACGGGGCGAGGGTTGAGGCAGCGGCATTGGAAGATAAATATAACGAAGGTCTACTCTCTAGCAACGAAAAGTATCTTCTAACACTGAAGATCTGGAACACAACAAAAAATAAAATTGAGAAGGTTCTCATTGACGGCTTGAATAAGGAAGGCTCAGTTTTTCACATGCTTACATCCGGGGCACGCGGTTCCACGAGTCAAATTAGTCAGATGTCTGGTATGAAGGGCTTGATTATTAACCCCGCCGGTGAACGCATTGCCTTCCCGATTATTTCGTCTTACAAAGAAGGTCTCACTCCTCTTGAGTACTTTATTACAACGCACGGTTCTCGTAAAACTCTCACCGATACGGCGCTCAATACAGCTAAGGCTGGTTACCTTACGCGGCGTTTGGTTTATGTCGCTGAGGATATAAGAATCACCGAGATTGATTGCGGTGACACTGATGGTAAATTAATTTCGACATCCCAGACATCTGGTTTCAACCGTGGTATTGCCCACTTGATTTGGGGTCGTGTCCTTGCGCGGGATCTTAAAACAAAGGAGGGTAAGGTCTTGTTCAAAAAAGGCCACCTCATTCTTCGTGAAGAGGCGCAGGTGGCAGAAAAAGAGGGCGTGGAGGAAGCACAAATTAGGACCCTACTTACTTGTCAGTCGAAAGAGGGTGTGTGTCAGCAATGTTACGGCAAGGACTTAGGACGGGGTCGTTTGGTGGAAATTGGCGAACCAGTTGGTATTGTGGCGGCCCAAGCAATCGGTGAGCCGGGGACTCAGCTGACAATGCGCACAAAGCACTCTGGTGGTGTCGATGTTGGAGGTGACATTGTGGGTGGTTTGCCACGGGTGGAAGAAATTTTTGAAAGACGCAGTCCCAAGAATCCCGCGCTTGTCTCGACTGTAGATGGAACAGTTTTGGAAGTGAAGAAAGATCATAAACAAATAACCATCACAATCCTTGCGGCACCAGGGACGAAGCTGGCCAAGGGCAAGAGTGAGAATGTAGAATTTATTGTGCCACTTTTGCGCGAGGTTCTAGTGAAGAAGGGTGACGACGTGAAGCGAGGTCAACTTCTAACGGACGGTCCAGCTGATCTACAGGAGATGTTTCGTTTTAGTGGCAAGGCAGAAACAGAGGAGTATATCATCGATGAGATTAGCAAGATCTATGAGTTACAAGGTGCTTCCATTTCCCGCAAACACATTGAATTGATTATCCGGCAGATGTTTTCTCGTCGAAAAATTAAACAAACTGGTAGTAGCAACTTTGATCAGGGGGAGATTGTGGAGAATCACGATCTGCTTGACTCAAACGCTGTGGGTAAAAAGAAGAATGCTGAAGAAGCAACGGCTGAAACGGTGTTGCTTGGTATCTCGGAGGTTTCCCTCAATACCGGGAGCTTCGTCTCTGCGGTGGCGTTCGGTCAGCCTACACGAGTGCTTATTCGTACGGCGGTGAAGGGGGGCGTGGCTAAACTTCGAGGTCTAAAGGAGAATGTGATAGTTGGACGCCTAATTCCAGCCGGCACTGGTCTTCGACCTGATTTCTGGAAAAGAAATAACGGAGACACGATCGCTTAAATGTCGTCAACCGTTGAACAAGTAAAAGCTAAATTAAATATCGTCGATTTTGTCTCCGATTATCTTAAACTTGAAAAGGCGGGGACAAACTGGAAGGCGCGATGTCCTTTCCATAACGAAAAAACACCGTCTTTCTTTGTCTCACCCGCAAGGCAGACTTGGCATTGTTTTGGTTGCAATCGTGGTGGAGATTTGATTAGTTTTGCCGAAGAGATTGAGGGTCTGGAATTCTTACCGGCCCTCAAAATGCTGGCCGAGCGGGTTGGTGTACCCCTGGAATCGTCTCATGTTCGTAAAGATAATACCGAGAAAGAAAATCTCTATCGTCTGTTGGAGGTGGCGCGAGACTATTACGTGGAACAATTATCAGATCAGATCGCGGCGAGGGAATACCTGATTAGTCGTGGTTTAAAACCGGAAACGATGAAAAGCTTTGCTTTGGGTTTCGCGCCTGCTGGTTGGCAAAGTCTAACGAGTTTTCTCTCGGGACGGCGGTTTAGCGAAGACATAATGCTGAAGTCGGGTTTAGTTTTACGTTCGGAGAAAAATGGTAGCATCTATGATCGTTTTCGCTCGCGGATTATGTTTCCTTTGTCTGATTCGGCTGGTCGGGTTGTTGGCTTTTCGGGAAGAATTTTTGGCGAGGATGATGGTTCTGGTTCTGTTGGGGGAAAATATGTGAACACACCAGAGACTATTCTTTATCACAAGTCAGACATCCTTTATGCTTACGATCGTGCCAAGCTTGCAATCCGACGCGCAGGACACTGCATTGTCGTAGAGGGTCAGTTGGATTTACTTTTGTCACATCAATCGGGATTCCTTCAAACCGTCGCTGTTTCTGGCACGGCACTAACCAATGAACATCTCACGTTAATTAAACGATTGACCGACAAGATTGTGATGGCTTTTGATGGTGACAAGGCCGGTTTGGCGGCGGCGAGTCGTTCGATTTCACTGGCCCTCGCTGCTGGCTTTGAGGTTAAGTTGGTTGCACTGCCGAAGGGCCACGATCCGGCCGATATTATTGTGAAGGATGAAAAGATTTGGTCGGACTTGCTTAATGGAGCGAAGCCGGTGATTGATTTCTTGCTCGACACGATGACAACCAGCGCCAAGGACAAATTAGATCTAATCCACAAGATCGAACAGGATGTTTATCCCTATTTAGTTTCTCTACCGAACGCCCATGATCGGGAATACTATCTCTCCAGGGTAAGTTTGTTGACCCAGTTATCAGAAAACATCATAAGGGAGAAGTTATATTCTATCAAAAAAATGGAATCAAAAATTGGTGGCAAGGTGGCCACAACAGAAACGCGGACGGATAGAATTCTCACTCAATTATTTGGCCTCTGGTGGCAGGGCCAAGATTTGAAAGAAAGATTACGGAATATTTTGGGGGAGAAGAGATTTAATGAAACTATGGCAAAATTAGAGTTGAAGAAAAATGAGCTGGTGTTGACCATGGAACTTGGTTATGCTGGAATGGCGTCAGATAAGCTGGAACAGGAAATTCAGGAACTATTTAGCAATTTACAAATTGATTTGTGGCAGGAGGAGATTGAAAAATTACGTTTTAAATTGAGTCGAGAGCCGGAACAGGAAGACACAATTCTAAAAGAGCTACAAAAGATTTATCAAAAAATTAGTGATTTAAAAAAATAAAAAATAATTATGCCAAAAAAAATAAAGAGAAAGAAGTTACCGGTGAATAAGGCAAAAAAGATAAAGTCTAAAACAAAAAAGATCCAGAGGAAGGTAAAGCCAAAACTAAAGCAGAAATCAAAAGTTAAACCAACTAAAACTAAAACTGTCGCGGTGCGTGAACGCGAACAGAATGAACAGAAAATAGGGAGATTGCTTCAAAGGGGAAGGGGGCGTGGCTTCGTGACCTACGCGGAATTACTAAAGGAGTTTCCGACAATTGAAACTAATCTGACTCTGCTGGACGAAATCTATGAAAAGTTTGAACTTGCCGGTGTCGATGTCTTGGAAGAAGGAGGATTACTTGATGATGTGGATGAGGCTAAACTCCAGGAACGTCTTGGTGGTGGTTCGCTGGACTCCGTTCAAATGTATCTGAAGGAAATTGGTAAGCATAAGCTAATCAATGCGGCCGATGAGCGTGAGCTCGCACGACGAATTCTGCAGGGTGACGAAGAAGCCAAGAAAGCACTGGCTCATGCGAACCTGCGATTGGTAGTCTCGATTGCGAAGCGTTACATTGGACGGAGCGCAGATCTAACTCTGCTTGATCTAATTCAGGAGGGTAACCTCGGTCTTTTTAAGGCGGTTGAGAAATTCGATTGGACCCGTGGTTACAAATTTTCTACTTATGCTACTTGGTGGATTCGTCAGGCGGTTACACGGGCGCTTGCTGATCAGTCGCGTACGATTCGTATTCCTGTCCATATGGTTGAGACAATTGCGAAGTACAAGCAGGTGGTTAGACGACTGACACAAGACCTCGGCCGTGAACCATTACCAGCCGAGATTGCTACCGAGATGGGTGTTGATATCGAGAAGGTCTATACCATCGAACAAATTGACCAGAGTACAACCTCTCTAGACAAGCCGACGAACAGCGATGAGGAACGCTCCACGCTTGGTGAATTTATTCCAGATCAGAAAATTGCGTCACCAGACAAAGATGCTTCCCACCGGATTCTTCGAGATCAGATTCAGGAGATTCTAGCGGATTTATCACCGAAGGAACGAAGGATTCTAGAGATGCGGCACGGTCTCACTGATGGGGTAATGCGAACCCTGGAAGAAGTGGGTTTGGAATTCGGTGTGACTCGTGAGCGTATTCGTCAGATTGAAGCAAAGGCTCACGAGAAAATTCGTCAGCACGACAAGGCAAAAAAACTTATGGGTTATTGAATCCTTACTCAATACCCAACTCTTTCTTGAGAATTGCTTCTAGCTTGTCGAATGGCATTGCCCCGCCCAGTTCTTTGGCCCCGTCCTTCTTGTTGATAATAATACTGAATGGCGTATAAGCAGCGCCGGTTTCTACGGCATTGTCTACATCACGCTTGATACGCTGGACTGATTCCCCGTTTGTTAAACAGGAATCGAAGGCCTGGCGGTTAATTCCCAGTTCCTCTGCTAGTTGGGAAAGAAGCGCTAGGTCTAGGCCATTGTTGGAGGGTGTTATATCGAAAATTTTATCGGTATATTGCCAGAATTTGTCCTCACCCCCAAGAGCGGCGACACATTCGGTGGCCTCGGCTTCCTTCTGTGCCTTAGGATGAATTTCCAATGGCAAGTGGCGGTAGACCCACCTCACGTCATTACCATAACTTTTCATAACTTGCTCCATTGTTTTGTGGAACTGTTTACAAAAAGGACACTCTAAATCGGAATATTCCAGAATAGTTATCTGTGCTGACGGGTTACCTCGAATATGGTCGGTATTGTCTATTGTAAGTAATTTTTTTGGTTTAAATTCTGGAACAGAGGGACCATTTGACGCTTTTTGTCCGTTATAAATTACAGCTCCGGCAATTATAATTCCGGCAATTACAATCGCGGCCGGGACGCTTAATTTATTATTTTCCATATGGTGGTTATTCTAACAGCTGTCAAAACTTAGCGCAAATAAAGAACTTTCTTTCCCCAGAATTTGATTAAACGGGATGGTTTTTTGCCGGTTTTTCCTGCAAGATAAAAATCTATGTTCTGACCAAAGTACCTTTTTGCTTCAATAATATCCTCTGCTGGCGGCTTGCCTTCTGGGTTGGCACTTGTGGCAATAAGTGGACCGGTTTCTGAAATTACTTTCCTGAGCCAAACGAGTTTAGGAAGACGAAAAGCAATATTATTTATAATAATGCTGGTTGGCCCGGGCCAGAATTCACCTAGTCTACTTTTGAGATTTTTGTCTAATTTTATGTCAAACAGTTCAAGATCTTCTAAACGACTAATCAAGATTATGAACGGCTTGTTTCTCGCTCGCTTTTTTAAAGTATAGATTCTCTTGACCGCCCTCGGCGTAAGAGCCCTGCCCACCAGACCATAGATTGTGTCCGTTGGTAAAACGCCTACGCCGCCAGATTTTAGAATATTTATGATGTCACCTTTTCTCATAATTTAGTGGAAATCATCGATGGTGAACATAGCAACTTACTTTCAATTCGTCAATTTTTTTGCTAGAGTTTTCCCAATGGATTCGAAAGAAATCAGACAGAGGTTTCTGGAATTTTTCAAAGCGAGGGGGCATACGATTATGTCTTCCTCGTCGCTTGTGCCGGAAAACGATCCGTCGGTTCTCTTTACTACAGCGGGGATGCAGCAATTCAAACCCTATTACACGGGCGAGAAAAACGCGCAGGAGGACTTCAGTTCATCGAGCGCAACCTCAGTTCAAAAGTGCGTGCGAACCTCTGATATTGAAGAGGTGGGGGATGACACGCATCTCACCTTCTTTGAAATGCTGGGCAACTTCTCTTTCGGGGGCTATTTCAAAGAAGAAGCAATAAAGTATGCATACGAGTTTATTACTCAAGGAGTGAAGTTGCCGATTTCTTATGTCACTGTTTTTGAGGGTAAGGGTTCTGTGCCTAAGGATGGTGAATCGAAGAAAATCTGGGAATCTCTCGGCGTAACGGATATTCGCGAACAAGGAATGGAAGATGTATTCTGGGGTCCAACCGGTGATTCTGGTCCCTGTGGCCCGACCACCGAAATTTATTGTAGGAATAAGGGTGGCGAAGACGTGGAAATCTGGAACATTGTGTTCAATGAATATTTCTGTGATAGTAACAGAGAAAATCTTTTAGCAGACAAGGCGACCCTGACGGCCTTAGAGACAAAAGGTATTGATACCGGAATGGGTTTAGAGCGTTTGTTGACTACTGTTCAAGGAAAAACCAGTATTTTCGAAACAGATTTATTTTCTCCAATCATCACTAAAATCGAAGAATTTTCCAATTCTGGCGACACGAAAGCGAAGAGGGTTGTGGCTGATCATATTAGAACCGCCGTTTTCATGATTGCTGATGGTGTTACTCCCTCCAACACAGATAGTGGATATATCTTGCGGAGACTGTTGCGGCGATCAGTGCGCTATGCCGACACCCTTAACTTTAAACCCAACTCATTGTTTCGATTGGTGGAGACAGTGATCGATAAATATGGTGATGTCTATGAAAATCTAAAAATAAATAAGGAGAAAATAAAACAAGAGGTTGAGAGAGAGGAGAATAAATTTCGTGAGACTCTGAAAAGAGGTTTGCAGGAATTTGAAAAAGGGGCAGACCCGTTCCTTCTCTTCACTTCTTATGGCTTCCCCCTTGAATTAATAAAAGAATTAGCGGTTGAAAAAGGCCTAAAGATTGATGAGGAAAAATTTGCAATCGAAATGGAGAAACACCAAGAAACTTCTCGTGCCGGAGCGGGGAAAAAGTTTAAGGGCGGCTTGGCTGATGCGGGTGACGAGAAGGTGGTGCAATATCACACCGCTACCCACTTATTGCATCAAGCACTTCATGATGTACTTGGAGACAATGTTGCCCAGAAGGGGAGTAACATTACAAGTGAGCGTTTGCGTTTCGACTTTGCTCACAGCCAAAAATTAACCGACCAAGAAAAACAAAAAATAGAAGAGATTGTGAATCAGAAAATTGAGGAAAAGCTCCCGGTACAGACTATCGTTTTACCGAAAGTTGAGGCCGAGAAAGTTGGAGCGCGGATGTTCTTCGGTGATAAGTATGGCGACCAGGTTAGTGTTTATTTCATCGGGGAAAGTTTGGAGCGGGCTTATTCCAAGGAGTTTTGCGGTGGGCCGCACGTGGGCAATACGCAAGATTTGAAAGGAGTATTCAAAATTGTGAAGGAAGAGGCGGTCGCTTCTGGCGTGAGGCGGATTAAGGCGGTGTTGGAATAGGGTTGGGGGGTTATTGTGTTCGGCGGGCTTCTTGTGTTACTCTGGAGCTGATAGGGGTCCACCCACCCCAGTCACCCCCGCTTGCGAGAATGTCGTGTCTCGCAAGCGGATTTTATTGTTCCCAGTACTTGACTAAAATGGGCTATTGTGTATAATTGTGAACGGAAATAGCTCGAGCCATTGTGGCCCTTTGACAACATTTTTCTGAAAGGAGGTTCTTCAATGAACCAGCAAGAGGAAGGTTTGAAGATCCCGAACTGGTTGAGAAGTTTCATCGGAGCATTCTGTGGTGGCATTGTGGGTGGAGTGTTCATCTACACCTATGTCGGCAATGTGGCTTGGTCGCTCATCGGCTTCGCTGTGGGTTGCTTGACAGCCTACATCTTACCGCGACCGATCGTTTTCGGTCAGAAGATGAAGGAGGTCTGGAGGGGGGTGCGGTGGATTAGTCCCAGGAAACGACGAAGACTGGAGATGGTGGTACTTTATCCCACCCCTTTCATTTGGGGCTGCAGTGTCGTCCTGTGGTTGCCAGCCCTTCTCTTCTTGGGTGGCCAGGAGGATCTGGCGGAAGTATTGGGATTGATTGTGGGTTTATATTCGGCAACCGTCTGGTTTCTGTTGATTTTGTTGTCCTTTGTGAACCAACCGTCTTTTCCTGCTTATCGCGGCATGAAGAAGATGGCGAAGCGGTGCAACTTTTTCACCGCTCCGTTTTGGGCTCTTTGGCTATTGTGGCAGGTTCTGAAGGTGGCCGGTAAGGTCGTTGTGTCCCTTCCAGAATTAGCGGGAGCGATTATGCAGGGAATGTCCTACTGCGTTAAATTTCTCTACCGATTCACCTATCACACCTTCGTTCTCACGAGCGAGAATTGTCGATTGGTGGCCGTGTTCGGCGCCGCCCTGGGGATGCTTTACGGAGCCGTGTATCAGACTAGCTCGCCCTTGATTATGGGGGTGATGGGCGGGATGGTTAGTCTTGCCATTAGTGGCATGACTTGGCTTGCTCTTCGGGTATTGC
Source organism: Candidatus Nomurabacteria bacterium (assembly GCA_020847275.1). Taxonomy (NCBI): domain Bacteria; phylum Candidatus Nomuraibacteriota; species Candidatus Nomurabacteria bacterium. Next base: position 226,050 of record JADLCI010000007.1, read on the forward strand.
CACTGCCGGCGAGATCGGCTACAATCTAGGGTAGATTTGGTCCTTTCATTTGCTCCTCCAACTCGGCCGTCCACGTTTTACAATTTCTATCTAGAAGTTGGCGTGGACGGCCTTTTTTTATGTTATAATTTCGGAATGTCGGTTCGGGCCATCGTGTATGTTGGTAGCTCAAGCGTTAGTGGGGGATTGATTAGTGAGAAAAAATTAGTTTTTCAAACAGAAAAGGAGTGCCGAGTGCCAGAAAAACTGGAAGGTAAAATATTTTTGGATGACGTTGGAGAAACACTGAAGCGGGTAATGGCGGATTTGCTTGGTGCGAAAATGGGATCGCCAGAGAAAGTGCTTATTTTCCTTGCATCGCCATTTATTGTCGGAAGCCTGAACATCATTCGTCACACCGCGGAGAAACCGTTTTCCGTTACCGAGAAACTGGTGGGCGAATTATTGATGAAAGAAACGGAGAAGATAAAAAACGACCCCAAACAATCTCTGATCGATTCGAAGATTATGCGTTTCCGTCTTAACGGATATACGGTTAATGAACCACACGGTCAGGTCGTCTCCAATCTGGAAATCGCGCATTATCTGAGTGTGGCCTCTAGAGAGGTGACGGAGAAATTTGGCGGGATTATCCGCTCGGCTTGTCATCATGATCAGGTGGAATGGCATTCTTCAAGTTTTGCAATTTTCACTAGCCTGCGAGATAAACGGCCGACAGAACAGAGCTTTGTCCTGGTTGATATTGGTGGGGAATTAACGGAACTAACTCTCGTGTGGCGGGGGATTATCCGCGAGACGATGTCCTACCCTATTGGTTCACACGCCTTGGTGCGCGAAGCAATGGTAAGTGGTGAGCAAGCGTCGGTCGTTGCAAGAGCAAAGTTGGAATCAGAAGGAGAGGACAAAAAAGGACGAGACTACAAATCGGAAACGGAATGGGCGGAGTCTTTCGTTGCTGGATTAGAGAAAGTACTTCAACATCGTTTCTGGTCTGGTGAGATCGTTTTACTGGTTGAGGAGGGTTCGCTGGGTTCCAGATTTGCCAAAATTTTACGACAAGCTGATTTGGGGAAAACTATTTTCAGTGCCAAGTTGCCAGTAATCAATCTTCTTGAACCAAAGACGCTTTCTCTTTTAACAGATTTTTGTGTTAAAATAAAATAATGAAAATGGATGAGATTAAAGTACGGCGAAGCTTGCGTGAAGTTTTGCCACCAAAACGTGCTCAGTCTGTACCGCCGCCTCCGAAACCGCAATATGTCCGTACGTCACGGGCACCGCGTCGATTCCGGCTGGGTTGGTTTGTCGGGGCGGTATTTGTACTTGTGTTTGTAATTTTTTTCGGCACGCTGGCACTTGCGCGAGTTACGGTAGAGATTACGCCGACCCTCATCAATCTACCACTATCCGACACACTCACGATTTCCCGTGATGGCAAGGGGCTCGCTTTCGATGTCGTGACTTTGCCCACGCAAACAGCCAGTAAGGTCGTGAAAGTTTCCGGGACAGAGAAGGTCAGTCGTTCGGCAAGCGGTCAGATTGTCATTTATAATAATTATAGTTCAGCGGCCCAAAAGCTAATTGCGAATACTCGCTTTCAGACTGAAAATGGTAAGGTTTATCGGATTCGTGACGCCATTACTGTTCCGGGGACAAAAATAGTTAATGGCAAGGTGACGCCCGGTTCAGTGGAGACAACTGTCTATGCCGATGCACCCGGGGCAGACTACAATGGCGAGGCAACGGATTTCACTATCCCTGGATTTAAGGGCGATCCTCGGTTTGATAAGTTTTTTGCTCGATCCAAGACAGCATTGACGGGTGGTTTCATCGGTGAGGCTCCAAACTTGTCTGAGGAAGAAGAGTCTCGAACAAGGGCCCAGCTTCGGGCTGATATTACTCGTGACTTACTTAATGAAGCGCGGACTAAGATTCCCGAGACATTCATTCTTCTGGATTCCCTGGCCCTCGTTGACGTGAAGGATGTATCAGATCTTGGTTTTAGTGACAACGGTTCAGCTGTCACTCTCAAAGAAAGTGCAACACTTACTGCCATAATATTGCCTCGAGCCGGCTTACTTGAAAAATTGGTCGGCGCCAGAGTCCCTGGATTCACGCCGGGTGATTTAGAAATTAATAATATGGCGGATTTACGAATTGCCTTCAACAACACGCCGACCAATAGTTTAATGGAAGTTAAGGAAGAGACACTGCAAGTTTCCGGTTCGGTTGTCCTTACTCCGATTATCAATCAGATTGATCTGGCCAGTAAATTAGCGGGGGTGAAGAAAAGTGAGATCGATGAGGTTGTCTCGCAGGTTAGGGGATTAGAAAAAATTAAGGTAACTTATCGACCCCCCTGGCTTCGGGGAATTCCCTCCGACCCGACCCGAATTACTTTTAAATTCCCTGTGTCTTGACTGTAATGATGATTATCTGCTACACTGGCGTGGTTAACTTTAAACATGGAAATTGACGGTAAAGACGTGGTTTCCGGTGTCGTGGTGAAAGCCTTGCCCAACACCTTGTTTGAAGTGTTATTGGAGTCGTCGGAAAAGGCGATTTTGGCCTATCTTTCGGGCAAAATGCGGATTCATCGAATTCGTGTTCTGGTCGGAGATAAGGTAGAAGTCTTGCTTGATCCCTACGGCGGCAAAGGTAGAATTATTAGACGACTATGAAAGTTCGAGCATCAATCAAAAAGCGTTGTGCTGACTGTAAGATGGTCCGTCGGAGTGGCCATCTCTATGTTCTGTGTCGGACTAAACCAAGCCATAAACAAAAACAGTAATTTATGCGTATTGCCGGTATCACCATCCCTGATGATAAGCGTTTAGAAGTGGCCCTAACCACGATTTATGGCATTGGCCGAAGTCGTGCTCGTTCGATTCTAGACGATGCTAAAATTGACCACAACGAACGCACCAAGAAACTTACGTCTGAACAGGAGAACACCATCCGCCACATTATTGAGGGATATAAAACCGAGGGAGTGCTCAAGCGCGAAGTCTCCTCAAATATTAAACGCTTGATTGATGTGAAAAGTTACCGTGGCACTCGTCACGCGAAGAAACTACCATCTCGTGGGCAGCGAACTAAGACAAATTCACGAACTCGTCGTGGTAATGTCCGCAAGACTATGGGTTCTGGTCGTAAAAAGGTAGAGAAGAAATAATTATGGGTAAAAAAAGAATCACAACCGAATCGGGTAGTGGTAACGCTGTTGTCGCCAAGACGGTGGTATCCTCAAGCAAAAAGAAATTAGCTAGTGGCGTTTTCCATATCGAGGCAACTTACAACAATACGAAAATTCTTCTCACCGATCTCTCTGGGAATGCCTATCTGTGGTCTTCCTCTGGCTCACTCGGTTTTCGGGGGGCCAAAAAAGGAACACCGTTTGCTGCTGGCCGTGTCGCAGAACTACTAGCCGACCGGTCTCAGGCGCTTGGCTTGAAGGAAATTGACGTTATTCTAAAGGGTGTGGGGGCGGGGCGTGAGGCGGCAATCCGTGCCTTTTCCGGTAAGGGATTGGTGATTAACAATATTAAGGACGTAACCCCGGTGCCTTTCAATGGACCGAAACCTAAGAAACCACGTCGCGTTTAATTTTTTAAAATAATTATGATTATCGGACCAAAATTTAAAATTGCTCGTCGACTCGGTAGTCGGGTTTTCCCAAAAACGCAGACTTCTAAGTTTAGTTTATCTTCGGAAATGGGGCGTGGTGGTAAGAAGCCGGGTGGGCGTAGACCAAAGGCCTTGTCTGAATACGGCAAGCAATTACTAGAAAAACAAAAAGCTCGCTATACCTATCTTTTGAAAGAAAGTCAGTTTGGTAGCTATGTAAAGAAAGTTCGTGACCATCATCAGGTTGGCGAGAATCCAAACGTTGTACTCTATCAAACCCTGGAGTCACGTCTTGATAATGTCGTTTTCCGTCTTGGTTTAGCACCTTCGCGTGCCGCTGCCCGTCAAATGGTCACCCACGGACACATTGTCGTGAATAATCGAAGGCTTAATATTCCTTCACACCAGATGAAGATAAACGACCGAGTTGCCGTGCGGATGGAAAGTCGTTCCGGAGGCGTCGGTAGAATGGTCACCGTTGAAGGGGGTGGGGGCGAGGAAAAAGTAACCCGCAGTGTTCCGACCTGGCTTGCCTATGATGAGGTGGGCAAGGAGGGAAAAGTTTTGGGTCGGCCACTTGTTGGGGAAACGGAAGGGGAAATCAATTTTGGAGCGATTATGGAGTTTTACAGTCGAGTTTAGGCTTTAATAATAAAAGTTAAATAATTTTAAAAAATATTTTATGATTGACTCAAATATCATCCTGCCATCTAAGCCTAAGATTATCAGCGAGGACAATGTTCGTGGTTCTTATGAGATTGAGGGCCTCTACCCTGGATATGGTCACACTCTCGGCAATTCGTTGCGTCGAATTATTCTCTCCTCACTCATTGGTGCGACGGTTACCTCGGTGAAGATTTCCGGTGCTGATCACGAATTCAGTACTTTGTCGGGCGTGAAAGAGGATGTGATTCGTATCATTTTGGCAATTAAGAAATTGCGTTTCCGAATGGAAAGTGATGGCCCTGAGCGCGTGCAATTAACGGCGAAAGGACTGGGGGAGGCCACAGCAAAAGATATCAAGGGCGGGAGTCAGGTTGAGGTCTTGAACAAAGATTTACTCATCGCTACTCTTACCGACAAGAAGGCGACGTTGGATATCGAAATGGTGGTTGAGAAGGGTCTTGGTTATGTAAGTAAGACGGCGATTCGTAAAGATCACAATGAAATTGGGACGATCTTTCTTGATGCGGTTTTTACGCCAATTAAACAGGTTAGTTATGAGGTAGAAAACATGCGCGTAGGAGACCAAACTAATTACAACCGCCTGCGTTTAAATATTGAAACTGACGGCACAATAACACCCCATGAAGCACTGGAGAAATCGATTGCGACGATGATCACTCAACTAAGGGCTATTGTTGGTTTCAAGGAAACCGAAATAGAGACTGTAGACGAAGTCGTATCACCAATACAGAAGGAGAAGACGACAGAAGCATCTCAGGATGTTTTGAAGACGCGGATGGAAGATCTCAATCTACCTGCACGGACACTTAAGGCGCTGGATAATGCTGGAATCCGCACACTCGGCGGCCTCACTAAGAAAAAGGAGGAAGACTTGAAAGATTTGGAAGGGCTGGGTGAGAAGAGTATTCAAGAAATCAAGTCATTGTTGATAGAATATGGTTTAACCCTCAAGAAATAAAATGCGACACGGTAATCACAATCGAAAGTTTGGTCGTCCTAAAAATCAACGCTTAGCTCTTATGCGTTCACTTGCCGAGAGTCTGATTTTGCGTGGCCGAATTAAGACGAGCGAAGCCAAGGCCAAAGAGCTGCGTCCGTTTGTGGAGAAATTAATAACTCGTGCTCGGGTGAAGACTTTGGCTAACCACCGCCTACTTGTTTCTCGTTTGGGTACGGCGGCCAGAGCCAAGCGGTTAATTGAGGTGGTGGCACCAAAGTATTTAGACCGGGCTGGCGGTTATACAAGGATTGTAAAATTACCAAAACGTGAAAGTGATTCTAGTCGCCAAGCTTTAATTGAGTTAGTCTAAATTTATGCCTAATGTAATTTATAAAATTGATGCAACAGGAAGGGCAATGGGCCGAGTTGCTAGTGAGGCGGCACTGGCTTTGCGTGGGAAAACTCTTGCTAATTATCAGCGTCATCTCGCACCGAAGCTCGAGGTGCACGTTGATAATGTTGGCAAGATGAACGTTAGTATTTTGAAGCGTGAGACCAAAACATACTCACGCTACACCGGATATCCTGGCGGGTTGCGCCAACCGTCACTCGCTAAAGTCATTGAGAAGCATGGTGGGCTGTCTGAGCCGCTCCGCTTGGCTGTAAAAGGAATGTTACCGCGTAACAAACTTCGTGCTGTCCTATTGAAACAGCTTCATATTACCGAATAATTATGACCACTAAAACAACAAAAACTCACGCACAATACTACGAAGGATTGGGCCGAAGGAAGGAGGCCATAGCCCGTGTTCGTTTGCTCGATGATGGGAAGAATCATTTTGTCGTTAACGGCAAGGTATTAGAAAAATATTTTCCTACAGAGGAAATGTGCCTAATCGCTAAGAGTGTTTTGACGGATCTCTCGATTACCAGCAAACTCTCCGTCAGCGCCAAACTTTTAGGTGGTGGGATTCACTCGCAAGCTGAAGCGCTTGCCCATGGTGTCGCACGGGCACTACTCAAATTTGCTCCAGAGAGGAAGGCTGATTTACGAAAAGGAAAACACTTGACACGAGATGCTAGAATGAAAGAGCGTCGTAAGTTCGGTCTGAAGAAAGCGCGCAAGTCGCCGCAGTGGTCGAAACGCTAGGTTTGTTTTTAGAAGTTTAATTTTATAGAACATGACACACTATGTTTGTCTTCAATGTGAGAAGGTGGGGGAGATGCCCGGTGTTTGTCAGACACCGGACTGTCCCGCTAAAGGTGATATTCTAGAGGAGTGTTCCTGTGATGACGAGCGCCACACCCAACTGAAGTTGAAAGCAAAAGAGATAGAGAATGACTTTAGTTAAAGATGAAGGATAAAGAACGAGAATTAGAATTTGAGGTTGAAGCGGAAGATACGCCCCCAGAAGAGGTGTTGAAGAAAATGCGCGCTAAATTGAAACAATGTCAGAGCGAGAAACAGGAGTATCTAGAAACTAGTCAACGCTTACGAGCAGACTATATAAATCTGAAACGCAACAGTGAGCAAGAAAGAATCCAGACGATCAAATTTGCTAATGAGAATTTGCTTTTAGAACTGATTGATCTGATGGACAATCTGGATCAGGCGACAGCTTGGTTCCCCGGTACAGAACAGATCGCCAGCAAGTTCGTAGCAATCCTCAAACAAAATGGCGTAGAGATAATTGATCCTCTCCGGCAAACCTTCAATCCGTCTGAGTCCCAGGCAATTGCTACAGTTGACACAAATAAAGAAGAGGAAGATAATATCGTGCTGGAAGTGTCGCAGAAGGGTTACCGTCTTAACGGTAGGGTGGTTCGGCCAGCAAGTGTGAAGGTGGGGCATAAAGTTTAATTATTAGTTTTTAAAATATAAATTATGGCAAAAATTTTAGGCATTGATCTTGGTACCACTAACTCCGCCATGGCTTATATCGAGGGCGGGGAGCCAAAAATTATTGAAAATAACGACGGGGCGCGAACGACCCCCTCAATCGTTGCGCTTTCAAAGTCTGGTGAGCGATTGGTGGGGCTTCTGGCGAAGCGTCAGGCTGTGACGAATCCCAAAAATACAATCTTTGGCGTAAAAAGAATGATGGGACACAAGTTCGAGGACGCTAATATCCAACGTGATCGTGGGACAGTACCTTATGCGATTGAACGTTCGGAAGATGGTGGGGTAAAGGTTAAATTGGGCGATAAGTTTAATCGTCCAGAAGAGATTTCGGCCCTCATTTTACAAAAATTAAAGAAGGATGCGGAAGCGCATCTGGGTGAGAAGATTGAAGAGGCGGTGATTACTGTACCAGCCTATTTTGATGATTCTCAACGGAAGGCGACACGTGATGCTGGGGAAATCGCTGGTTTCAAGGTTCGCCGAATTATCAATGAACCGACCGCGGCGGCGTTGGCTTATGGTTTCAATAAACGTAAAGACGAACAAATCGTTGTTTATGACTTTGGTGGCGGTACATTCGACATCTCTGTTTTGGAAATTACTGGCGCGGAGGGTGATCAGAGTATTGTTGTTAAATCGACGGACGGTGATTCTCACATGGGCGGAGAGGACATTGATCAGAAGATTGTTCAATGGATTGCCGCAGAGTACAAAAAGGAGAGTGGGATTGATGTAATAAAAGATGAGTTAGCTCTCCAGCGGTTGAAGGAAGCCGCAGAGAAAGCAAAACATGAGCTGTCCACCCTTAATGAAACAGAAATTAATCTGCCGTTCATTACCTCTGACGCTTCTGGACCCAAACATCTTTTAATCAAAATGAGTCGCTCCAGACTCGAAGATTTGGCGCGGGAATATATTGATCGCTCCATCATGATTACCAAGCGGGCCGTCGAAGCCTCGGGTTACAAATTTACCGACATTGACGAGGTTATTCTCGTGGGTGGTCAGACGAGGATGCCGGCAATTATTGCGGAGGTTAAGAAATTATTCGGTAAAGAGCCGAATCGTTCCATCAATCCAGATGAGGTGGTGGCGGTTGGAGCGGCGATTCAAGCGGGGATTTTTCAGGGAGATGTTAAGGATGTTTTATTGCTTGATGTGATACCTCTTAGTCTTGGAATCGAGACTTTAGGGGGCGTAAGTACCAAGATTATTGAGCGAAATACAACGATTCCCACTTCTCGTTCTCAAATTTTTTCTACCGCTGCGGACAACCAAACCAGTGTGGAGATCCATATTACACAAGGCGAGCGGCCACTTGCCTCTGACAACAAGTCTCTTGGTCGCTTTGTTTTGGACAGCATTGCTCCAGCTGGTCGTGGTTTGCCCCAGATTGAGGTAACTTTTGACATTGATGCCAATGGAATTTTAAGCGTGAAGGCTAAGGATAAATCTACAGGTAAGGAACAATCTATCAGAATTGAGGCGCGCTCTGGTTTGACTGATGCTGACATTGAGAAAATGAAAAAAGATGCTGAACTTCACGCCGAAGAAGATAAACAGAAGAAAGAATTGATTGACACACAGAATCTTGCAGATCAAGTGATTCATATGTCGGAGAAGGCTCTAAAAGACGCTGAGGGAAAACTGTCCGCCGAATTGGTGAAGGAGGTGGAAGAAAAAATCGGGGCTCTTAAAACGGCAAAAACCAGTAACAACTTGTCTGAAATCAAACAGGCAGTGGACGCATTATCAAGTTCTGCACAGAAAATTGGCGCGGAGCTAAGCAAACAAACCCAAACTCCACCACCACCGTCAGAAGAACCAGAACAAAAGAATGGCTAAAGATTATTATAATATTCTTGGGGTACAGCGTGGTGCCTCTAAGGAAGAAATAAAGAAAGCGTTCCATAAGCTGGCACACAAGTACCATCCAGATAAAAAGGGGGGTGATGAGGAGAAATTTAAGGAGGCTAGCGAAGCTTATCAAACACTCTCCGACGAGCAAAAAAGACGTCAGTACGATGCTTATGGTACTACAGGTGCTCAGGGTGGTTTTGGCGGTGGCACAGAAGGTTTCGGTTTTGATTTCAGTAACTTTACTGGTGCGAATGGCGCGGATTTCCAATTTGATCTTGGTGACATTTTCGGTGATTTTTTCGGTGGCCAGGGTAATCGTGGTGTTCAGAAAAAACGTGGTCGTGACATATCTGTCGATATTCAGATCTCCTTTCCTGAATCGGTGTTTGGTACCGAGAGGAATGTTTTATTAACCAAGGTTGGTGTCTGCGAGATTTGCAGTGGCTCTGGTGCCGCGCCTGGTTCGAGTCAAAAGTCGTGTGCTAAATGTGGTGGCAAGGGTAAACTTCACGAGACGCGACGATCTCTTATCGGGACATTCACAACTGCTCGCGAGTGTGAGCAATGTGGTGGCTTGGGGCAAGTGCCAGAAAAACCGTGTAGTACTTGTTCCGGTCGTGGCACATTGAAAAAAACCGAGGAAATCAAAATTGTGATTCCGTCGGGGATCGAGAACGGAGAGATGATTAGATTGGCCGCCAAGGGTGAAGCTATTGCTCGGGGAGTGGCTGGCGATCTTTATGTTCGTGTTCATGTGGAGAAACACCCAACTTTCAAACGTGATGGGCAAAACTTGATGATGGATTTATCGGTCAAACTTTCTGACGCGCTGCTCGGGCACGAATACTCAATTACAGCGCTCGATGGTGAAATTAAAGTAAGGGTGCCGGCTGGGGTCGCCTTTGGGGAGATTATTCGAGTACCCGGGAAAGGTGTGCCAAATACTGGTGGTCGTCGTGGAGATTTACTTGTCCGTGTAGTTATAAAAACGCCCGTAAAACTTTCAAAAAAAGCGAGAACGTTAATTGAGGAATTAAGGGAAGAGGGAGTTTAGTGAGTCTTTTATCAGCTTTAACTTATTTGACGGAGGAATAGTGACGCGAACATGACTTTTTAGACAATTTTTGCCGTCAGGATAGTCAGCGAGATCTTTCAGGAGAATATTTCTTCGCTTTAAGGATTCAAAAAATTTCTTAGTATCATTGACACCTAGGGTCAGGAAATTAGTCTGACTTGAGAAATATTCTATTTTTTGTTTTTGAAGAAAAATTTCTAACTCGGATCTCACTCTCTGGTTCTCCCTAACGTATTGGTTCATTTTTTTAATCCCAACGCGTCCAAGAGAATCTATTCCGGCTTTCAACGCAAGATGGCTCACAATATATGGTGGCCCCTTTAATTTTTCTAGCTTTTCTATCATTTTCTCGTGGGCGATAACGTAGCCAAAACGGGCTCCCGCCAGTCCAAACGCCTTCGAGAGTGTTCTTAGGATTATTAGTTCGGGATATTTCTTGATCAACGATTTTATCGTTATGCCGTAAAATTCAAAATATGCCTCGTCAACAATGGTTAGGGTCTTGTTTCTACTTGCACATAGTAAAATAGAGTCGAGCTCTGAATGAGAAAAAGCGTAACCGATTGGATTATTGGGGTTAGAGATGTACAAACCACGGTTCCTACCAGACTTGAGATGTTTTATTATTGTTTGACTTGAGAACGATTTGGAATAGGGCAACTTCTTGAAGATGAGTTTACGGCTTAACTCAAATTTGTCATAAAAGACAAATGTCGGGACCGGTAATAGAATTTGTTCTTTTTCTCGGAATAAAAAAGAGAAAATTAAGTCCAGGGCGTGATAGGAGCCATTAGTGATTAGTAGGTTGTTTGGCGCTACAGCTGCGTAGTTTGCTATAGCTTTTTTCGCTCGGGCATAATCTTCTTTACGAGCATAATCATAGCCTGGCGCTATTTTCACCGGTTTTTCGTTGAGGTCTAGTTTAAGCATTTACAGCAACATCTTTCTACTATATAATCACTCCATTCTAACATATGGTCAACCGTAAATCAGGCTCTATTTTGAGAGCAATCAAAACTAAGAAGTCGTCTTACTGGGAACGGATTCGAAAACAACGCTCCCTGTCACTTTTTCATCAAGCTTCGCGAGAGGTCCCAGCTTATAAGGATTTCCTCAGGAAACACAAAATTGACCCCAATAAGGTTAAGGAATTCGAGGATCTAGAAATTTTACCCCACGTGACGAAAGACAACTATCTTCGGAAATATTCTCTGCCCGATTTGAGTTGGGGCGGGACGCTAGATCATCCTCTTGTCTATACCTCGACATCCGGTTCGACTGGTAATCCTGTCTATTTTCACCGTTCTTTCCGGTTAGATTGGCAGTCTTCAATTCTTCACGAGATGTACTATTCTTTTGGGCAAAAAAGCAATGGCCCGACGCTTGTCATTGTCTGTTTTGGTATGGGGGTTTGGATTGGGGGCATAATCACTTATCAAGCGTTTAGACTAATGAAAGAACGTGGACACAACCTTTCTCTCATTACACCCGGCATTAACAAGGAAGAGATATTTAGAGCTCTTAAAAATCTTTCGCCTTTCTATGCCCAGACAATTCTAGTGGGATATCCGCCATTTATCAAAGACATCGTTGATGAATCGGAGGAAAGGGGGATAAACTTAAAAAAAATTGGTTTAAGGGTTCTATGCGCCGCAGAACCCTTTGATGAGAAATTCCGACGTTACCTTATAAAAAAATCGGGCGCCGACCACAAGACAGGAGTTACTAATATCTATGGTACGGCCGATTTGGGTACGATGGCCATAGAAACACAGCTATCGATTACTATTCGCGAAAGCACCGTAAAGAGGCCGGACATATTTAAGGAGCTCTTTGGGGAAATCAATAAGACACCGACCCTGTGTCAGTATATTCCAGACCATATTTCTTTTGATACAACCCAGAACGGCGATATTCTAATAACTGGTGACAACTCAATTCCCCTGATTCGTTACGCCATCGGTGATCATGGGGGGACCTATTCTGCAGAAATGTTGGAAAAAAAATTGACGGATTTGGGGCAAAAGGTTGATTTTATTCAACATTTACCCTTTGTGTATGTGTACGAAAGAGCAGACATGTCCACCACACTTTATGGTCTTCAGGTTTATCCAGAACCATTGCGGGAAATATTTTTGCAACAACCCTTTGTTAATTACTGCACGGGCAAGTTTATGTTAGAAACCAGGTTCAATCGAAAGCAAGACCAATATTTACTTATACACATTGAATTACGCAAAAACAAGAAGATTACGGATATAATAAGAAGAGCGTTGCTGAGAGCCATCGTCCTTCAACTAGAGAATAAAAATTCTGAATTCCGCGAGTTGCACAAAATGCTGGGACGGCGCTCATGGCCTAAGGTTGTTTTTTGGCCGTATGAGGATCAGAAATACTTTAAGGTTGGGATCAAACAAAAGTGGGTAAAGGGCAACTAAAAAATATGAATCCAATTAAACTAGATCGGGCATGTGATAATTTCGAAGAATTTAAGACTCGATTAAATCCAACTAGGGTTATCGACCAATATGAGGTACTGTTGGACGATCTATTTACAATCCGAACGCCGCACACTAAGTTTATGGTTGATTACAAAGAGGAGTTGGACGAATTTGTTTCAGATTATCTTGCTGGCAAAAATATAATTGATGTTGGAGAGTGGTTTTTCTTTCCTTGGAATGGTCTTTTGGTTCATTATTTACCCGATCAAGAACACCAGGAGGTTCGCACAGCGAGGAATAGAAATATTATCACAGAAGATGAGCAAAAGAAGTTTTATAATTACCGAGTAGCAATTGCTGGTTTAAGCGTTGGCAGTCATCCAGCGTTGACAATGGGGATGATGGGTGGACCAAAGATGATGAAACTTGCTGACCCAGATGTCTTGGGACCCTCCAATCTTAATCGTTTGCGTTATGATTTTACTACCATTGGTGATAAGAAGGTTGATCTTGTGGTAAATACTCTCTGGCAGATGAATCCCTATGGTGACTACCATCGTTATTCTGTCGGTGTGACAACAGGAAATATTGACCAGTTTTTGGAGGGCGTAGATTTATTGGTGGAGGAGGTTGATAATTTAGAAATGAAAATACGCCTGCGCTTAGAAGCCAGAAAACGTGGTATCCCCGTAATAATGGCAACTGATAATGGTGACAACGTGATTGTTGATATCGAACGTTTTGATTTGGAGAAAAATTTGGAGCTCTTTAATGGGATCGCTGGACATATAGACTTGGAAGAATTTCAGAAAATAAAACCAGCGGATCTTCCAAAACTGGCAACAAAAATTGCCGGAAAGGATATGGTGATGCCACGAATGTTGGATTCTCTGCTTGGTGTTGGTAAGACGCTCTATTCTTGGCCCCAACTTGGTGATGCCGCCACCTTGGCGGGAGTATCGCTGGCGTATATCACGAAGCGGTTAGCTCTAGGGGAATCACTTCGGTCTGGAAAGCTGGAAGTAAACCTAGATAAAATTTTTGATCCCGACTACGATCTACCCGAGAATCAGGGGAGACGAGATGCTAATCGATCCCAGTTTGCCAAGATAATTGGACTGGAATAGAATCTATCTATGGATGATCTGAAGAAGATCGTTTCTGAAGCGGTTTGGGCCCCATCTGGCGACAATTCCCAGCCATGGAGGTTTGTGATTGGGGAACTCTCTGTCAAGATTTTTAATCTTCCAGATCGGGACAACCCAATTCTCAATTTTAAAAAAAGTGGCTCATATATTGCACATGGTGCTTTAATCGAAAATATCACGATCTTGGCTGGGGAATTTGGCTATACCACTGATGTCAGGATTTTCCCAGACAGTAGCGAAGAGAATCTCGTTTCCGAAGTAATCTTTACCAAATCTCAAGTGGTTCGGAATCCACTGAGGGGGTATATAAAGGAAAGACATACAAATCGGCGACCGTATGAGGAACGTAAAATAGATGCTGTGACATTTGGTAAGCTGTTAGAGTCCGGCACAAATCAAGACGATTTGATAATTGTTGAGGAGGATTCTAAACTAAGGAAAATCTCTTCTGCTCTTAGTGTCATGGAAAGAATTGCACTCGAAAATAAGGGTCTCCACCGGCTTTTTTTTGGAGATCTTCTGTGGTCTGAGGATGATAACAAAGTAGGGAAACCCGGTCTGTTTGTAAAAACCCTAGAGATTCCCGTGATTGCGTTGTTTTTATTTAAAATTTTACGTTTTTGGCCGTGGACTAGATTGGCTAATCTCTTTGGTTTTTCGAGGATGGCTAGTTATGGAAATGCTAAGATTTATGCTAGATCCTCAGCATTCATTTTAGTTTCCACAAAAGGAAATCTGCCGGTCGACTTTGTAAATTCTGGTCGTCTTACGCAAAGGATTTGGCTGACCGCTGTTGCGGGGGGGTTAAGTGTCCAGCCCGTAACGGGTATTTTGTTTATGGGACGTCGTTTCATGTCTGGTGATACTCAAGGATTTAGTATGAGACATGTTCAAATGGCAAAAGATGCCCATAACCAGGTTCAGAGAGAGTTCGGTTTACCTCGGGACAGCAACATGATGATGGTTCTGCGAATCGGATACGCCCAAGACCCAACCGCCCACTCGTTTAGGATGTCCCCTCACTTTATCTAACAAAAACCAAAAAGTCTGCTAGAATTGTTCGTGAATGGAAATCTTCACTAATTTTGATCTGCTTTCTGTGGGTATAACGGTAGCTGGTATTCTAGTTCTCGGCTTTTCAGTTTTCTTTAGCGACAGAAAGAGTGTAACGAATAGGGCGTTTTTGTTTTTTTCGTTGGTAACCGTCTTGTGGAGCACGATTAATTATTCTTACTATCAGATCAGAGATCCGTACATTTCTTTCTGGCTTCTGAGAGCGGTTCTTTTTGTGGCCACTTGGCATGCCCTGTCATTTTTTATTTTGTCGTATGTTTTTCCAAATAAATCTGTGATCTGGCCAAAGTATCTTCTCCCGACTCTTTTTTCGACCTCACTCTTTGTCTCCATCTTGACCCTCACTCCACTCGTTTTCTCAAACATTTTGACTGTTTCTGAAATCGGCCGCATTGTGAAAATACAAAACGGTCAAGGGATTGTTGTTTTTGGGATACTGATCTCGCTCTTTATACTTGGTGGGTTATTTAACTTTATTAGAAAAACGATTAAAGCGAGGGGAATCGAGAGAAAACAGAACCGGCTTGTATTGGTGGGGCTTATTTTTACTTTTGCACTTATTTTTACATTTAATTTTATTTTGCCAGCCTTCTTCGATAGACCAGGATTTATACCACTTGGGGCACTTTTTGTCTTTCCTTTTGTCGCTTTTGTTTCCTACGCTATCATCAAACACGGCTTGCTCAATATCAAGGTCGTCACGACAGAAATTCTCACCTTTATTCTTTCGGTCGTTACTTTTGTCGAGGTTCTTTTTTCCGATGATCTAGCGCAGATAATTTTCCGGAGCGGCGTTTTTGTTTTGGTTTTAATTTTTGGTATTCTGCTGATCAAAAGTGTTCGTCGAGAAGTGGAGCAACGAGAAAAAATTGAAATACTTGCAGAAGAACTAACCATTGCTAATGAAAGACTGAAGGAACTAGATAAACAGAAGACGGAATTTTTATCAATTGCGTCGCATCAATTACGTGCACCGTTGACGGCAATCAAAGGTTATTCCTCTTTAATTTTAGAGCATTCCTTTGGTGATATTGGTGAGAAGGTTCGTGGGGCGGTCGATATAATCTTCCAGTCTAGCCAGAAACTCGTCACAGTTATTGAGGATTTCTTGAACATAACCAGAATTGAGTTAGGTAAAATGAAGTATGAAATGGGTCCAACGGATATGAAAGCCTTGGTAGAGACAGCGGTGAAGGAACTTGGTCCGCAGATTGAGAAGAGGGGTCTAGTGCTTGACGTAGAAATTCCCGCTGGTTTGAGTTTCGTGGTTACCGCTGATAGTGGAAAAATTGCTCAGGTGATTGGTAATCTAATCGACAACGCAACGAAGTACACCAAGGAGGGATCAATTACCATTGCACTTTCTCGACCAATTGGCATCGGGAAGGTGAGACTTGCAATTACCGATACGGGTGTTGGGCTTACCCCAGGAGCGCACGCCAAGTTATTTGAGAAGTTTATTAGAGCCACGGACGCGGGTAAGATTAATATCATTGGCACAGGACTCGGTCTCTATGTGGCCAAACAAATTGTGGAAGCACACAATGGTAAAATTTGGGCTGAATCACCAGGACCGGGGAAGGGGAGCACTTTTTACGTAGAATTATGATTTTTAAAAAGATAGTGTTGTCTATGAAGTTTAGAAATTAGATCAAAACAATCTGCCTTAGAAGAACCGAGACCCCAAAATTAAACCCGTTATCTTTCATGTTAAAATTAAAATAAACGTGGTAAAGTAGAGAATCATGTCTGGGGATAAAAAAATATTACTGTCTGGTGTTAAACCTTCTGGTACCGTACACATCGGTAACTACTTCGGCGCACTGAAACAATTTGTCGATTTTCAGAATGATTATCGTGCCCTAATTATGATCGCCGATCTCCACGCCCTCACCACACTCCATGATCCAGCAGAACTACGAAAGAATATTCTAGAACTCACGGCGGCCTATTTGGCAATTGGTCTCGACCCGGAGAAGGTCACACTTTTCAAGCAATCTGATATTCTAGAGCACACTCAGGCCGCTTGGATTTTCAGTTGTCTTACCACGATGCCGTATCTTATGCGTTCCCACGCCTTCAAAGATGCTGAGACTAAAAACAAAGAAGTAAACACCGGTCTCTTTACCTACCCAATCTTAATGGCCGCGGATATTTTACTTTATTCACCGGATGTTGTTCCCGTTGGCCAAGATCAGAAACAACATTTAGAGATCGCTCGCGACATGGCCGAGAAGTTTAATCGTGTTTATGGTGAGGTATTCAAGTTACCAGAGCCACTGATTCTAGAAAATGTGAAAACCGTAGTTGGTTTAGACGGCCAGAAAATGAGTAAAAGTTATCACAATACGATTCCCTTATTTGCTACGGAGCGCGAATTGAAGCAGTTGGTTATGAGTATGAAAACTGATTCAAAAGGAGAAGAAGAACCCAAAAATCCAGAGGAATGTGGTGTTTTTGCACTACATAAACTTTTTAGTCAGGCTGATTTGGCAGAACTTAAGAAGCGGTATGTGGAAGGGAAAATTGGATATAAGGAATCAAAGGAGATTTTAGCAAAAAATATGAACGCTTACTTGGCGCCAATGAGGGAAAAATACGATTTCTTAATCAAGGACGAAAAAAGTTTGTCCGATATTCTCGCAAACGGAGCGAATTCAGCTCGAGAAATTGCTTCAGCAAAAATGGCCGAGATGAGGAAAAGTGTCGGTGTTAGTTTCTAGAAAACAAAACATGTTAACTACTCTTGATGGCCGCATGGTGTCAGAAAAAATCGCCGCTGAACTAAGTCTGGAGATTAAGAGGTTAAAGATAGAACCAGGGTTGGCGATTATTCAGGTCGGGGATTTGGCTACTTCTAGTCTTTATATCAAACGTAAAATCGCATTCGCCAATAAGATTGGAGTGAGGGTGGATCATCTTAGGTTTTCGGAGGATTCTTACCAAGACGAACTACTTTCGGAAATTGATAAACTTAATCATAATAATGATGTTGGTGGAATTATTGTTCAGCTTCCTCTCCCAAACAAATTAGATAAGTCAAAAATTGTGGAGGAGATTGCCCCCGAGAAAGACGTAGACGGTCTGCGGGTGGGGAGCATTTTTACTCCCGCTACCGCTCGTGGAATTTTGTCGCTTTTGGATCACTACCAAATTAAAATTTCCGGTAAGAGAGTCGTGGTGGTTGGGAGGTCTACTTTAGTGGGTAAACCTATTGCCCGTGCTCTTCTTTCCCGGGGTGCGACGGTCACAATCTGCCATCGTCAGACTCAAAATTTGGCAGACGAAACAAGACGGGCGGATATTTTGGTTGTTGCCGCCGGCTCACCTCACTTGATTAAAGAAAATTACGTTAAGCCAGGGCAGGTCGTGATTGATGTCGGTCTTTCTTCGACGGGGGAGGGAAAGTTGCTTGGCGATGTGGATCAGGTTTCAGTTAGAGAAATTGTGTCCGCCATTTCACCTGTCCCGGGTGGAGTGGGTCCGATGACGGTCGTGTCACTTTTTCTTAACCTCTTGGACGCTTACAAATCAAAATAATCGTGCTAAACTGACGGAAAATGAAAAATCGAATTTGTCTTAAAGACTTATCAAGTGAGGTCGGAAAGGAGGTCAAAATGGCCGGCTGGGTGGATGTGCGACGCGATCATGGTAAGCTCGTTTTCATCGATTTGCGAGATGTAACTGGCAAAGTACAAATGGTGATACTACCCACCGTGGAAGCCTACCTTGTCGCCCAAGAGGTGCGACCGGAATGGGTTGTAGAGGTAGACGGCGTAGTCCAGAAACGCCCAGAAAAACTTATCAATAAAGACGAGAAGAATGGCGAAATCGAGGTTCAAGTAAGTCAGATGCGGGTATTGAGCGAAGCCGAAACATCGCCAATTCCGATTATCCAAACTAATTATGACGACGAAGCTGAAGCGCCACTGCGATTTGATTATCGTTGGCTCGATTTGCGCCAACCGAAGAAGGCGGAAATATTCGAAGTTTGGACGGAAATGGAAAGAGGTTTTCGTGATTTCTGGTTGGAAAATAATTTCCGACAAATTTACACCCCTTCTCTCATGAATACACCAAGTGAGAGTGGCGCGGAAGTCTTCGAGATCAATTATTTTGACCGCAAGGCCTATCTGGCTCAATCACCTCAATTTTATAAACAAATGGCGATGGCCGCTGGCCTAGAAAGAGTGTTTATGGTTGGTCCGGTTTTCCGCGCGGAGCCATCCTTCACTACTCGCCACCTTACCGAGTTTACCGGTTGGGACTTTGAGATGTCCTATATCGATTCCCATCATGATGTCATGGATCTTGAGGAGGGGCTCATTATTTCTGGCTTTAAGGCTGTGGCACAAAAATTCCCAGAACTAGACTTGACGATTCCCGCACGACCATTTCCACGGATCACAATGGTGGAGGCAAAAGAAATCTTAACCAAAGCTGGTGTTTTTGGTGGTGAAGAACATGACCTCTCGCCAGAAGAAGAGAGAGCATTGTCGGAATATGTAAAAAGGAAGATGAATCATGAGTTCGTTTTTGTTACCGATTATCATGAATCTAAAAGCGCCTTCTATCACATGAGACATGAGGACGATAATACTCGAAGCAAACGTGCCGACCTACTTTTCCGGGGGATTGAAGTAACGACTCTGGCACAGAGAGAGCATCGTCTGGCCATTTTAGAGAAACAAGCCGTTGCGAAAGGGATGAAATTAGAACCGCTAAACGATTATTTAAACTTTTTTAGATACGGTTGTCCGCCACACGGTGGGGCTGGTATCGGCCCGGGACGACTGATTATGAAACTCTTAGATCTGCCCAATGTCCGAGAAGCCACCTACTTACCACGAGACGTTAAACGTCTGAACCCCTAAATACTGAAAATAAAAAAACGCCTACCACGATTAAGTGATAGGCGTTTTATTTACAGACAAAGATCAATTACACTGACGGACACCCGCTATCGTCGATTTCTATTTCTGGGAAATGGTGTTTCTGGAAAAATCGATCACAGTTCTCTTCAACTAAGCCGAGTTGATGCATCGCTTCGTGGGCAGGAGAAAATACATTGCGCCTAAACAATTCCGCTTGAGTAATCTCCCCCTTGTTCTGGTGGTCTATGATCGTCTGAGCGAGATCGAAAAGTATCTTCTCGGCATCAACTCACCAAATCCTTACGGGAGGCACTAGACATGTTGCATAGCCCGATAGAGCTATGTCCGCTGAATGTCTCCAGTGCCTTAGCGAATCCTTTCGCACTGGCTTTTTCTGAGTGAGTTGCACCTCCACTAATTAGCTTTGACATTAGCACAATGATTACCGCCAGGAAAATCGTGAGACCGGCGGATGAATTGAGCTTTTGTACTTCAGTCGTCATGGTGACAGCAAAGATTATTCCCAATGCAAACAGGAAAATAAACTTTGCTCCCAATCGCTCATGAGAGAATTCTTCTTTCATCGCTGCTCTCATCGGATCGACATCAGTTTGCAACTCCCAGTTTCTCCTTAGGCATTGGGGGATCTCGGAATCCCTATGCATTTGTCGAAGATCTAACATCATTCACCTCGTTTTGGCCCACTTGTTTTTTTGGAATGGCGGTTTCAGGCCGCGCATCCCAAGACTGCTACCTTAAGGCCACTATTGGCAGTCCGGTCGGATTATAGCAAGACTTATTAACATTTGTCAATGCCACTAGAGGCATGCTAAAATTAGAGGGTAAAATGCCCGAAAATTTCCAAATTAAACTAGTCGACTTTGAGGGACCAATCGAGGTCTTATTGCGGTTGATTGAGGAAAAAAAACTCCATATTTCGCAAGTCTCACTGGCGGCGGTGGCAGATGATTTTGTGACCCACTTGGGAAAAATCGAGAATGGAAATAAAGAACAGATGGCTAATTTTATTCTTGTCGCCTCCACCCTTATGTTAATTAAGTCCATCTCCCTTCTACCCAAGCTTCAGGTGACCGAAGAAGAGAAGGGAAGCATGGAAGATCTAGAGAAACGTCTGCAACTCTATCAGGAAATAAAAAAATTAAGTGAAAATATCAAAGTAAATTATGGTAAGAAAATCATCTTTGCCCGAGAACCAGGCAAAGAAATTGTGTCCGTCTTCTCGCCGAGTCGCGATTTAAACCTAGCCAATTTGAAGTTGGCTCTGGAGCGCGTAATCGCTAATTTACCAAAAGTAGAAAAGCTTCCAGAAGTAATAGTCCAGAAAGTGCTTAGTCTAGAGGAGGCGATTGAAAGCTTGGCCACCCGAGTTCAGAGTGCCCTCAAAACCAGTTTCCAACATTTTGTAAAAGATAAAAAAGAAAAAGTTAACATTATCGTAAGTTTTCTTGGAATGCTGGAATTGGTGAAACGGGGGATTGTCCAGGTAGAACAAGCATCACACTTTCAGGATATAGCAATTGAGACGACAAGTACCATTGTTCCCAAATACGGCTAATCGGGCTATAATCCAAAGAACATGAAGACGGAAGCGCTAATTGAGGCGATACTTTTCTGGCATACCGAACCGATGACCATGGCAGAGCTCACTCGGGCGATTGGCCGGGGCGAAACAGAAATTCGTGAAGCATTAGCTGTTTTAGACAGAAACTTGGAAAGCAGGGGGGTGCAATTGGTTTATAAAGATGATGAAGTGATGCTTGGTTCACATCCAGAAGCAAGTGAGGTAATTGAAAGGTTGGCCAAGGAGGAAATGTCCCAGGATCTTGGACGGGCGAGTTTAGAAACCCTAACAATCGTGCTTTACCGGGGGCCAGTCAGCCGGGCGCGAATTGATTATCTGCGTGGTGTTAACTCCAGCTTCATTCTCCGGCACCTAATGATCCGTGGTTTAGTGGAACGTGTGCCGAATCCAGAAGATGCCCGCTCCTTCCTCTATCGCCCAACCTTTGAATTATTACAGAACCTGGGCGTGAAGAGGGTTGAGGATTTACCAGATTACGCTTCTCTCGTGGACAAACTATAATTTTCTTATGACATTGAATGTTTTAAAGATTCTGATCCCCATTACGCTTTCATTTTTTGTTGGCATATTCGTAACGCCGTTGTTGACTCGGTATCTTTATAAAAACAAGATGTGGAAAAAACGGGCGGGCAAGATTGATCCCTCTGGACACGAAACACCAATTTTCAACCGACTCCATGCTACTCGCGAGGTCGGGACTCCTCGTCTGGGAGGTATCGTTATCTGGGGAAGTGTCGTTATCACCGTAATTATACTCTCGCTTTTTGACTCTTTCTCAGCCAGTGATTTCTCCAGCAAAATTAACTTTCTCAGCCGGAATCAAACCTGGATTCCTTTTGCCACATTAATTTTCGCCTCAATCATTGGGATGTTTGACGATTTGCTAGAGATTAAGAGCGGTAACGGCGGCTTATCGTTTAAGAAGCGTCTGCTTATCGTGGTTATGCTTGGTCTCGTTATTGCCTGGTGGTTTTATACAAAGTTAGAGATATACTCACTCTTCATTCCGTTCTGGGGTAGCGTCACGATTGGCTGGCTCCTAATTCCTCTTTTCCTTACCGTGATTGTCGGACTTTTTTCAAGCGGAGTGATTGATGGTTTAGATGGTTTGGCTGGTGGCGTAATGGCCACAATCTTTGCAAGCTACTCTGTAATCGCTTTCTCACAGAATCAGATCGATTTGGCCGCCTTCTCTGCTGCTGTCGCTGGCGCGACGCTGGCCTTTCTCTGGTTTAATATACCGCCGGCCCGTTTCTATATGTCGGAGACAGGAATTCTTGGCCTCACTACGACTCTCGCTGTAGTAGCTTTTCTCACCGACTCGGTGTTTGTTTTACCTCTAATCGCACTGCCCCTAACGCTTACAGTCATTTCAAATATCCTTCAGCTTTCTTCGAAAAAGTGGCGTAATGGTAAAAAAGTTTTTCTCGTCGCCCCGCTTCACCATCATTTTGAAGCGCTGGGTTGGCCGGCATCAAAGGTGGTAATGCGTTACTGGATTATCAGTATCATTGCCGCAATTATCGGTGTGATTATTACTCTAATTGGACACTGATGAGTTCCAAACGTCGTCCAAGTCGTCCTTTCTTCTTTCTCGTTGTTTCCCTGACACTAACTGGTTTTTTTATTTTCTTTTCGGCTTCGCTTGGATTACTTTCTCGATCTGGAGCGGAGTTTAGCGGTGTCACACTCAAGCAATTCCTGATCATGATGGTTGGGCTGGCGGCGCTTCTGATCGTCTCCAAGATTCACTATCGCTATTGGCAGAAATTTAGCTGGCTTGTATTCTTACTTGGCTTAATTTCTACGGCCCTTGTTTTTGTCCCTGGTCTGGGCCCAGAATTGAAAGGAGCACAACGTTGGGTGCATATTGGCGGAATGTCAATTCAGACATCAGAGTTCTTAAAATTGGGCTATGTCGTCTACCTGGCAAGCTGGCTGGCGCGAGCGCGAGATCATGTCAGGTCCTTCCGCGCTGGACTTCTTCCGTTTCTAATCATCACTGGCATTGTGGGCGTCCTGATGGTGAAGCAGCCAGACCTCAGCACGTTTGGCATTATGCTCGTTGCCGGTGTAGGGATGCTTTTCGTTGCCGGGATTTCTTGGCGGCAGCTTTTTCTACTTATTGTCATCGCGATTATCGGAATCGGGGGTGTAATCTATTTTAAACCATACACACAAGCACGCATAAAAACTTTTTTTGAACCCAACCAGAACGTGCTCGGTAGTAGTTACCAAGTTAATCAATCACTGATTGCTATTGGGTCTGGTGGAATCACGGGAAGAGGTTTCGGTCAGAGTATTCAAAAGTTCAAGTATTTGCCGGAACCAATTGGTGATTCTATTTTCTCGGTTGCGGGAGAAGAGTTTGGCTTCATTGGCGGCACCGTTCTACTAACCCTTTTCCTAGGACTCATCCTCTCTGGTTTCAAAATTGCAGTGGGGGCCCCCAATCAGTTTAGTAGACTCGTGACCGTCGGGATTGTTATAATGATTGGCGCTGGCGTTTTCATCAATGTGGCCTCAATGGTAGGCCTGATACCCCTCAACGGGACCCCACTCCTTTTTGTTAGTCAGGGTGGAACAGCACTTCTTTTGGTTTTGATTGAATCGGGGATTATTCTCAATATCTCTAAATATACTTCAGCTTAAACTATGAAAATTGTCTTTACCGGCGGTGGCACAGGCGGACACTTCTACCCAATTATTGCGGTGGCTCAGGCGGTCAATAGACTTGTCGAGGAAGAAAGGTTGGTGGAAGCTAAGCTTTATTATTTCTCAAATTCTCCATACGACGCACATCTTCTGTTTGAGAATAGAATCGAATTTCATCATGTTAGTGCGGGCAAGTGGCGGCGCTACTTCTCTGTCCACAATTTTTGGGATCAATTAAAAACTCTTAAGGGTTTCCTTGGGGCAGTTTGGAAACTTTATCTGATCTACCCTGATGTTATTTTCAGCAAGGGTGGTTACGCGAGCTTTCCCACCCTTCTGGCCGCCAGGATACTTGGGTTGCCAGTTGTAATCCATGAGTCCGATTCCCATCCTGGTCGGGTCAGTCTGTGGTCGGCCAAGTTTGCTAAACGTATTGCCGTCTCTTATCCAGAAGCGATCGACTTTTTCCCGAAAGAGAAAACGGCATTAACTGGTAACCCAATCCGCGAAGAGCTACTAAGTCCGATATCTCACGGCGCGCATGAATTTTTAAAACTAGACGACAAGCACCCAATTCTTTTTGTGACCGGTGGTTCACAGGGGGCGAGCGTACTTAATGACGCCGTGTTGGATATTCTTCCACTACTACTCAAACACTATCAGATCATCCACCAGGTGGGCAGAGATAATTTTCCAGACATTGAGAAGCGGTCAAGGACAATCTTAGAAAAAACACCCGAGCGTGATCGTTATCATCTCTTTGCCCATCTTAATTCTACCGCGCTTCGAATGACAGCTGGCGTAACAAGCCTAGTTATCTCTCGGGCTGGATCGGCGATATTTGAAATAGCCATCTGGGGGCTTCCTTCAATCATCGTGCCAATTCCTGAGCCAATTAGTCACGACCAGCGTACCAACGCCTTCACTTACGCGCGTTCTGGTGGCGCGGTGGTCATTGAGCAGAATAATCTCACCCCGTCGGTTTTACTTTCGGAGATTAATCGTCTAATGGGCGACGAACGGATGCGGGAGAAGATGTCCGTTGGTGCTAAAAAGTTTTCTCACCCCAATGCCTCTCGTTCAATTGCCGAAGAAATTATTAGCCTTTCACTAACCCATGAGATCTAGAGTTCGTACTCGTTTTGCCCCCAGCCCAACTGGTAATCTCCATCTCGGAGGTGCGCGGACGGCGTTATTTAATTATCTTTTTGCGAAACAAAACGACGGAGAATTTATTTTAAGAATAGACGACACGGACAAAGAAAGATCTAAGCCAGAATTTGAGGAGAATATTTTCAAAGGATTAAAGTGGTTAGGGCTTGAATCCAGTGAGGTTTACCATCAGTCAAAAAGGGGTGAGCTATATCGACAAAAATTGGATAATTTGCTTAAACTGGATAAGGTCTACGTAAGTTCTGGTGAAAAAGTTATCCGGTTTAGAAACCCTAATACAGATGTTACCTTCACTGACCTAATTAAAGGGGAAATAACCTTCAACACCACCGACCTACAGGATTTTATTGTTGCTAAGGACATGGATACTCCTCTCTATCACTTTGCTTCAGTCGTGGACGATATTGATTTAGATATTTCTCACGTAATTCGGGGCGAAGACCATATATCCAATACCCCGAGACAGATTCTGCTTCTCGAAGCATTGGGTGGTACAAGGCCGGATTATGCTCATATCCCGCTAATCCTCGCACCAGATCGTTCTAAACTGTCAAAAAGACACGGCGCCGTGTCTGTTTCTGAATATTCTGAACGTGGCTATCTACCCGAAGCGATGATAAATTTTCTTGTCACAATGGGTTGGTCACCACAGGCACAGAAACTTGAACAGGAGCTATTTAGCTTGAAGGAACTAATTCATCACTTTAATCTGAAGCAAGTCCAGACAAGTGGGGCAGTCTTTAATATCGATAAGCTTGACTGGTTTAACAAGGAGTATGTTAAAAGACTCCCAGAAAAAGAGCAGCTGTCTAGATTGAAATCTGAACACGAATTTTTTAACAAGCGACCAACAAATATCGACAAGAATTTATTGAAAAATACCGAACACTTATCTCAAGTTTTGACGATTCTCGAAAAATTAGATGAAAAAAAATGGAGTGTAGAGGATATTAAGGAGGCGTTATGGGACTTTGCAACCGAGAAGGGGAGAGGAGAGGTTTTGTGGCCACTTCGAGTATCTCTAACGGGTCAGGCCAAATCACCCGATCCATTTACCGTCGCCGCCATTCTTGGGAGAGAAGAAACGCTGGATAGATTGCGACAGGTGTTGAGATAAACTCAATCAAGTTTTTTGTTTTTCTCTAGATTACTGCTAAACTAAGCCTTAAATGCGACGAATCTTCTGGCTTTTTTTGGT
The DNA here is from genome assembly GCA_020847275.1 of Candidatus Nomurabacteria bacterium. Classification (NCBI taxonomy): domain Bacteria; phylum Candidatus Nomuraibacteriota; species Candidatus Nomurabacteria bacterium. The sequence goes on from JADLCI010000007.1 coordinate 252,308, forward strand.
GCTAATAATTTTTGGGCCCTTTTTGGTTCACGCTGATCAGGCGACGGAATTACAAGCACAAATAAGGGCTAGACAAAATGAGATCGGCAAACTAGACGCCCAAATTGCCGCGCAAGAGAAAACATTGGGAGAAACAACAAAACAGGCCAACACCCTCGAGAATACACTTAAGACGATTGATCTCACAATCGGTAAATTAAACAATCAAATTACTCGAACAGAGAAGGAGATTAGTGCCACCAAGTTAAAAATCGACGAACTTAATTTAAACATCAAGAAAACTGGCGGCAACATCGAAAGAAATGAGGATCTACTGCGCGAACTACTTCGTGATTTATCAGACATGAATCGCGAAAGCTTATTAATGATTCTGGTGAGTTACAAACACTTTTCTGATCTGTGGCAGGCGAGTGACCAGTTAGTTGACCTCCAAAGAGGTGTTCACAGCGCTGCGGAGGAGTTGCGGAAACTTAAGGGTAATTTGAGTGTTGAAGTAACGACGACAGAGAAGGAGCAGGCAAAATTGTTGAGACTTCAGAGAGAACTTTCCGACCAGAAGAAAATTATCGCCACCGAACGTTCCAAACAAAATAATCTATTAGCGCAAACGAAAAGTAGCGAGGCAAACTACAAGAAGCTTCTCGAAGAAAGTCGACAACGTCGTGAGGATTTTGCCAAGGAGCTAAACGAATTCGAATCCCAGCTTAAGTTTGCACTTGATCCAAACAAGTTGCCGGTGGTACGACAAGGAATTTTGGCTTGGCCACTTGATGGCCGTCTAATTACGCAATTATTTGGAAAAACCTCTGACGCAAAAAGACTTTATGCTTCCGGAACGCATAACGGTATAGATTTTCGTGCAAGTGTTGGCACAGTAATTAAATCCGCAGAAGCAGGTATTGTGGCTGGAACCGGTGACACCGATCTCACTTGTCGCGGCGCTTCTTACGGCCGCTGGGTTTTAATTAAACATGACAACGGACTGGCAACGCTCTATGCTCATCTAAGTTTGATTAAAGTGTCTGCCAATCAGCGTGTAAGTCGGGGAGAACTAATCGGCTACAGTGGCGCAACGGGTTATGCTACCGGCCCGCACCTTCACTTTACTGTTGCCGCGGGTGATGGTGTGGAGATCAAATCTTTAAAGAGCAAGGTCTGTCCTGGTTCCTATGTTATGCCGATTTTTGACACTCGCGCTTATCTCGATCCTGTTCTATACTTATAATTACAAATATGAAGAACAAAAACGGGGGATTAATAAAGCTAGTGATTATTATTATCGTAGCGGTACTGTTACTTAATTATTTTCAGGTTAATCTGGTCACTCTGGTCGAAAAACTTAAGCTGAAGCCACTTTTCGTCGAGTTGTGGGCGCAAATTAAGGTTGCGTGGGGAAAAATTTTGGAACTTTGGACATATTTGACAAATAAGTAGAATCATTGTTTTAGCTTGACAGCGGGGGATGGGTATGCTAGACTGTTGCAGTACGGCTTAACAAGGCCGTATTTTACTTCTAACTTATTCCTACTATCCTACAAATAGGCCTGGCAAGCTTCATAACACTGAGTTCGACCCTAAATACGAACCTATCTACTATTAAGTCTCAAAATCCAATTTTTGCTCCGGAAAAGACCGCCGTAGTCATGAATGACAAGGATTTATCAACGGCCCTAACGCTTAAGGATTTGATCGAGACAAAGGCTGAAGAAGCCGGTGTAGATAAGACACTGGCGCTCAAAATCGCTTTCTGTGAGAGTACTATGCGCCAGTTCGACAAGAGTAGCGGCAAGCCCTTACGTGGGGTCCATAACCCTAATGACGTTGGTCTTTTCCAGATCAACGAGGACTACCATGCCAACAGGAGCCAAAACATGGGTCATGACATCTACTCAACCGAAGGAAATATTGACTATGCCCTATATCTCTTAAAGAAGGAGGGCAGCCGCCCATGGAACGCCAGTCGTCCTTGTTGGGGTAATACAACGACAGTCTAAAGTCCAAATCACCTTGGTTTAATAGGCGCAAAAGATATATTGTGCGACGTGATGGGTTGTTTTTGACTTTACACTCCTCCCCCGGACGTATATACTTTTATTTGATAAAAGATTACTAGTCCTAAAATAATTTGTTTCTATGAACAAAAATACAAAAATTATAACAACAGTCATCGTACTCATCGTTCTTGCGGCAATCTATTTCTCAATAAAAAGCAATGAGCCATCTCTCCAAAATGACACGTCGCAAAATGGCGAAATAACCACGCAGATAAATTCAGTAAGCAACGGTGAGGAAAACACCGTAACAAAGTCTGGCTCCTACGAAGCATACTCCCCAGAAAAGATCGCTCGGGCCTCCGTTGATCATGACGTGGTTTTATTTTTTAGAGCAAGCTGGTGCCCGACATGTCGAGCAGTTGATTCGGACATTAAGGCAAATCTAAACGAAATCCCCGCCAGTCTCACAATCCTGGATATTGATTACGATAAATCCTCTGAGTTAAAACAGAAATACGGCGTTACCTACCAGCACACCTTCGTCCAAGTTGATAAAGATGGAAATTTAATCAAAAAGTGGAGCGGGAGCCCAACCCTCTCTTCTCTAGTAACGGAAGTCAGTTAGCATGTTACTTCTACTGATATCTTTTATTGCGGGTGTATTAACGGTACTCGCGCCGTGTATTCTGCCCCTTCTGCCGGTGATTGTTGGACACTCCATCACCGATACGACCCCAAACAGGAGAAGATTATTTGTCGTCGTCAGTTCGCTCGGGATCTCGGTGATACTTTTTACCCTTCTGCTGAAGGCCAGTTCCCTATTGATTGATATACCGCAAGATTTCTGGAAATGGATTTCCGGTGGCATTATTTTTCTTTTTGGTTTGACGATGATTTTTCCAAGTCTGTGGGAAAGGTTATCTTTCACAAACACCCTTAGCCTCAACTCAAACAAGGCACTGACGAAAGGGTACCAGAGAAACAACGTCTGGGGAGATATAATTATTGGTGCCTCGCTCGGACCAATCTTCTCCGCCTGTAGTCCGACTTACTTTGTAATATTAGCCACGATTTTACCCGTCTCGTTTTTATTGGGGCTTGTTTACCTATTTACCTATGTTCTTGGCTTAGCACTTGCTCTCATTGTGGTCGCACTTCTGGGGGAAAAAATCGTGGCCAAGGTCGGCAGGGTTTCGGACCCAAACGGGTGGTTCAAGAAAATATTTGGATTAATCTTCATTCTCGTGGCAGTAGCCATTGTTTCTGGCTATGACAAAAAACTTCAAATCAGCCTACTAGACGCTGGGTTCCTCGACGTCACAAAGATTGAGCAAAAACTGCTGGAAAAAAATGAAGAGAAAAACCAAGACAATTCCCCCGTCATCAGCTCACAAGAAGATTCAGATGAAGTGGTAGCGGAAAAAACCCAAGAGTTAACGCCCGAAGAAAGTGAGGATGAGAAAAAGAACGAGGAAACCTTTCTGAGTGTTCAAGAGAAAAATAAAAAGTTCGTCCTTGCGCCGGACATTAGCACCCCAGATGGTTTCATTAACACAAATAATCTACCCATAAGCGTGAGTGAATTCAAGGGCAAAAAGGTTGTATTACTAGATATCTGGACCTACAGTTGTATAAATTGCCAACGAACTCTCCCCTATTTAAACGACTGGTACAAAAAATACGAAGATGATGGATTAGTTATTATTGGCCTACACACGCCAGAATTTTCTTTTGAGAAAATCCAAAAGAACGTCGAGAAGGCGGTGGAGGATTTCCAGATAAAGTACCCCGTCGTGCTTGATAACGACTTTTCTACTTGGAGCGCTTACAAAAATCAATACTGGCCAAGGAAATACTTAATAGATATTGATGGTTATATTGTCTACAATCACGCTGGAGAGGGACTATACGAAGAAACAGAAATCGCGATCCAGAAGGCACTCAGAGAGAGGGCATCTCGGTTAAACACAGAAATAAAGATGCCGTCAGACGTAGCCAAACCAAAAGATGCTATAACGGTGGAGCCGGGCGGGGTCAAAAGTCCAGAAGTCTATTTTGGTTCGGCCAGGAATCAGCTACTTGCCAACGGTCAAAGCGGTGTCCCGGGCGAACAAGTCTTTTCTCTTCCTATCACAACCTCATTAAACAAATTGTATCTTGATGGGGCCTGGAATCTAACACCGGAATATGCTGAAAACAAGGGAAATGGAAGCATACTCTTCAACTACGAAGCGAAAAACCTTTACATGGCCGCTGGATCAGATAAGGAAATCACTGCGGAGATTTATAGGGATGGCGTATTAATAAAAACAATTAAAATTAAGGAGGAGCGTCTCTATGCCCTGATAGAGGGCCCAGATTATGGAAAACATGTGGTGCAAATCAAAATACCCACAGGCGGTCTCAAGGTCTTCACATTTACTTTCGGCTAACCAACAGCGAGTTTACTCAGAGGCCTGGACAGTTGGCCGCCGGGGTTAATCCCCGATCTTCAGCTTCGGCCTTAGTGCGAAACCAAATTTTATTTTCTTCCTTTATTCTCTTTACTCCCGGGCAACCTGGAAGGTAATACCTAGAACCATTCTTAGAAGCCACAAAGTTACCGCCAGTGGCGGTCGAGTTTACTTGTCCGCTTGATGTTTTATCTGTCCTTTCAAAGTCAACTGACACATTCTCAATCTTTATGGGTTCAGGAGTTTGATAATTAAACTGTTTTTTCCATAAACCAAGAACTAGGCCAAGACCTAGTAAGACAACGAAGATAATCCAGAACTCCTCTCCTCGAGACTTGATTTTTTTTAACAAATCGGCTAGCATATAGTACTAGTTAATTTTAGCAAAATCGCACTATGGCAACAAAGAAAGCGGGCGGTACGGCCAAAAACCTACGTGATTCTAACCCAAAATATTTGGGGGTTAAGCTCTACGGAGGCGAGAAAGCGGGCCCCGGATCAATTATTATCAGACAACGGGGTACCGACTTTCGAGCCGGCAATAACGTCGGTACCGGAAAAGACCATACTCTTTTTGCACTAAGAGCTGGTACTGTCAACTTTACGGAAAAACGGAAAACCCACTTCAACGGTAAACGAAAAAAGGTTAAGACGGTAAACGTTCAATAAGCAGCTTAAACTGGCCTTCAATCGGGCCAGTTTTTAGTTTGATAACTCTCTCCCCCACTGTCTTGATTGGTTCTTCCAGAATAATCATTTCTTCTGGTAAATTAAGGTGCGTCTGCTCTTTCAGCGCCGCCCTAATATCGCGCTCATGTAATCCGGCAAAAAGATGGCCAGTGTCGCTAGCCTTTACGGAAATCTTAACCACTAACCCCTCTAGTTGCTCCAGTGCCCCCTCCAGTAATTCTGTTTGGACCTTAGAAGACATTTCTCGCTGATCTTTTTCCTTTCTAAGTCTTTTCAGATTTTCTTCGGTCGCCGGTAGACCCAAACCACGCGCAATGATTAAGTTCCTCGCAAATCCATCAGACAAATCTTTTACCTCATAAGCTCGCCCCACCTTAGCAACATCTTTAGTTAAAATTATTTTCATGACCTATTTTTATGGAGACAATAAATACTTTACGGCTTGATCGAGGATAGGATCTTCGTCAGCCTTTAGTTTTTTATTCGGATCAAGTTTAACAATAATGTCTGGCGTCAAACCGTCATGTGAAATAGAAACACCGTTCGGTGTAAGCCATTGTGCCACTGTAATTTTCAGAGCACTTTCACTCGTGATTGGCACCAGCTCTTGGACAGATCCCTTGCCAAAAGTCTGTTCACCAATCAACTTTGCTCGTCCGTATTCTGAGAGAGCGCCAGCAAGAATCTCGGATGCTGAAGCACTACCGCCATCAACCAGAATAACCAACTTTAGTTTATCGCTAAAGATGTTGTAACCACGACTGCGATAAACTTGCTCGGTTTTTTTTCCACCCCAGTTTTCTATTACTACTGGTTTTCCAACCGGCAAAAACCAACTGGCTAAGTCAACGGCGGCATCAAGATAGCCACCAGGATTGCCGCGCAAGTCAACAATCATCTTGTCTGTGTCCGATATGATGAAGTCACGGAGGGCATCACGGAAAAGTTCTGGGGCTGTCGCACCGAAGTTAAAAAGCCTAATTAAGAAAATCTTTTCGGGTAATAATTCTGTCTCGATTGTCGGAACTTTAATAATTTCTCGAACAACTTTTATCCGCAACAAACTGTTTTCCCCTTTTCGGCCAATCCCCAACGTGATGACCGTACCCACTTCGCCCCGAATTTTACTTGTCGCCTCTGTAACAGTCATCTTGCCGGTTGGAGCACTGTCAATCTCTATGATTTGATCGCCAGCTTTCAGCCCAGCACGCTTGCCTGGCCCACCCTCTAAGGGAGAAATAACGCTTAGAACTCCATCGCGGACGCCAATCTCAATCCCCAGACCACCAAAACTACCCCGGATATCTTGTTCAAAAACTTTCTTATCTCTTGGCGGCAGGAAATCAGAATAGGGGTCACCAAGTGATGCCACCAAACCGCTAATCGCGCCCCAGACACGATCTTGATTGGTTGTCGGCTCGGTAGATGTTCCTCTTGTGTCGACAAATTTCTCATCAATGATTTTCCAAGTTTTCCAGAATGGCGCCAGGTCAATATTTTCGGGCTGAGTCGCAAGTAACTCCTCCTGTCTGCCTCGCCAGTCACCTCCTGCCCAGAATGCCACTCCAAGAGCAATTACAAGAATCACGAAGAGGAAGAATCTCTGATAGAATTTCGCTAATCTCAGCATAGACAGTTAGAAGATTATCGCATAGAATAATCCGATGCTCAAGCAATTTAAATATAAAGATATTGTTTGGTTAGACCTGGAATCACCCACTCTAAATGAGATAGACTCGGTTAGTCGTCAATACAAGATTCATCCCTTGGTTCTCTCGGAGCTAGCCAGCCCCTCAGAACGATCAAAGGTAGATGTCTATTCCGAGTTTATTTATCTTGTGCTTCATTTCCCAACCTCTGAGGGTGGGCAAGAAATCGACTTCATCCTTGGGCGAGACTTCATCATCACTACCCATTATGAACTGATGAACCCGCTCAACGACTTTGCGAAGATTTTTGAAACAGACTTCATGCTTAAGAAAAATGGTGAAAAGATCCACGCCGGTTTTATCTTCTTTTACATTATTAAAGAAATCTACTCTGCGCTGGAAACCAATCTTGGCATTATCAACAAACAACTCAAATCAATCGAGCAGAAGGTATTTTCCGGACATGAGCGTGAAGTAGTCGCGATGCTTTCTTCGCTTAACCGCCAACTTCTGGAATATCAATGGACAATGAAGTCTCACAAAGAAATCCTTGATTCATTGACATTAGCTGGTGAAGATCTGTTCGGAGTTAAGTTTCATTATTACCTTCAGGCAACCTGTGGCGAAGATCGGAAGATGTGGAAGATGATTGAAAATAGCCGCGAAACCTTCAATGATTTACGTAATACCAATGAATCCCTCCTTTCAATCAAAACCAATGAGACCATGCGCGTGCTTACCGTCCTCGCTGCCGTTTTCTTACCACTGAATATCGTGGCCCAGCTATATGGCGCCAGCAACCTCAGTTTTATTCTAATGGGAGTCTTCTTTATTGCTGGTATCTGGTTGGCGAAAGCAAAACAATGGCTCTAACAATCTACAATACTCTTTCGAGAAAGAAGGAGGAATTTAAGGTCTCTAGCAAAACCGTTAGCGTTTACGCTTGCGGACCAACCGTTTATGACCAGGCTCACATCGGGAATCTTCGGACCTATGTTTTCAACGATCTGCTTCGTCGTGTTCTAGAATTTAACGGCCATGAGGTTAAACAAGTGATGAATATTACGGACGTCGATGACAAAATAATTAAAGCGAGTCAGGAACAAAATATCCCTCCAACAGAGTTAACAAAAAAATATGAGAAATTATTTCTAGCTGACCTAGATAAACTTAACATCAAACGGGCTAATATTACACCACGCGCAACTGATTTCGTCCCACAAATGATTGAGCTGATAAATCGCCTTTTAAACCAGAAGGTGGCCTATATCGCTCCAGATGGGGTCTATTTTGACATTAAACAAGCGCAAAACTATGGTAAGTTATCTGGCCGCGGTAAGCCAGAAAATCCCGCCCAAGAGGAAAACTTTGCGCTGTGGAAATTCTGGAAAGAGGGCGATGGATCTGTCTTCTGGGGTGCCCCCTTTGGTAAAGGAAGGCCGGGGTGGCACACCGAATGTTCGGCGATGCTGGAAACAGAAATTGGCGAAACAGTAGACATCCATACTGGTGGCTCTGACCTAATTTTCCCCCACCATGAGAACGAAATTGCTCAATCAGAAACCCTCCATGAGGGGAGACCACTTGCTCGTTACTGGCTTCACGGAGGCCTTGTGAATTTCAGCGATGAAAAAATGTCGAAGTCACTAGGAAATTTTATTACTCTTAAAACTTTGGAAGAACGAGGCATCAATCCCGTCGCCTATCGCTTCTGGATTCTAATGGCGAAATATCGTACGACCGTCAATTTCACTTGGGAGGTAATTGGGGGAGCACAGAAGGGTTATGACCGGCTGAAAAATCGAGTCGCGAATCTACCTGACGATGGAGACGTGGATGAAAAATTAAGACAAGAATTCCTAATGGCAATTAATGACGATCTCAACACGGCCAAAGCCCTAACAATCATCCCCAATAACAAAAAAACCTGGTTGGAATTTAACAGAGTTTTCGGGTTAAGTTTCTAGAAAAGGAAAGAGCGGGATCACGTGACCCCGCTCTTAACGAATTTACTCTTTTCTACCAAACGAAAGACCCATCGTCCCACGGTTCTTAGCCCGCCATCGCCATAAAAAATTTCCAATTCCATCAGTTGTCCGTTTTCCCGGAGCGGAAGCGCCGCAGGTAACCAGAGCCTTTGATCCGACATCATTCGATCAAACGGCAGTTTCCCGATGAAAAACCACTGCAAGTTAACAAAACCCGCCAGTGGCCTTGGTTCTCCCCGCCAACGAGTTGCGGTGAAATAGTGCACACGCCACTTATGTGCGTAATACCCTTCAGCAACCGGATGGTAGAAATCAGCAGATGCATAGTGTTTCGCTGAGATCGGATCGACAACAACGCCAATTTCCTCCTCTACCTCACGGCAAAGACACTGAAGCGCCGTCTCGTCGGGGTTAAATTTTCCACCCGGGCCATTCAAAACACCATTACAAAACCGACTTTTCCTCTCTCCAAGTAGAGTTTCCGTCTTCGGACCATCTCCACGAAGGAGGTGACACACCGTCGCTTCTTGGTGCATAGTGCACCCCCTTTCTGGATTTAAAGAACCGTTTCCAAACTATCCCCAGTATATCCCCGCAAAGTTCTTCGTCAAGGACTCCAAGTCAGCAGAACAAATGCTAGAATGAAAAATATATGGCCTTACGTCTCCCCCCTCAAGACTTGGAAGCAGAACGAGCCGTTCTTGGTTCCTTGATGCTCCGTCCAGACGGAATGCACGAGATTAGCGATGTAATAACCGCCGCTAATTTTTACGCTGAAAAACACCGGCGAATTTTTCAAGCCATGTGGGAGCTGTCGGAGAAACACGACCCAATTGATCTCGTATCTGTCACCAGCGCATTAAAGGCAAACCAGGAACTTGAACAAATCGGTGGGTCTAACTATCTGGCAGAACTTGCCGGTGCTGTCCCCTCTTCAGCAAACATAAAATATTATGCCGAAATAATCAGACAGAAAGCATCGAGAAGAAAGCTGATCACCTCCGCCGAAGAAATAGTTGAACTTGGTTACAGCGAACATGAGGAGTTGGACAACGTTTTCGATCGGGCCCAACAAACCATTCTCAATATCGGACATTTCTCGAAGAAGGCTTTTGTTCACCTCAAGGATTCCCTGGTCGAGGCTTGGGAACGTTTTGACCAACTGCACAAATCTGACGGCAGCATGCGTGGTGTCCCAACCGGTTTTCGTGATCTAGATGATAAACTCTCCGGTTTACAGAAATCCGACCTCGTAATTCTTGCTGCTCGGCCTTCGGTTGGTAAAACATCATTAGCGTTAGACATTGCCAGAAATGCCGCCTGTCTCCACGGCAAATCAGTCGGAATTTTCTCACTCGAAATGAGTTCGCAACAACTAGTTGACCGGCTACTAGCCTCTGAAAGTCGCGTTGATTCCTGGCATCTACGAACAGGAAAAATTAAACAAGATGAAGACTTTGCCCGTTTACGTGACGCACTGGATCGTCTTGCTTCCGCGCCAATCTATATTGATGATGAAGCCGGAAATAACATTACCAAGATGAAGTCGGTCGCCCGAAAACTTAAGGCCGAAAAGGGGTTAGATCTAATTGTCGTCGACTATCTACAGCTAATGATTCCCCGAAAAGATAGTGACTCCCTCGTTCAACAGGTGACGGAAATCTCACGCTCCCTTAAGGGTTTAGCGCGTGAATTAGAAGTACCGGTCCTTGCGCTCTCACAGCTCAATCGTAATGTTGAGGCCCGCGGTGGCCGACCGAGACTATCCGATCTACGTGACTCCGGCTCCATTGAACAAGACGCTGATGTGGTAATGTTTATCCATCGTGAAGATAAAATGAATGAGAATTCAGACAAAAAGAATATTGCCGATATCATCATTGCCAAACACCGCAATGGCCCAACCGGAGACATCCAGCTTTTCTTCGACGAAAAGCGGGTTAGTTTCCACACCGTAGAAAAGGCTGATTTCGGCGGTTTCTAAAAAATTACAATCATGACCGAGCCACTTATCCAAAGCTTAACCGAGAGTTTTCTCCGCTTCCCCGGTATTGGGCCACGCCAAGCTCGTCGTTTTGTTTATTACCTACTTCATGCGTCACCAAGTACTATTGAGCGATTGATTAGCCAGATCGAAGAACTAAAAAGAAGTGTCGCTCGGTGTCCAGACTGTGGCCGATTCTACCCCACGAATAAAAACCAGAAACGAAACGAGTCGTGCGAAATTTGTAGTGACATTACTCGTGACACAACACTCCTAATGTTGGTAGAAAAAGATATCGACCTGGAAAATGTTCTGAAAAGCGGGACTTATCCTGGCCACTTCTTTGTTCTTGGGGGACTAGTGAAGGTCTTAGACAAACAGCCTGAGATAAGTGTACGCCTAGCAGACCTGATTAAATTGATCGAAAAAAAGAAGCAGGCTGGGAAATTACAAGAAATAATTGCCGCCTTGACGGCTAACTCTGACGGTGATGCAACAGTTGAGTTTGTAAGAGAGAAACTTGCACCAATTCTAGAAAAAAATCAGTTAAAATTTTCTAGTTTGGGTCGAGGGTTCTCTACCGGCGTGGAGGTAGAATATTCTGATACTGACACCCTTAAAAATGCGCTTAAAAACCGCCAGTAATCTCCACTTCTGTAAACGGCTGGCGATGACCCCTTTTAACTCGATAACGAGTTTTATTCTTGTATTTAACAATAACCACTTTCTCGTGCCGATCGTCAGCTAAGCGTTTGGCTGTCACCTTAGCGCCCTCGATAAGAGGTTTACCAACCTTCGTCTCCTTGCCATCATCAGTTAATAGGACTTGGTCAAAAATAACCTCGCCACCCTTGGTCTCTGGTAGCTTTTCAACCTTCAGCTTTGTGCCTGGCGTGACAACGTATTGTTTGCCCCCAGTTTTAATTACGGCCAATTTCATAATTGGCATAAGTTTAGCAGACCCGCTCCCTTTGGTCAATTGCCCGTTTTGTTCTATAATTGGATGCTATGATTATAAAAGTTTTCAATGATAAATTTAAAACCTGGGGATTTCTGGTAATAGATAGCTTGAAACTGGGCCCAGGCAAGGGTGGGATTCGCATGACCCCTTCTGTGACAGAAAACGAAGTAGAACGATTAGCCCACGCGATGACGCTCAAAAATGCCCTTGCAAATATCCCATTCGGTGGCGCCAAGTCTGGTATTATTTTCGACCCCAAAACACATACCCCAAAAGAGAAACGGGAAATCGTGGAGTGGTTCGCAAAGGAACTAAAACCCGTTTTAGTCAGATCGTATATTGCTGGACCAGATATTAATATGACCGAGCGGGAAATGGCCTGGTTTGTGAATGCCGCAGACAACCATAAGGCGGCCACCGGCAAACCTAGGGTCTTGGGCGGATTGCCACATGAACTTGGTAGCACTGGTTTCGGCGTGGCACAAGCGACCTTACTCGCACTAAGATATAAAAAGATTGAGCCAGCGGATGCAACCATCGCAATCGAAGGCTACGGTAATGTGGGCATTTTTGCCCATAAATTTCTCCAAGAAAAAGGAGCCCGGATTGTCGCGGTCTCCGATTCCAGGGGTTCAATTTATTCTAAAGATGGCCTGAACTACAAAAAGTTAATCCAGACCAAAAAACGGACAGGATCAGTGATCAATTACCCGGGTGGAAAAAAATTAAGCAACAAAGAAATCTTCATCCTACCCGTTACCGTTTTAATACCAGCGGCACTACCAGACGTTATCAATTCTGGTAATGTCTCCCAAATAAAGGCGAAAATTGTCGTTGAGGGGGCCAATATTCCGATGCACGAAAAGTTTGAGAGAAAACTTCACGAGCGTGGCGTACTTATTATCCCCGATATTATCGCCAATGCCGGTGGTGTTATCTCCTCCTACGCAGAGTACCGAGGTTATGATGCCAAAAAAATGTTTAAATTAGTAGAACAAAAAATAACCGCCAGCACCGATGCACTTCTCTCCCAGTTAACAAAGTCAAACAAAACACCGCGAGAAATTGCTCTCCAGTTGGCTAAGAAAAAACTAGAAACCAGATAAACCCCGCTCTTGAAACCCCTCCCCGAGTAGCAATTCTCTTTTCTTCGACTCTCCACCATTATAGCCACCGGTCTTCCCATCCGAACGAATTACACGGTGGCAAGGCACATCTTTATCATAATTCCCTTTCATAATATTACCCACGGCACGGGAGGCCTGGGGTGAACCGGCCAATATCGCCACTTGTTTATAAGTTAGAACTTGACCGCGGGGAATCCGCCTTACAATATCGCGAACTCGTGAACTGAAATCTTTCATTGCTTATTTTAAACTACTCCTCAAGACTGGGTTTCTCCAGAGAGAGTGGCTCCATACTTGAACCAGCACCAGTGACCCGAGCAACATCCTTATCAATCTTCTTCAACTCTTTGTAAGCTGAATTATAGTGACTCACCGTCGTCCCTAAACTTGTCCCGAGTTTACCGAAATATTGTTCATAGGCACCAATATGCTTACCCAGATCTTCGACTCGATCACGAATCACCTTGGCAGATTCTTCAATTTGTAGCGCCTTCAAACCCTGCAAAACGGTCTGGAGATAGGCCAAGAAAGAGGTTGGCGAGACAATAATCACGTGCCGTTCTTTGAACGCATATTCAATTAGGTCACGAGTATTAATCTTCACTGAACCAACTTGGGCGACCAGTAAATCATAATAAATGGCCTCGTGTGGGATGAACATAAAAGCGAAGTCCATTGTCCCCTCGCTCGGCTTCACATATTTGCTGGTTTCGTCAATCCGATTTTTCAAATCTGATTTGAATAATTTCTCTAGTCGTTCACGCTCTGCCGGATCTCTCTCCTCCGCTAGTCTGTTGTAGTTCTCTAGAGAAAACTTAGAATCGATTGGGATAATCTTTTCTTTCACAAAGACGACCGCGTCCACAATCGTCCCGTCCTTGAAAGGATATTGCATCTGGTAGGAACCAGTTGGTAACACATTCTTCAACAAAGTTTCGAGGTAATATTCACCAAGCACACCCCTCTGTTTGGGATTTTTCAAAATATCCTGAAGACTCTGAAGCTGATCGGCAAAGTTTTCAACCCGTTTCTGGCCCTCACCCACCTTCACCAATTCACTCGTGATATCTCGGATCATTTTATTAGACTCGCTGGACTGACTCTGGAGAGAGCTGTGAAGAAACTTGCTTGATTCAGTAAGTTTGCTATCCAAGACGCGCGTGAGTTCGTTAAGCTGATTCTGGAGCAAAATCATTGCCTGATTATCTCCAGCCGGTGACTGTTTGTTCTGTAAAAAAAGCCAGACTAATCCCCCGCCGATCACTAAGCTAATTAAGATAGTCACAATTGCCATACTTCTTCAGTCTAGCACAAAAGAAAGCCCCGGACGTAATTCGTCCGGGGCCTGCAAGTTCCCTCACTCAACATGGTCCATGTCGTGATGCATGCGCGCATAGTTGGCGCCGGTTTGACTGTCGCACATATCTGCACAAGGATTTTGAGAATTGAGGTCGTAGTGGGAACCATCCAGGGAACCACTCTCGTAAATAAGAAGTTTCTCTACTCCCATCGACGCTCCTTCTTCCTCTATGTATAGACTGATGTAGTGCGGTAGCCACCAGATACAACTAGTCTCCTTACTGAAGAGACGGCAACTCGCCACCACTTTCGCCAATTTTCGCCTTTTATCCTCGGCAAAAGTTGGAGAATAGAGAGGCCCTAGTGGCCCAACAAGAGCCGTGATTCCAATGTAGCGCTCCTTCGTCTCCGTGGAGACTCTGGTAAGGCCTACACCAGTTGTAAGCCGCGCCATGAGGGTGCAATCGGTTTTTTTCACCAAAAATACTTTCGTTGGCGCGATATCACAGCGGAAAAACCAAATCTCCTTTCCGTAGAGCTTCTGAAGCTCCGCCCGCAGAATTTCCTGGGCCAACATTATTGAGAACGACAGTTTCAAAGAACTTTTTCCTATTCCAAACATTTTTCCTCCCGTTTTGGGATTCGGATAGAAACCATTTTCCACCCGGACGCGCGTCTAGCTCGTCCCTACGAGATTAGCATAAGAAAGTGTGCTTGTCAATTCCCTTTTTCTTTCACTAGTTTTTCTAAAACCTTTTTAACTTTCTCCAAACTATTGTCATCAAGCACCGAGATTGGCGTGGCTTTAATTTTCTTTTTCGCCAGAGCCTGTATCTTCCCTTTAAGCTCTTTTTCAGAAACAGTGTCCGACTTTGTCAGAAAAACTGTCTCTGTCTTTTCTAATAACTCCGAATTGTAATCCCCCAACTCTTGTCTAATAATTTTGTAATCGCGTACGGGGTCGTCCGATTCAGCCGAGATGAGATGGAAAATGGTTTTCGTTCTTTCAATATGGCGCAAAAATTTTGTCCCCAAACCCCTACCCTCCGCCGCACCTTCAATTAAACCAGGCAAATCGGCCAGAATTAGTCCGTAATAAGCACCAAGATGCGGCTCAAGCGTGGTGAATTGGTAATTCGCCACCTTACTCTTGGCATTCGTCAATTCATTAAGTAGACTCGATTTGCCAGCATTGGGCAGTCCAACTAGTCCAACATCCGCAATCAGCTTAAGCTCCAGCCTGACCTCAAATTCCTCACCGGGCAACCCGGGCTGAAACTGTCGTGGTGAAGTATTGGTAGAAGAACGAAACAAGAAATTACCCTTGCCACCCAGACCCCCCTTGGCGACCAGAATCTTCTCACCAATTTTCAAAACCTCCTGATCGAATCCCGTAGTAAGATTATGGATTACGGTGCCAACCGGTAGTTTAAGAATAATATCCTTACCGGTTGCACCATCGCGATACTGCTTCTGACCCATCCCCCCATCTTCCGCTTTCCGTTCTTTCTCAAAACGAAACTGGGCTAAAGCGCCGATATCACTTACTCCTTCAGCGAAGACGCTCCCACCCAAACCACCGGAAGCGCCAGTCGGACCAAGCGCCATCTTGTTGCGCTCGAAAGAAACAGCCCCTCGGCCGCCATGTCCACCCGCCACCCTGATTGTGATGTCATCAACAAGCATAAAATTGAGAAAACTCTGTGACCCATTGTATCACGAATTGGGATATAATCCTTTATCAAATAAGGGATTTTGACTTCTTATTAAGGGCACAAGCTTCTATTAGCAATTTATAAACATCTTGTTTTTTTGAACTTTTCAATATTTCTTGTCCTTCTAAAATTAACTTTTCTGTTTCAGCTGTAGTTCCTCCCCACATATTGGGGTTTTTCATTCTATACCACAAGAAAAAGCTATGTAGTTCGCACGGCATTTTATCATTAGTAATACGACGGTAAAGTGAAACGGCATCTAAAATATAATGAGAAGAAAGCTCGGGGTCCCATTCGATACTGCCCTCAGAATCAGGATCTTTATCGGCATGTTTAAAAAAGTTTCTTGCCTCATTGATTTTGGTTAAAAACTCTTTCTTTTTGTCTACTCTCACTAAGGTTTCTAATCCTTGCTGCACTACACTTCTTTCGAGTTTCTTATGGGCACATATTTGATCTAAAACTTCATGTGCAGCGCGCGCCAATGTGTGTGTAGATACAGGACTAGCGTCCATAAAATAAAGATTAATTGCTGTAATTAATTGCTCTTCTGCAACTTTAAATTTTGAAATTTTTTCTAGCATGGCGATGGCCTTTTACTCCGAATAAAGTTTCCTAATTTCTTCATCTGATCCATGAGTAATAATGGCATGGCATTGTGCGCACAGACATCGCATATTATCAGGGCTATCTAGCCCCATATCAACAATATTTAGCTGATCCAACTACATTGGTGACCCTACAGGGAATCGAACCCTGCTTCCAGCCTTGAGAAGGCTGTGTCCTAGCCGATAGACGATAGGGCCGAGACAATCTTGCAAATTATAGCATTTGAGTCACATTTTAACAAATCGCTGACTCTTCTCATTGACAACCTTAACTTGGTGTGTATAATATTCGAGTGTTGATCTTTGTCAATGCCTGTTGGGGTCCGCCCCGCTAAATGCCGGCCCGTCCGGATAAAAACAGGCCAATTTGCAACTCCGGTTGCAAGGAAGAGGTGTAGAATGTGGATTCTCTGTTCTCTTTTGGTTTTAGTTGTTGCCTCCGTTGTTGCCTTTATGGTAGTGATAACTACTTATCTCATCTTGGATGATCGTACCCGTCGCAAGAATGACAAATTACTCGACTACCTACACAAGGAAGAAAGTTTCGAAACCCTGTGGCGAACCTGTGAGGCTATTGGTCTTATGACGGAAAGTACGTACACCGGAGGAGAAACGCGGTGCGTAATCTATCCGAAAGAAGCATTCAAGGGGCGCGTATCTAAAACTGTTTCCTGGAAACAGTTGGCAATCACCATTGGTTCATTTCTCGCCAGCGGCAAGTTCACAACCGAAAAAGAGATGCCGGATCTTGCGCAAAAACTGGGAGAATTCTACGACAACGACTGGGATTTCCTAGTTACAGAATTTGCTCCTGAAGCGGGTAGAAGGTACATCGGCACAGCAAAAGAGTCCGTCATTGCACACCTGAGAGAAGCATTCCATAGTGCACAGTTCAACGACAACCAAACAAGGGAACAAGGGAGAATCGAGCGAGAGAAACAAAAATCTAAGAGACAAATCCGGAGAATTCTTCAGAAAACTCACCGTATTTCCAAGAGCACCGCTGAAGAGATCATCTAACCAGAACCCCACTGTTCACTGAACGGTGGGGTTTATTTTTTCAACCACTCTTCTTCCTGTCTCACGAGAAGTTTACCCTTATCTTCTGGGTGAAGCATTATCTCTTCCACCGCGCGCTCCATCCGAAGTGATTGCGAACCCTTTATCAGAACGACATCGCCTTCTTGGATAAACTCTTGGAGGAACTTGCCGGCCTCACGAGCGTCTTCGAAGTGGTGTAAGACCTTTTTCCCCATTTTCTTTCTGGAAGCTTCTTCCGTGGCAAACTTCATTCGCAAGCCGACGGTCATCAATACATGGGCCACCCGTGCCGCCTGAACACCCGCTTCACGATGTGCGCTAATAGTGTGAACACCCAATTCCAGCATATCTCCCAAAACGACTATCTTCCGACCCGTCACACGAAGTTCGCTCAAGGTATTAAGAGCCGAAGCTAGAGCAACTGGTGAAGAGTTATAGGTGTCGTCAATAATTAAAGTATTTTTAACTCCAGGTAATAGCTTCATTCGGCCGGGAGGCGTTTCTAATTTCTCAATCGCCTCACTTGCCTCGATCAAATTAATTCCCTCGTTCACCGCTACGGCCGTGGCGGCAAGAAGAGCGTACAGTTGATGCTCCCCCAATACCCCAATTAGCTTGAACGGTACACTATTGCCTTGATAATCAACCCGCAAACCAAGTCCGATTGGTTGCCCGTTTTCTCCTTCACCGTAAACAAAGTACGGCTGTGAACCGCGAACTTGAGCTTTTTCTCCTAGTCCATAAGTCAAAGTGTGACATTTGAGTGTTGGGAGTAAATCTCTAATCTTTTCTTCGTCACCATTGAGAATCACCAGCCCTGATGAAACAACGCTCGCCGGTAAACGCCATTTTTCTCGAATGACTTCTTCTGAAGACTGAAAAAATTCAACGTGCACAGGGACATTCGGAAAACTCGTAACAACAACCACATCTGGTTTAAGCCATTTTACCAAACGACGCATATCACCTGGGCGATCAACGCCCGTCTCCAAGACTAACCATTCTGGATAGGGTGAACGAAAGAGGATCAGACCAACACCTTCGACCAAATTTTTCATCCAACCAAACAAACTCCACCAGGCATTGGGTAAATTGAGAATCGTGAGCGGCACACCAATCTCACTATTGAAACTCTTCTGGCTTGCGCGCACTCGATACTTTGTCGCCAAGACGGTAGCGATTACTTCCTTCGCGCCAGTTTTACCGACACTTCCCGTAATTGCTAGAATTTTGGGTCGATACTTTTTCAAAACCAGCCGCGCCTCTATCCGCAGAATGCTGGTGATAAAACCTTTAACGATCAGGCGGAACATGGTAATAGTTTAGCAAAAATTTTGTTAGAGACATAAATGGTTCGGTGAGTGTATCGGAGGCATAGCGTGCACCGCGCGGATTGACGAGATAAAACAAAACAAGGAAACGTGGATTACTTGCGGGAAAATAGCCAAAAAAAGAATGGAGAAACCGATCTGGGTCATAACCTGCTCCGTTGACCCTTGCTTGCTGCGCCGTGCCAGTCTTTGCCGCCACACGATATTGGGCCATCTTGTATTTTCCACCAACAAGAGCTGAATCAACCACCTCAACTAACATTCGAGTAATCTCCTTACTCGTTTCTGGCTTAATCACCTGACGGGTAATTTCGGGTTTTATCTCTGTGGTAATCTTGCTGTTGCGGTGCCTAACCTCACTCACGATATAAGGTTTAACTAATTTACCACCATTCCCAAGCACAGCGAGGGCTCTAGCCATTTGAATTGGTGTCACCGTAATACCCTGACCGAAGGCAACCGTCGCATATTCGATATCGCGACTACTGTTAAGGTTATTATTTAACCCGATCACCTCATTGGGTAAATCAATCCCCGTTTTTTCTGTTAAACCATAATTAATCATATAATCACGAAAACGATTACGCCCGAGTTTCTGCATTGCGAAAACGGCACCGGTATTGAGAGACTGGTTCAAGACTTCCTGCATCGGCACCACACCGCGAGCCCGACGATCGTAGTTACCAATAGTTTGGCCGTTTAATTCCAGTGTTCCCTTATCATCGTAGACCGTTTTGGCTGTTACGACACCAGCGTCAAGGGCTGCGGCCATGGTCAGGGGTTTAAAAGTGGAACCCAATTCGTAAGTCCGCTCAACTAAGGGGTTGGCGAGGTGTTCGAGAGTGGTTTGTTTGGCGTTTGGATCAAACCCGGGTGTAGCTCCGAGAGCGATTACTGCTCCGGTGGCTGGATCAAGCACAACTCCCCCGGCCAATTCTGCCCCCCATTTCTCACGCACCCCGCTCAACTCTGTTTCCAAAGTATTTTGAACCGTTGGCTCAAGCGACAAAACCAAATCAGCTTCAGTCTTATCGTCGCCACCGGTAACTGACCCTCCAAAATCGGAAAGAACTTGAGCAAGAAAGCTGACAAAGGTTTTCTCTTCTTTTTGAGAAAGAATAGCATTATAGTATTTCTCTAAACCGTAGGTGCCATCACCATCATAATTAACTAACCCTAGAACTTGGGCTGCGGTTTTTCCAGCAGGATAGAAACGCCAACGTGTTTTATAAACACCAAGACCATCCCAACTCAAACTTTGGATTTTCTTGGCCGTGCTTTCATCCAGACGGGTGGCAATTTCTTCATAAGGATCGGTTGTCTTCCCCGCTTTCTTGAAGAAGGACTCCCGTTCAATGGGAAAAAGTTCTGTAAGTTTCTGATAAACCACCTCCGCATCTTTCAGTTTGCTCGGGTTGATTGCCACGAGAAAACCATCCCGCATCGTCGCACCAGAGACCAGCCCACCATCTTGTTGTTTAAAAAAAATAGTCCCGCGGTTGGGTAGACTGTTCTGTGGCCGTTGATATTGGCGGTCCGCCTTATCTGCATAGTAGCTATTCTGAATTATTTGGAGAAAAAAAAGTCTTACAACGAGTAATACCGTAAGACAAACAACAAAAAGAGACAGGAGACGAACACGCCATGTCGGGTTAATTCCCGACATAACTCAAGACTGGCAACGGAGATGCATCAGCAAAAATAGTTTCCTTCGCCGCGTCACGAAAACCAAGTTCAATTGCTCGCTCCATTGTCACACCGCTCGCGAGGGTCAAGTATTCAGATTCAAGAGAAACCACCGCCCCTTGTTTAGCCGCCAAGATAGTCACCAACTTTTCTCGAGACACAAGAGCAAAAACAGTGCTATTAACCAAATAAAGATAGCCGACCAGAAAAGAAAGGGCGGTGAAAGCAAGGATGAAGAAGAGTCTGCGACGACGGAGAAAGATATTTAAATTTACAGCAGTCATTGTAATTTTTTAAAGTTTTTTAATGATTCTTAGTTGAGCACTACGAGAGCGCGGATTCTTGAGAACTTCTTCACGAGTAGGGCGAACAGCGTGTTTGGTCAAAAGTTCAGCATTTCTCTCTTTAACCCTTTCTCGAAAAAAATTCTTCACCAATCTTGCCTCTAAACTGTGAAAGGTGATGATGGCAAAACGGCCATTCCGGTTGAGACGAGACCAGGCTGATTCAAGGGCGGCACTCAAGCTACCGAGCTCGTCATTTACCGTGATACGCAAAGCCTGGAAAGTTTTAGTCGCTGGGTGACGACGTCCATTCTGGTAGCGAAGAGGTATGGCAGACTTAATCACCGCAACTAGTTCTTGAGTTGTCGATATTGGCGCCACCTCTCTCTCTGACACAATCGCTTTGGCAATCCGGCGAGCAAAACGCTCTTCGCCATAACCGAAAATAACATCAGCCAAACTAGTCTCTTGCCAGAAATTAACGATCTGATACGCGGTCAAAGACCCCGGAGCGGTATTGTGGCTCAAATTCATATTGAGTGGCTCATCACGCTGGAAGGAAAAACCACGATCAGACTCATCAAGCTGCTGACTCGAAAGCCCGAGGTCAGCAAGGATTGCATCCACCTTACCAATGCCAATTCCATCGATGATTTGCGTCAAATCACGGAAATTACCCTCCAGCAATGTCACCGGGCAAGGGCAGATCTTCAAATTATCTGTCGCTTCCTTAAGCGCACCGGCATCAGCATCAATTCCGATCAAATGTCCGTGACTCGCCAATTGCCGACACAGCTCACGACTGTGTCCACCACGATTAACGGTTAAATCCAGTAAAATTTCCCCCGGATGAACGTCTAATCCCGTCATCACCTCTTTTAAAAGAACTGGTTCGTGTACCATCGACCTAGAAAACCCCAATCTCACTTAGCTTCTCGGCGAGAGCATCGGCCTGCTTTTCCACACCCGCTTTGTACTTCTGCCAACGTTCCTCGTCCCAAATTTCTAGACGACTGTGAACGCCAGCAATAATCGTCCTTGTCCCGAGACCAGCAAATTTCTTGAGATGATCCGGGACCAGTACCCGTCCGATACTATCCACTTCACACTCAGAAGCACCAGCGAGCATGAAACGATTGAAGCTTCGGGTATCTGCTCGTAACATTGAGAGAGAGGCCAGTTTTTCGGAAACACGTTGCCACTCCTTAATGGTATAAACGAACAAACAATTATCTAATCCGGGCGTTATCACCACACGCCGACCCACTTCCTTACGCCATTTTGCTGGTATGGCAAGGCGCTTTTTGTCATCTAAGGTGTGTTGGTGTTCGCCGATAAGCATAACCCCGTTTTTATACATTCCCCACTTTTCTCCACTTACCTACCATTTTATCCCACCAAGCACCATTCAACAACCCCACTTATCCACAGTCGCCCATTGAGCGAAGGTACGAAAAAGCCCGAGCTATGCCCGGACTTTAAGATTTCGATCCCTATTTAAACTTCACTCCATGGGTTCAATGCCCCTTGGTTTCAGAGTTGGGAAAAGAATCACCTCTTTAATGTTCTGCGTGTCGGTAAGAAGCATGGTAAGCCGGTCAATACCGATACCCACGCCACCAGCCGGTGGCATGCCATACTCAAGTGCCTCTAGAAAATCCTCGTCAATTCTCTGCGCTTCATTATCACCGGACTCGCGATTCATTTCTTGAGCTTCGAAGCGTGCCCGCTGATCAACTGGGTCATTGAGTTCCGAGAAAGCTTTCACAATCTCCACACCACCAATAACCAGTTGAAAGGCATCCACCAACTGATTATCACTTGATTTCTTCTTAGCCAAAGGTAAATAATCAACTGGAAAATCAACTAGAAAGGTCGGCTGGATAAGTTTCGGCCGACAAACTTTTTTATAAATTACATCCATTATTTTTTCCCGACCGTCACCTGGATTAAACTTGACACCGAGTTGACTCGCCTTCAGCAGAAGTTCTTCCCGTGTTGCACTAGCGGGATCAGTAATCAGCGCATGACGCTTAAGTAAATCGTAATAACTAACAACTTTAACTGGTTTGGCTAAATCGATCTCGTCACCCGCATACTTAAACTTTAGACCACCGAAAATTTTCTTCACCACAACTTTCAATAAATTGAAAACGAATTTCTGCTGCTCGGTAGCGTTACTATAGGCCTCATACCACTCCAGCATCGTGAACTCGGGATTGTGAGTGGTGTCAATCCCCTCATTACGAAAATTGCGCGATAGACTGTAGACCTTCGGGAAACCGCCAACCAGTAATCGCTTAAGATAAAGTTCCTCTGATATGCGTAGAAACAAATCCGTGTCCAATGCCTCGTGGTGAGTAATAAAGGGTGCGGCGCTCGCACCACCAGGAATCGGCTGTAACACTGGAGTCTCAACTTCTAAAAATCCCTCTTTATCCAAAAAGCTTCGGATTTCAGAAACAATTTTAGACCTGACAAGAAAACGTTCCTTCACTTCCGGCGACATAAGGATATCCAGATAACGGCGACGAAAACGCTCCTCAACATCCTGTAAACCATGCCACTTGTCTGGTAGCGGACGGAGGCTCTTCGTCAACATCCGCCAACTCTTCACAACGAGACTTTTCTCACCACGCTTAGTGACCAAAAGAGAGCCGTGCGCCTCCACAAAATCACCAATATCTAGCGTGTCTACCATGAGCTGGAATTGCTCCTCGGCTAAATCATCCTGCCTTACCACTAGTTGTAGACGCCCCGTACCATCGTCCAGATCCATAAACATAATTGCTCCCTGACCACGAATTGCTCGGACTCTCCCCGACACACCCATCAATTTCTTCCGTTTACTTAATTTTGCGAAACTATCAAGTACCTCTCCACAGGTAAAATCACGGACCGTCTCTATTGGATAAGGGTCTAGACCCACCTCCAGTAAACGCACGACCTTCTTTTCTCGTTCAACGCGAATCTCTTCAAGTGAGGCCATCTAGCTAGTCAAGACTAATAATTTTATAAGCGACTTCGCCTCGCGGCGTATCTACCACAATCGTCTCACCACGCTTCTTGCCGATAAGGGCTCTCCCGAGTGGCGAACTACTAGATATCTTGCCGGCGTGAACATCTGTTTCCTCTGAGCCAACTAAAGTTAATTTCATTCTTGAATTGTCGGTCAATTTTTCAACCGTCAGTGTTGAACCGATCTCCACTACGGAACTATGATGGACGTTTACAATTTCCGATGTCTTTAGTAACAGCTCTAGCTGATTAATTCTGTCCTCAATTTCGGCTTGTTCCTCACGCGCGGCATGATACTCGGCATTCTCCGATAGATCGCCCAGAGACTTGGCAAATTCCAAACGCTCGGCAACTTCCTTACGACGTCCCAGTTTAAGTTCGGCCAGTTCTTTCTCTAATTCATCATGCTTCCCCTTTGTTAGGTAATCTGTGTTCATAATTGAGGTACAGTGTAGACGAAAAGCATCATAAGGTCAAACTAAGATTTAATTCTCGAAATATTCTGGCGCATGGATCTTCATCCAATCAAAAACCTGACGCATCACCGCCGTGGCACCGATCAGGTTCGTCCGTTTACCACGCTCCATCACCAGTGCGAAAGCATAGCGTGGATTCTCGTAGGGAAAGAAACCAGTAACCCAGGAGTTCACAAAATTTTTGGTTACTCCAAGTTCGGCGGTACCAGTCTTTGCAGCAATTGCCACCGACGGAATATTCAATCCAATAGCCGTACCAATCGTGACACTTCGCCTCATTCCTTCCCCCACAACTTTTAGTGACTCAGTATTAACCCCCGGAATTGTATCCCAAGTCATCACCTCGCCGGGTTGAATAGCCAGTAACCGTGGCTTTACCAATCGCCCACCATTACCAAGAGCAGATACGACACGCGCCACCTGAAGTGGTGTAACTTGAAAACCATATTGTCCAATCACTGTATGATAAGTGTTACCGAGTAACCACTCGGCACCTTCGAAGTTGGACTTTTTCCATTCTGGTGTAGGAACAGTTCCCACTGCTTCGTTGGGAAATTCACTGCCCGTATTCTCACCCAAACCGAAAAGTCTGGCATATTTGGCAATCCGTTCTATCCCTAAACCAACTTGATCCCCAAACCCACCACCAATTGTATAGAAATAGACGTCAGAAGAGACGGCTAAAGCATCGCGCATATCCGTCCAACCATGCGCCTTCCAATCTTTGAAGATTGACGGTTGCCCGGGAAAGTAGGGGTTAGGTACCACAAGTTGACCGGTACTTAATATTTTTTTACTAGGACTTATCAAATTTTCGTTCAAGGCGGCCACGGCCATAATCGGCTTTACAATAGATCCTGGCGTATAAAGACCGGCAACGGCTCGATTCAAAAATGGGAAATTCTTGTCTTGTAGATAACCATTGATTTTCGCTCTGTCAGATCCGGTAGAGAGAACATTAGAATCGTACTCCGGCATATTGGTGAGGGCTAGAATTTCACCCGTCTCCGTGTCTAGAAACACACCAGCACCACCCTCAAAACGACCCTGACTTACCAAATTAGCAATGGCGTGATGGATCTCGGACTGCAAACGAGCATCAATGGCCAGTGTTAAATTCTGACCGGACACCGGTGGCTCAAGCAAATAATCTGATTGGTTCTTCCCCGTAACATCGACCTCCTCGATCTTAGTTCCAGTCTGTCCCCGTAACCGTTCGTTAAAAATTTTCTCAACACCATCAAGACCCTTCAACTCTTCTCCGTCAATCTGGCTCACATAGCCAAGCAAATGCGCCAGACCGGGCTGTTCAATGTATAAGCGTTTACCATTATCATTCCAGGCCAAAATTTCACCAAAACGGTCCGTCAAAATTCCCCGTTCGGCAAAAATCGGGATCTGGCGCAAGGTATTGTTTTCACTTCTCGCCGCCAACGCTTCTCCACGCAAGAGTTGGAGATTAAAAGTTTGTCCGATAAAAATGAGTCCGATGAGTAAAAAGAACCCAGAAAAAAAATAAAAAGTTTTTCTCGAAACTGGGCGTTCAATATAATCCTCAAACTGTTGCTTATTGAAGGAGGGTAAATTACTGGCATCAAGAAAAATTTCATCTAGATCTAGTGTTCGTTTCATAGTCTCATTTTTGATTGTAGAGTAATGGCAAGTACAAGTAAAATAATTGTCAGTGTGGTAATCGGCAGAGCAAGTCGCCACGGTGCCACGGCGCTTGCCACGTACGAAAGATCAAAAATTAATGCGGGGACGAATGCTTGGTAAAAGTTGACCAAGAAGAGAGTACTGATACAGAAAAAAAATAGAAAAAGCCACCACGGTAACCACCAGACGGCGAAAATAAGCACGATGGCCACTGACCAATTAGTGGGTTGCCAGTTCCACATACTTCAAGCTACTTGCTTTTAATGGTTGCCGCAAAAAAACCTTCTGCTCACCGGTTGCCGGCATTGACGTAACCGCTCCCACCACGGCCACAACCCAGTCACGATCGGGACCAGAAGCCAGAGCAAGATCACCAACCTTCACGGTAGAACCAGCGGGAAGAGTAAGTGAAAAATTACCACCACCCTGTCCGCTTAAGGTAACAGGAATACGCCCGTCTCCAAGGACAACCGGCGTAATCTGCCCAGAAATTGAAAGTAATTTTACCTTACTTTTTGAACCATAAACATCTGCCACCTCGCCCAACCAAACATTGCCACCAGCAAGCACCGGATCGCCGACAACGGGTGGTCGAGTGGCATTATTCTGTCCAAGATCAATGGTCAAAACGTCAAATGGCCCACTGTTCCAGCCAACCAAGACACGAGCAATTTCCCGTTCACTTTGGCCATTCAGCTTTCGGCCCAATTCACTTCTTAACCAATCATTGTCTTTAATCAACAGTGTCCGTTCCTGTGATTCAGTCTCTAAGAGATTCACACGTTTTTTAAGAAAATTATTTTCAGCGACCAAATCATTCTGCCATAGGGCGGTAACCGAATCGCGAATAAACCAGAACGGACTTCCAATCCAAAGAGCCAAACCAGAGAGATTTCGACTAAAAAACCCCCCGGCAAACAAAACAATAGACACGAGAAAAACCAAACCCCAACCGCGATAATTTCTATTTTGGTGGTAAATGATCATCATCGTTCAACAAAATATCCTGAAACAATGTTAAATCCTCTAAAATAACACCGGTACCACGTACCACCGATGAGAGCGGGTCATCAGTAAGATGAATAGGGATCTTTAATTCCTCGGATAACAGATCACGTATGCCACCAATCAAAGACCCACCGCCAGTCACGATAATCCCCTTGTGCATCACGTCGGAAATCACTTCGGGCGGTGTGGCCTCTAGCACTTCTTTAATCCCGTCGACAAGTAGTTCTACTGAGGCACTAATCGCTTCTCGAATATCGGTGTCTGTAATAACCACCTCCTTTGGCAAGCCGGTTACCAGGTCGCGACCACGAATTGTGGCGTCCTGTGATTCCCGTTTTTTTATCACCGAACCAATCGCCATTTTCACTTCCTCTGCCGTTTTTTCACCTAACAGAATCTTAAATTCGTCACGAACATAACCCACAATATCAGCATTTAGTTTATCTCCAGCCACCCTTAGGTTTTTCGACTGGACGATACCACTAAGAGAAATGACGGCGATATCAGTCGTCCCACCACCAATATCCACCACCATGTTGCCGACGGGATCATGAATTGGTAAGCGAATTCCAATTGCGGCGGCCATCGGTTCTTCCACCACATAAACCCGACCCGCCCCAGCATTCTTAGCGGCATCGCGCACGGCACGAATTTCTACGTTTGTAATGCCGGAAGGAACACCAATCACTACGCGTGGACGAAGCCACTTCTTAGGAACAAGTGCGTTTGCCTGGCGTAAAAAATAACGGAGCATCTCTTCGGCCACCTCAAAATTGGAAATCACGCCATCAACCAACGGTCGAACAACGCTGATATGTGCCGGCGTGCGACCAGTCATCTGCTTGGCATCATTACCAATCGCCACAACACGCCCCGTCTTATCATTGATCGCAACAACGGAAGGCTCATTAATTACAATCCCCTGCCCTCTAACGTAAACAAGCGTATTGGCCGTTCCAAGATCAATGCCAATATCGTTGGAAAACAAACTGTAAAAGCGTTCGAGAATCTTGAGCATGATTTTTAATTTTGGAGAAGCTTAATCAACGCTTTCTCATCTAGAAGGTTAACTTCGCCATTTGACCTAATCTTGAGCTCATACTTTTCTTCCGCCAGTGTTTTCTCGCTTACCACCACACGATAGGGCAAACCGATCAAATCACTGTCAGCAAAATGTTCCCCCGCCTTCAGTCCCCGGTCATCAAATAAAGTTTCAACGCCCAATTTCTCTAATGTCTCGTAAAGCGTCCGCGCAGACCGCATAACCTTTTCATCCCTACTGTTCAAAACGATCAAGTAAACCATAAACGGAGCAATACTTTTGGGCCAAACTAAACCGTCCTCATCAGACAAAACTTCGGCCACGGTACCCAACAAACGACTTGGCCCAAGGCCATAACTTCCCATCCAAACTGGCTGACTTTTGCCCTCACTGTCGAGATAGTTTAGACCAATGGCGCTGGAAAAGCGCGTGCCCAGAGTAAAAATATTGCCAACCTCAATTGACTTATGTGGTACCAATTCTTCCTTCTCTAGACCAAGCTCGTTAAGCACTTCCGGTGTGGCAACCTCGAGATTAACCGCTATTTCTTTGTCTGAAGCAAGATAGATCGTATCCTCACCCGCCTCAGAAAGCGTCTGGAATTCGTGACTATACTTTGAGAAAGCGCCGCCCGAAGCAAAGGTTAAATAAGTCCTTTCCCCCAAACCAACTGCCTTAAAAATATCTTGATAAACCTTCGACACTTTTCCGTAGAACTCCTCTTGGTCGACCCGTGTCGCATGAAAAGAATAAAGATCTTTCATTAAAAATTCTCGGCCACGGATTAGTCCGCTCTTCGTCCGTGTTTCATTGCGAAATTTAGTTTGAATTTGGTAAACCGCTCGCGGCAAGTCACGATAGGATTTGATGTGCTCTTTCAATAAACTGGTAATCGGTTCTTCGTGGGTAAACCCTAATCCCAATTCGCTCTCATTCTTCAATCTTGTCTTAAACCAAACATCCACACTTTTGTCATCCCATCGCCCCGTCTTCTGCCACAAATCAGGGTTCTGTAATGCGGACATGTTAATCTCTGTCGCATTCAGTTTCTGCATCTCTGAGCGAATCAGTCGATTAATCTTTTCTAAAGTCCTCAAACCCAGAGGCAAATAATCATAAACCCCCGCCACCTCCTTCTGAACAAAGCCGGCCCGAATTAGAAGTTGAGCGTTTTTAGCAACCTCATCCTTCGGTGCTTCACGGCGCGTTTTGGTAAAAAGTTGAGACTGCAACATCGTCCCTTAGCTTAGCGCAAAAAAAGCGCGGGGTCAAAATGACCCCGCGGGCTTTATCGGCGTGGTTTTGTCAGATCCACTCGCTTGATACCACGCCTCATTAAAGCCTCCCGCCTTCGTCTCACGATGTCGGGCCAACTGATGATAGTCTTCGCAAAATCAGCATTCACAATTTCACCGATTGTCTGTGGTCCGGGCTTTGGCACAAAGATCATAAAATTCTCCTTCCATTAGCACAGTATCACAATATCCCTAGAAAAGCAAGCGGCGAATATCACCATAAGTAACCACCAGCATAAGAAGCAGGAGCAGCCCGAAACCAACCAGATTAAGAAAGTTTGCCACTTGGGGTCTGATTGGTGAACCCTTTATTTTTTCAATCAAGAGAAACAGAAGCCTCCCCCCATCAAGCGCCGGAAAAGGCACCAGATTGAGGACGGCGAGATTAATTGAAATAAATGCGGTAAAAGAAAGCAGGTAGACAAAACCGAGTAAGGCCGCATCAGAAACCAAACCAACCAATCCAACTGGGCCAGTAATGTTTGCCAGCACGCTCTCCCCTGTAAAAGACTTGGCAATTAATTGCCATAAACCAAAAACTGTGGCGATGGTCAATCTGGCGGTCATCTCGGCACCATGAATAAACGCCACAAAAAAAGATGATCTGGCAATCGTTACCTCATCCATCACGATGCCAATCGCGGCGCGATCCTGAACCAAACCATCAGCCGGTCTCAACTTAAACTCCAGTGTCGCCTCACCGCGTTGGGCTGATAATAAAATATCCTCTGTCGGATGAGCGGCGATAAAAGTGGAAACAATTTCCGGATTGGGGTCCTCAGCCATAATGCCCCGCTCGTCGGCAAGTGACAAAATCTGATCTCCCGGTTTCAAGCCTGCAAGTTCAGCTGGTGATCCGGGATTGATGCTCGTGATAATTAAACGAGCCTCGCCCTCAGACGCAAAACCACTTTGAGTTGAAACCGGCATACCAATCATGAACCCGACCGAGAGAAAAATCCACGCCAGTAGAAGATTGCAAACCACGCCTGCGACCAATACTGCGGCTTGTACCGAGCGCGACTTGCCTGTAAGACTCCGAGAACTATCACGGCCAGTGAGAGATTCCTCATCAGGATTCTCGCCAAAAATTTTTACAAAACCCCCAAAAGGCAAGAGATTGAGCGAATATGTTGTCTCACCTTTTGTAAAACTAAAGAGTCGCGGTGGAAACCCAAAACCAAATTCATCTACCCGCACCCCCGACTTCTTCGCAACAATAAAATGTCCAAACTCATGCGAGAGTATTAAGATACCCAGAACAACAATTAGAAGTAGAATCGACATCTCTTATTTAATTCATAATTTCCGCATCCTTCTTCGCCTTTAGTTTTTCCAACTTCTCATTTTCTTCAGCCACAATTTTTTGCAATTCGTCTTTCAACCGAAACTTCTCATCCTCGCTTAACTCTTTTGCCTCTTCTTTTTCTTGAATATCGTTCCAAACTTTCTCCCGTTCCTTCCTTAGGGAAACCTTGGCCTCCTCCGTTCGGTCATGAGCCAGTTTGGCCAGCAGGGCTCGTTTATCGGCTGTAAGTTCTGGAAAGGTAACTCGCAGGCCCGAGCCGTCGCTGGCGCCAGCTACTGATAGACCGAGATTCGCGGACATAATCGCACTCTCCACCGCCTTCAGTTGAGTTTTATCCCACACACTAATTCGTAGACTTCGAACATCTTCCACGGCAATTGCACTCACCTGTTTGAGTGGCACCCGTGCGCCATAGCTCTCAACCTGCACACTATCAAGCAGAGCGGGCGTGGCCCGGCCCGTTCGAATGCTGGCAAACTCGCGACTAAGCCACTCGCCAATCTCCTTCGTCTTCGTCTTAAATTGATTGAAGTTGTAGGACATGAAAATATGATAACAGAATTAGAAAGAAAAGAAAAAATTAACCCCGTCTCGCTGGCGCGAAGACGGGGTTAGAGGTTACAAGGTAGAAGCAAGAAGGCTTAGACCGAAACTGCTTCACGGGAGCGAAGGTCGTCGTCCGCATAGTCGCGATTCGTCCAATCGACGTAGAACTTGCGGTCGTCCGGGCCCCAGTACGCGTGCGGCACGAGGCCATCAGAGTGACGGGAACCAGAGCAAAGTGTGACATTCTTAATGTCCAGATGTTTGCCAGTCTCCTTGAAGTAGAAGAGTTCCCACAGCATCCGCTCCAAGAGAGTGATACCCGAAACTTTCCGCTCCGCCAGGTCATCGGCCGAGCGACCCTTCAGCTCTTGATCGGCCTCCACTCGATCACGAATCCAGATGGCATAACTCGCCGTTGGCTCGCGATCGTTCTTGGTCACCGATTTGTCCAGATCATCGATGCTTGACCAAGTGCCGAAGAGCGCGCCACATTTCTGGAAGACTTGATTGAGCTTGAGGCCCTTCGCCACCACAATCAGCCGATCAAAACCAGCTCGACGTTTAGGAATCACGATCTTACTCGTGTCCAACTTGATGCCGAACAATTCCCGGTAAAACTTCTGCCAGGCCGTCAATTGAAGTGCGGTGTTGGCCAAATCAGAAACGAAACCACTCTTGAGAACACCCACTTCGGGGAATGGATTGCGATGGTCTAGCACCGCTTGAATGATCTCTCCGTTAATTGAGCGGTCATCAATCTGTCGAAACAAGTCCTTGAGTTGCGAAGCCGTAACATCCGACCCCGCCACGACCACTTTATTAGTAGCCATGATACTGTCCTTTCCTAAATTAAGGTTCAAATCTCGGAACGCCGAGCCGTGGCTAGTACATCTAGCCTCCGACCCCGATTATACTCATTTTACAGGAGTTGTCAACTAGGTGGGCAAAACTAGCGCAATGTGTTCCAAAACTAGTTTAGTCGTGCCACTTTTATCATCAAGATAAACCCGACCCTGACGAATTTCCGCTAAGGCAAAAATTAGATCCTCTTTCATCGCCTTTACTCCAACCACTCGCGACAAATAAACCTCCAAGCCATCGAGAAACTTCAAGGCCAGACTTTTTGAATTTTCCCCTGTTTTTTCTGACCTCTTTATCAACTCGGCAATAATCTTCAAACGGGAATCAAAGCCTGCGTTTACAAACTTTTTTATTTCTGTTAAATCTTCTTTACTTTCATCCGTCTCCCGATCTGCCACCTCTAAGCGGGAGAGAAGTGTTGGTAAAAGTTGAATGCTTCGGGGAACAAGGATCACAAACATAACGCCAGTCGCCGGCTCTTCGAGGACCTTCAGAAGGGCATTCTGACCCTCTTCAGTAATTGATTCACAGTAGACGGTGAGCTCTTCCCCAGCACTTGCCCGGCTCCCCCTTTCCCGCAAAATTCTCGCCTCTTTAATACCAAGAATCGGAAAAGAAAAATCTATTCTCTCTCCCGGTAGGACGCGACCACGAACCAAGCGAGCGTGATGCTTAGTTTTTGGAAATGATGCTTTTTTTATAGACATCGAGATGCTCCAGCGCAACGCCCGTCCCGTTAACCACGCAATAAAGCGGCTCATTTGCCACACGCGCCTTCACGCCCGTCCTTCGATAGACCAACTCGGCCAGATTGGCTAGTTGCGACGAACCACCGGTCATAATAACCCCGTGATCAATGATGTCGCTCGCGAGTTCCGGTGGAGTTTCTTGGAACACATTTTTAATCGCCCGCACCATCTCCCGCAACTCAGCATCAATCGCCTTAACAATCTCATTTGTTTTTATTTCTGCCGAACGCGGTAAACCGGTCAGGAAATCTCGTCCCTTGATAACATAAACCTCCTCATTTTCTACCGGCACGGCCGAACCAATCTTTATTTTCACCTCCTCGGCAGTTTTATCACCAATCGCGAGATTAAAGGTCTTCTTAATATAATCTGCGATAGCCTGATCAATTTTATTACCAGCATATTTGACCGAAGTTGAAGCCACAATGCCACCCAGACTAATTACCGCCACATCCGTCGTTCCGCCACCAATATCACAGACCATATGCCCACGCGGTTCATAAATTGGTATGCCCGCACCAATCGCCGCCAGAATCGGTTCCTTAACCACATAAGCACTTCTCGCCCCCGCTTTCATCGCGGCCTCAATCACCGCCCGTCTCTCTGTCGAGGTTACGCCCGCAGGGACAGAAATCATCACTTCCGGCTTGAAGAGGTTAAACCGACCAATCGCCTTATTGATGTAATAACGCAACATCACCTCAGTCACCCGATAATCGGCAATGACTCCATCCTTCATCGGTCGATAAGCAGTAATGTTGTCCGGCGTTTTGCCAATCATCTCCTTAGCTTCCAGACCAACGGCCATTACCTTATTGTCTAATTCTGAAACGGCGACGACTGACGGTTCATTCAAGACAATCCCCTGCCCGGGGATAAAGACGAGCGTGTTGGCCGTGCCCAAATCAATCCCTAATTTCTTAACGAAGAAACTCATATTCGTCATTGTATGGCTTTTCCTCTCTTTTTACAATATAGTAAAAACGATGAAAATCGTCACCGTCATTCCGATTACCCGAGGTATTTTCCGTGACAACCTGACTTATTTCAGCGCTCAAGAGATTGCGGTCGGTGATCTAGTCAGTGTACCCGTCCGCCAGAAGATGACCGCCGCACTTGTTGTCAAAATTGATTCTCTCACCGAAGCAAAAACTAGCTTAAAAAAAGCAGACTTCAGCATCAAGAAAATTAACCAGATTAAGACTCGACAGTTTCTCTCACCCGAGTTGGTGGAAACCGCGAACGAGCTCGCAGACTACTTTGCTGCCCCGATTGGCCAAATCTTAAAATCTCTTCTGCCTAAAATAATTTTTGAAAAACAAAAAAGTTTAGGAAATACAATTAAAAAAATGACTCGTGAAATCAGTGGTGAGAAACTTGTTATCCAAGACACGGACGAGGAAAGACTGTCTTATTACCGTGGTTTGATTCGGGAATCTTTCGCCAGGAACCAGTCAGTCTTTGTCTGCGAACCGACATTGTCTGACTTGCTCGCATCCGCACCCAGCCTAGAGAAAGGGATCGAACATTACACCGTTCGGCTACACAGTAAGCTGGGGGCAAAAAATCTAAGAGAAAACTGGACAAAAGCGTTGACCGAAGACCACCCCCTTCTGGTTATTGCCACACCACCATTTCTATCTTTAACAAGAAACGACCTCGGACTAGTGATCCTGGACCGAGAAAACTCCGCGAACTACCACACCCTGTCTCGACCCTTCGTCGATTATCGAATTTTCGTAGAAAAATTGACCAGCAAGCGCGGACAAAAACTGCTCGTGGGAGATATTCTTCTGCGGCCAGAGACCATGTGGCGGACGGAAAGAAACGAACTGGTACCGGTTAGAACACCCAAGCAACGTCTCACCGACAACGTAAAGATGAAGCTGGTCAGTGTTTCGGGCGATGTCATCTGGTGTGAGGAAACAAAAGATCTAATCGAAAAGACAGCCAAGGAAAAGATTTTCCTGCTGGCTAATCGACGAGGCGTAGCGCCGATCATTGTTTGTGATGACTGTGGTGAGGCTGTACTTTGTGGCAACTGCGAATCACCACTCGTTTTACATAAGGAGAATGTTTTCCGTTGTCACCATTGCGGCGAGACACGAACCGCAGAGGAAAAGTGCCGACGATGTCAGAGTTGGCGTCTGCGCCCTCTCGGCACCGGGATTGAACGGGTCGCCAGAGAATTAAAGCTACTCGTTCCTAATCGCGCCATTTTTCAGATTGACAGTGATCAAACAAAAAGCCCTAAGTCGGCGGAATCAGTCTCAAAAAAATTCCATGCTACATCGGGAGCGATCCTGGTCGGCACGGAGATGGCATTACGTTATCTTGATGAAAAAGTTACGCACAGTGTAGTGATAACGGTTGACTCAATGCTCGCTTTACCAGATTTCAGAATCAACGAAAAAGTTTTCATCCTCCTCGCTCGTCTACGGGGAATGACGAGTAAAGAAATGCTAATCCAAACCAGACAAAGCGAGAATGAAACGCTAACCGAAATTGCGCACGGACAACTTCTGGAATTCTACCGTCGAGAAATTGCTGAGAGAGAACAGTTTGACTACCCGCCATTCAAAATTTTCATTAAAATTACACACCCTGGAAATGACTCGACACTGCGAGCCACTTTCAAAAAAATGGAAAAAATACTTCTAAAGTGGTCTCCCGCCACCTACCCCAGTCTGCACGGAGATGAACTAAACCTCCTAATAAAAATCCCGCCGGAAGATTGGCCAAAACTCGACCTAGTCGCCTGGCTAAAGAAGCTCCCGCCCAGTTTTAAAGTTAGCATTAATCCAGAAAGTGTGTTATAAATTAAGTTCATGGCTGAAATTATACAGAGAGACAATCCCCTGCTTAGACAAGTGGCAAAGCAGGTGGCGGAAAAGGAATTCGGTACGATAGAACTAAAAAAAATCCTAGAAGAAATGGTAGAAACTCTAACGGCCGAACCGGACGGAATTGCTCTCGCCGCTCCACAAATCGGGATTTCTAAGCGAATCTTCATTGTAAAAATGCCAGAAGAAAAAAATCTTGTCTTCATCAATCCGATCATCACAAAACTTTCAAAGAAAAAGGAACCCTTAGAGGAAGGTTGCCTCTCCGTTCGCTGGCTCTACGGGCAAGTCGACCGCGCAGAAAAAGCAAGCGTGGAAGCCTACGACCAAAATGGTCAGAAATTTACCAGACACGGTACGGGGTTAATGGCACAAATATTTCAACACGAAATTGACCACCTAAACGGCGAACTTTTCATCGACAAAGCTCAAAATTTAGAAGAATTCAGACCAGAAAATCGCCCTAATGATTAAATTTGCCTTCTTTGGCACCGACGAATTTGCGGTTGCGATTTTGGAAAATTTAAAGTCCAGGAAATTACCCCCCTCTGTCATTGTAACCATGCCAGACAAGCCCCGCGGACGGAAACTTTTTCTGACACCCACACCCGTCAAAACTTGGGCCGAAAAAAATAAAATTCCGTTCACAACAGATAATCCTCAGGGCAATTTTGACTTATTTGTCGTGGCCTCTTACGGCAAAATTATAAAGAAAGAAGTCCTCGGTTTGCCGAGATTTGGTGCACTCAATATCCATCCATCACTCTTACCAAAATATCGTGGTCCCTCGCCAATTCAGACGGCGATCTTGAATGATGATGAAGAGACTGGGGTTTCTATTATGCTACTAGACGAAGAAATGGACCACGGTCCAATTTTGTCCCAAAAAATGATCACCGCAAAAGGCAAAAGTTACACAGAACTAAGGGGCGAACTGGCGACGCTTGGCGCAGAGATGCTCGCCGAAGTAATGCCAAGGTGGATTGCTGGTGAGATTAAGACCGAACCACAAATCCACAGCGAAGCGACGTTTACTAAAAAGATTGAAAAATCGGATGGAGAAATAAACCTAAACGATGACCCGGAATCTAATTTCCAAAAATTCCGCGCCTATTCCCCCTGGCCCAGTATCTATTTTTTTGACTCCAAGAATCGTCGCATTAAAATCACAGATGCCACTCTAGAAAACGGGATCTTTATCATAAGAAAGGTTGTTCCGGAGGGCAAGGCAGAAATGCTTTGGGATGATTGGAAACGAGGCTTGGGAAATTAGCCCAGTGATTCACTTCACCTCGATCGCTTCAATCTTTACATCTTCCAGTGGGTGGGCATTTTCATTAACCTTAGTTAGTTCTATTTTGTCTACTACCTCCATCCCAGAAATAACCCGACCAAAAGCAGTATGCTTACCATCAAGCCAGTCCGTCGCCGGAGCGGTGATAATAAAAAATTGAGAACCGTTTGTGTTTGGGCCAGCGTTCGCCATCGCAATAATACCACGAACTAGTTTCTGATCATTAAACTCATCAGCAAACTGATATCCCGGTCCGCCCGTACCATGAACACCCCAGTTGTTTGGGGAAGATTTTGTCAGAGGATCGCCACCCTGAATCATAAAGCCCTTAATCACACGATGAAAAAGGGTATCATTATAAAAACCTTTTTTTGCGAGGGTCACAAAATTTTCCACGGTCTTCGGCGCTTTTTCAGGAAATAATTCAAGAGTGATACTGCCATAATTAGTTTGCAGTGTAATTATCGGATTCTCTTTAGAGGTTGGTAATGGGTCCCTATCAACTGAGTAGTTATTGTGCCACACCCAAATAGCTAAAACAACCACGGCGAAGACAACAAACTTTAGATTTTTATTCATCGCTCTATTTCCTCCAGGGATTGATGCCCCTCAACATGTCCTTAATTTTCCGACCACCTCGACGTAAAAGCGTATGCCTTTTTTCACTCGAATTCTTCACCTCGCCAATCACCCCATCTTTAACGATCTCGATCGCGGCATAAAGATCCTCAGCCGTGTGATCAAAGTAGAAATGTTGGCCACTGGAATGAAGATTGATCTCGGCCCGAAAAATGTCTCCATGTTTATGGTGTTGAGTTGTTTTACCGACCTCAATCTCGGCCCGAGCATTACCGCCCCGAGAACCTAAAAACTTTTCCACTTGAGAAAATTTCTCATGGAGATGGGACTCGATTGCCGGCGTCAATTCCATGCCGGTCACCTTAATATTCATTTTCATAAACTAATTATAGCAATAACCGCGATAATTAGTAAAATCTGAAGAAGTGGCCCAAAAACTGGTCTACTGTCTAAGCGTAAGTCGCTGTGAATCCAGATATGGAAAGACTGGAGCCAACGCAAGGGTCGCCAACGAAGTTTGAAGTAAGCAAACTGGAGAAAGTCAGGAAAGATTGCTCCGGCGGCAGCCCAAAAGGAAAGCTGAAAAATATAAACGAATATAAATCCAATCAGAATATCCAAAGTAATCTTAGCAATGTCGTGTTTAAAATATTTTGACGAAATATTCATATCGACATCTAGAGCCGCACCAATCTTGGCACCCAACGGATAGTCCCAGTGCGGAATAGCATCAAGAATAAAGTGAGAAAGAAAACCGGCGGAAAAAGCCAGGGACGGATTACCGATTACTTGACCAATCGCACCACCTACTACCGCATGAGTGACAAGAATCATATTGTCTATTTAAACTCAACCTGCCCGTCAGGATTACAAACAGGACAAGATTCGGATAGTACTCTGGTCTTACCAAAAGCCAACAAAGCCTTGTGCATAGGCAAAATGGAATAAAAATACCTAAAATCAGCTAGGCGACGAAAACACCAGCCAAGCCAACCATAGATGGTTAGGTGGCCGAGGGATGTGGCGGCCCAACCAGGACCAACAGGAACTGAGGTAAATGGTTTCTCGGGTCTATATTTCGGCAATAATTTCCCATTGACCAGACTGGAAATCGCACGAGCAACATATCGGCCGTTACTTACTGCAGTTTGGGCCATACCGGGATACAGCATCGCCGCCGAATCGCCAATCACAAAAACATTGGGATAATTTTTGACTCGCAAAGTTTCATCAACGATAACTCTCCCCTTTTTATCAAACTCCAACCCGATTACGCCCGCAAGCAGAGAATTATTCTTCACGCCAGCAGTCCAAATTATCGTTTTCGCCTGAATCGACATGTCCTTCAGTTTAATCTCTCCCACTTCCTCACTCATCAGAGTCCGATTCAAAAATATATTGACTCCCAGACCGTGTAGTCTAACCTTAACTTGCTCGGAAATACTTGGCGATAAAATAGGCAAAAGCCGTGGCGCGGCCTCGATTAAATCAATTGTAATAAGTGTGGGGTCCAGTCCATGTTTCTGGGCCAAAACCTTACTGTAAACAGCCAGTTCCCCCGCTAATTCCACACCAGAAGCGCCACCACCAACCACCACCAAGTGGCTACCGCAAACCTTAGACTCGTTATCCTGCTCTGACGCACAAGTGTGGAAAAGTTCGTGCAGGTGATGTTTCAAACGTAGCGCTTCTGAAATTGATTTGAAGCCAAAGGAGAATTCCGGCAAACCGCCGATACCAAAATAACTTGTCTCACTACCAAGAGCGATGACCAGGTAGTCAAAACTATATCTCGAACCAGACTCGCCACTCAAAACTTTTCCAGCTAAATCAATCCTATTTACCCGATCACGCAATATATCAACTGGCGTATTAAGAAAGATTTCCCTAAGTGGGACACAAACCTGCAGCGGAGAACGTCCAGTGACAACACGATAGAGCGCCGCATGATATTCAAAGTGCGGCAAATCGCTGATCAATTGAATCCTTACGTCGGGTAAATTCTGCTTCGCTAAATCAAGGGCGGCCCTGATGCCGCCAAATCCACCGCCCAGAATCACGATTTTCATTTTTTTATTATAGCAAGAGAAAGCCGCTTCCGTATATTCGAGTGAATATCGTGAAGCGGCCCGAGATTGGGGAAAAAACTTTGTCTCTGTTCAACATTGTCCGCGCCTTCCTTTTTGAAACTCCGCCCAAGCTGATTCAAAGATTTCTTGTGCCCTCACTTCGTCCGACGGAATATCCCTCGGATTAAAGGGCAGTCCATACAACTTCCGCATAATCGCCTCTCCCTGTCTCGTCAAACCAGCACGTTGGGCCGCCTCAACAAACTCTTTTTCACTCATTCTAATCACCTCCTTTCGGTGTATTTGAGAGAGAAGAGCTAATACCACTTCCAGTTTAACTCCAATAGAGGTTACGTCAAGGCTGAGGCATTATTTCCAGAGTTGTAATAGTAATCCGAAAATGATGAAAAGGACTAGCTGGTATCCCGCTTGAATGAGAAAACGAGCCCACTTCTGTTTGGATGGTTCGCTGGTCCACATCGCACACCCAGCAACAGTTGGCATGATAAATGCCGCCCAAACCAAGAAACTCACTGATATTCCGCTAAAAGCATTAGCATTATTCACCAGAATCGCCAACACTAATACCTGAAACAGGGTTAGGAAAAACTGCACCACATACAATGGGCCAGCACTTTTTTGCATCTGCCTTCTTGTTTCTAAATCTACTTCGCTAGCACCAACAATCTCAAGCCATTTTTTCCCAAAAAGTGGCCCATACCAAATTGCGCCAACAACCATGGACAAAACCGCACCAACCAAAACGGCTAAATAGTTGACTGTCATTTGTTTATCTCGGCGTCTCTCTGTAATCTCTTAAACGACCAGTAAGAAATGACAACCAGAATTATCGCAATGATCGATCCCGAGTATTTTTCCGGTCCCTGATAGCTAAACAGATGTGACGACAAGGCGCCGGCAAAATCAATTACTAGTCCAGCATAAGCCCATTCGCGTAAGAATTTCACTCTACCCTGCCAAATTCCCAAGATCCCAGCAATCTTGGCGACGCCCAATATGAAGAGTAAATATTCTGGATAACCCAAACTTGTGATTGTGTCTAAGGCCTCCTTACTTCCCGATAATTCCAGGTATGCCGCCACAAGCACCATCACAGACAATAATATTGTCGAAAGATAGTATGTTATCTTTGTTTTTTTCATAAATTAAAATAGACAACCCAACCAATAAAGAGAACCAGGATTACATACCACGCTGTCCAGCCCTTGGTTAGAGGCATAAATCTTTTAAAGAACTTCATATTATTCCAATAATTTCTATTCCCGAACCAAGTAATATAGCCAGCGATCAAACTGTCGGCCAATAAGACCCAAAATATTATTTGTACGATGGTCATAGACTAGATTATACTATCTTCTTATTGTCATTCAAATCTCCTGACGATGGAAAAGGGTAAGGTCTGCCTGAAAGATAAAAAATCGGCGGACCCAATGTGGATACGCCGATTGGCAGATTTACCGCCATATTTACTTATCAATCTCGTTGATGCCGGGAAGGAACGGAGTCGCCACAGCAATCACGAGCAGACTAACACCACTCGTTAACAGTACTACTGGACAGCCCCAATACTTGGCCGACAAACCAATCAAGAACGGCCCCAGCATCATCGCACTGAAAAAGAAAAACAGCGCGATACCAAGGACTCGACCAATAAACCGTGGACTGGCCAAATGCATCACCGCTCCCCGTAGAGGCGAGAAGCTAAGCATAAAACCGAAACCCGACCAGAACACGAGAGGGATTCCCAGCCACAAGGAACTAGTGTGGGCAAACCCAACCAAACAACTGCCGGTGAGCAAGCAACCACCAACCACGGAAGATTTGACCGAGAATCTCTTCAGCCAAAACACGGCAACAAATGAACCGAGAAAACCACCAAGCCCACTTGCCACCCCAAACCAACTGTATATCTTGTGATAATCCCCAACAAACATTTCCTTCGCGACGACCGCTAAGATTGTGTTGTAGGAAAAGCCAAAGATACAGATGGACGCGGAGAGAACGATGCAAAGTTGCAGGTTCGGCTTCTCAAATACGTGTCGGAAACCCTCTTTCGCCAAATCCCAAACTTTGACTTGGCTATTTGCAACCGACGCCTTCTCGCCGAGATGCTCGAAACTCATCTTCATCAGCGCCAGAATCACTGCGGCAAATGAGAGCCCGTTGATAGTGAAGCTCCAGCCGTACCCAATCGTCAGGACAAGTGGCCCAGCTAGACCGGGTCCAACAATGTTCGCCAGATTGTAGAGCGAGTTGAAGGCGGCACCGGCTGATATAACGTTTCTCCCGTCTAGAACGGCCTCCTTGATAATCGCGTTCCGCGCTGGACCATCGAAAGCACTGATAGCTCCCATCAGTAGGGCCAAGACACAGATCCACCAAACCGTGATCATATTGGTCGCGACCAACAAGGCCAAGGCGAAAGACTGTAACATTCCCAAAATCGATGTGATCTTGAGAACCCGACTCTTATCCCAACGGTCAATGTAGATACCCGTGACAAGGACGGTTGCCGCCCCGGGCAAGAAATTAAGGGCCCAGACCAAACCCACCCAGAAAACAGCATCGGCGGGCCGAGACTTAGTCAACTCTATAATCAACAGACTAAGCACGGCCGACTGCAACATTGTCCCCGTCAGTGAGACCAACTGTCCCCCAAGATACCAACGCATATTGCGCTCACGCAAAAGTTCCATGCCGAAATCCTCCTATGTAGAGATTGTGAAAGATCTTTTTTCACCCGAAACCCACGGTTTCAAGTCTGTCCATAACTTAGCACACTATAATTATAATGTCAAGTTATATAACGAACTGCAGTTACTCAAACCTTTTTGGCAATTATAAAGAAAAACCGCCCCTCAGCGGTTTTTCGTTGAGTAGGCGGTTTGTAATTTAGTCGTGTTGAAATTCGACAACAACAATCGTTAAATTGTCGCCACCATCTTTCAGATTGACCTCAGTGTGAAGGAGCTCTAGAAAGTCCTCGGCTGATTGAGCACGACGAGACAAATCGAGAACTGTGTTGTTATCTACCTTGTCAAATAAGCCATCGGTCGCCGCAACCAAAAACCGATCCCCTCTTTCGATCTTACGAACACCCACAAAAGGACGGTCACTGTGACCACCGGGCTTGAGGTCGTAATCGCCAAAGGCCCGAGTTATCATGATGCCGCGCCCACCATAGCGCATGTATGGTGGAGCGAGATCCGCACCTTTTTTGAGAACTCTCGCACACTCCACCTTGTTGGTAATACGATGGTCCACTGTAAGTTGCGTGAGGTTTTCACCGACAACCACGATTCGACAGTCACCAACATTGGCAAAGAAAATTTCACTTTCGGTAATGAAGAAATTCGCGGCGCAGGCCCCGGTCTTCAACTTTATGTCCCTCGTCTCTTTGGCCAGGTGATAGTAGGCGGAACGTAAGGCTCCGATAGGGGCAAGACGCTCAAGTGCATTCCTGAATAAATCTGGAATTTTTGTACAAGCCATACTAGCAATGAGGGGGCCACCATGGCCATCATAGACACCACCAAAAGCTAGACCATGCTCACCAAATGGCACCGCAATCGTGTGACGATCCTCCATGCCTGTTCGGCGGCGTTTTTCTGACAAATCAATTGCTTTTAATTTCACGAGAAGCCTCCTTATGGCAAAGATGTTTAGATCCGTTTCTTACAAGGTACACTACCTACAGACAATCATAAAGAATTTTATTTGTCAATGAGTGGCCCACAAAGGATCATCTGGTGAAAAAGACCCCGTCGCATATTGCGACGGGGTCTCGAAGCGCAGACTGTCATTGAGTCTACAAATGATAGTCTGCCCGTGTTCCATCATCCCTCTGATCCCAGCCCGCTAGTCACCGTTACCTTAAAAATAAAACCACACTAGCAAGGTCAGGGTAACTCCTATCAAGGCAAACACACTTGCTCTTTTTTTACCAACAGCAACTATATTTTTAACTGAATCAGCCACTTCTATCCTTGTACCCCCTGGAACGTCATCGTCCATCAGCCATATTGAAGCGGTGGCGAACAAGTAATACACCATTAGCAGGGTAACCCCTAATTTCCAATTTACAAACAAAACCACCAATCCTACCAATCCAAAAAATCCTCCTAAAAAACGAGAAATGTAATCGATTTTCTTTTTCAAGTTATTCATAATCAAAAGAATATCATCTTTTTAAGTAAAATTAGCCTCGGCTCCGCGGGTAGGATTCGAACCTACGACCAATCGCTTAACAGGCGATCGCTCTACCACTGAGCTACCGCGGAATGATTCCTTAAGGAATACGGCTTTAATTTAACAAAAATGAAAGAATTAAACAA
>JADLCI010000008.1 GCA_020847275.1 Candidatus Nomurabacteria bacterium
CGAGTTCTGCCTGGGTTCCCCTCGGGGGTGCCAGTGGTGGTGGGGGAGCTGGTGCTGGCACCATTGATTACCTTGCCAAGTGGGCCACCGGCACTACCTTGGGCAATAGTCAGATCTTCGACAAT
The DNA here is from genome assembly GCA_020847275.1 of Candidatus Nomurabacteria bacterium. Taxonomy (NCBI): domain Bacteria; phylum Candidatus Nomuraibacteriota; species Candidatus Nomurabacteria bacterium. Next base: position 126 of record JADLCI010000008.1, read on the forward strand.
GGAACAAATGTGGGAGTGGGGACGGCAAGTCCCGGGAGTCGATTGGATGTTGTGGGTGGGGGTATTCGTGTTGGAAATTCAGCGGCGGAGGGATATGCTGAAGTCAAACCCGTTGTTAGTGGCGGGGCATCTGATACGGGGCTAGCTCTTTCTACGATGTGGGGGACACTACAAGAAAGAATGAGAATAACCAATCAAGGTAATGTGGGTATCGGCACGACATCGCCAAATGGTAGATTATCGATTGGCAATAACGTCGCAAACGGTTTTCTGGATAATTACAACGAATATCAGCAGATATTGTATGACGCTGGCACCGCCGGAGCTTCACACGGAATCGGTGTCAAAAATTCAACCATGGTTTTCAATAGCGGTGCTGGTGGTTTTAGTTTCGACCGAGCGGGGAACACAACAGAGATGGCTATCACAACTTTTGGTGATGTTGGCATCGGAACAGTGAGTCCTGCGGCTAAGCTAGATGTTATTGGAAGAGTCAAGGCCAATACCCTTAAATTGGAAGTCGCTACGGTTGCTCCCAGTAGCTGTAGCTTCAGTCTTGCAGACCAAGGTATGATTTTTATGTATCAAAATATAGCGTCAGGGAAAAACACTCCCTGTGTTTGCGCACTGATTAGTGGTGTAGCTAGTTGGTCGCCAATGATTAGTGGCGGTGTTTGCCCGTAGTCTAACCCTTTGACTTAACAATCTCGTCAATCAAGCCGTAGGATTTTGCTTCTTCTGCGCTCATGTAGTAATCACGGTCAGAGTCGCGTTCGACTTGCGTAATTGGTTTACCACTATGTTTGGACAGGATTTTGTTTAACTTGTCTTTAATTTTCAAAATTTGTTTAGCCGTAATAGCGATATCGCTGGCCTGCCCCTCTGTTCCGCCAAGAGGCTGATGGATCATAATTTCAGCGTTTGGTAAGGCGAGACGCTTCCCTTTCTTTCCAGCAGAGAGAATAATTGCGCCGCCAGAAGCCGCGAGACCTACACAAACGGTGGAAACATCGGATTTCACATAGTTCATGGTGTCTAGAATGGCCATCGTTGCCGAGACAGAGCCTCCAGGCGAATTGATGTACATGGTGATGTCTTTCTTTGGACCTTCTGATTCCAAGAATAGGAGTTGGGCAATAATAATGTTGGCGGTGTGATCGTCAATTGGACCGCCCAAGAAGATGATTCGCTCTTTCAGAAGCCTAGAGTAAATGTCGTAGGCCCTCTCCCCGAAGGGGGACTTTTCAATCACTGTTGGTATAAGCATGGTGGCGATTATATCTGATTTTCCAAAAACTTCCAAACTGTTTCTACGAGCAGTACTTCATTAACATAATGACGCAGACGCTCCTCCGGCGTATCTTTGTAGTGTTCTTGAAGGTGTTTTACTTCTTTTTCGACTTCCGCCGTTTCTGGTGTAAGTTTTTCTTCCTTAGCGATTTCTGCTAGAACCAGACCAATTTTCAGGCGTTTCTGGGCTTCATTGTTCCAGTCCTTCTTCAGGTCAGAGATTTCCTTCTTGATATGTTTTAGATAATCTTCAAACTTGAGACCCATTTGGCTGATTTGAGCTTTCATTTCTTCCGCCATTTTGTCTAATTCGGTCTCGATTAAAACTTTTGGTAAATTAATGGTTGTGTCGGTGATAATTCCTTCGGCAATTTTCAACCGTCTTTTCTCTCGAGCTTGTCGTTCTTTGAATTGTTTCAGACTGGTTTCCAGCTTTTCTCTCGTCTCGCTGGGGTGTGTCTTTGTCATTTCCTCGATTTCCTTATCCTCAATTTTGATTTCTTCCGTTGGTTGAGAGTTTACCTCTTTCGCGATTTTCTTGTAATCAGGTAAGGTGAAACTTGGTTTAATGGCCGTTTTAATTTTAAATCCGAGAGGGTTACCCGGCGCGAGCTTCGTGAGGGTAATCGCTGGCCGGCCAATCGCGTCAATTTTCTTATCCCGTAAGATTTCGGGGTAAATTTTTTGCAGGGCCAGTTCCGCCATTACGAGCAGAATTTTTTCCTCACCCAGTTTTTCTGTCAAGACTTTTTCAGGAATATGACCAGTGCGAAAGCCATCCAACTTGGTTTCGTTGTTTAATTGCTTAAGCGCGACCAAACGGAACGCCGTGAAGCGTTCCGTTGGAATTTCTCCCTCGAGATCGATCTCGCTCTCGGGTAAATTGTTTACTTTGATTTCCACTAGAGTCCGGCGTTCAAGGTTTCTAGATCTTGCGAAAGCTTGTCTGCCTCGGCAGAAATGTCTTCGGCTGCCATATCAAGCGATTCTTGAGTGATCGGTGCCTTAGGGGTCGTGACTTCTTCTGGATTGTCTGTTGGTGCGGTAAGGGTTTCGGGTGCAGTTGCTTTCTGACTAAAGAGATAAACAGCTCCGACGATAAGGATAATCACGACGATTATTGAGCCAATGAGTGAGCCGCTAGAACTGTTATTTACTGTTGGATTGTCTCCGTTCATGGTTTTATTGATTAATTAATAATTTAGTTAACTCTTTCGGGGATAGTGTCAACGGCTGGCGTCGTTGGGGCACTTGGCTCGTTGGTAGAAGACTGGATAGGGGGGAGCGGTTTTGCCGTTTCTCGGATTAACTGGACTAGTTCCCGTGTCTTCTGGGCTACCGTTTTGGTAAGGTCGGTAACATTTTTAATGGCCTCACGAATGGTCTTGATGTTGTCTGATGTAAGCTTATCTGCATCAGCCACGGTGCCGATTTTGTTTGGCAGATTTGCGAGGGCCGTCTTGGCGGTATCGAGAGCGGTTCTAGCTTCCGTTTCTGCTTTTCGGGCCTTACTCATATCTGCGCCGCGCCCTTCTAATTGTTCAATGTACTTACCAACCCGAGATAGGAGTTCGTCAATTCGGGTGAGGGATTTGCCGATTCTCTCTGTCACCAGACTAAGGTGCTTGCTTAGACGGTCTTCACGCTTATCTTGGCGTTCAATTTGCCTGTCTTCCCGTTTGTCTTTGCGATCTTCGCGTCTTGTCTCCATCTGCTTTTTTAATTCATCCAACTTATTCATTTGCTCTGGCTTGGTGTCGTCAGATGGTTTTGTTTTAAGGGCGCTTTCTTGGGCACTGGCCAGGGTAGGCAGAACCAAGATTGCCGCCAGAAACAATACGATTGCTTTTTTCATGATAAAACTAAATTATTAAACTGATAATTCTCTATCCCTATTTATAGCATAACTACTCCTGACCTTCCAACCTCACGAATTTTCCATCTTTGATCACCTGAACTTTGACCATTGAACTATTTACCAAATTTTTCTTTGTACAGTTGACAACCGCGGGCGAAAGCTTTCTCGGCTTCCGTCTTGTTGCCGAAACCGCTGATTTCCACGACCTTGTTCTGTAACTGTTTGTATGTCAGATAGAAATGTTTAATCTCCTTCAGGGTGTGAGGATTGATGTCGGGCAGATCCTGGACATTAGCCCAGCGGGGATCGTCCACTGGTACGGCGATGACCTTGTCGTCCGCGTCGCCGGAATCAATCATGTTCATAATTCCAACTGGTCGCGCGCGCATCAAGAGGCCTGGCAGGAGGGGGTAAGTGGTGAGAATAATCACATCGACTGGATCATTGTCGTCCCAGAGTGTCTGGGGGATGAAACCATAATCGCAAGGAAAATCTTGGGCGGAATAGAGGACACGATCTAGGGCGATTAGACCTGTTTCTTTGTCAATTTCATATTTATTTTTAGAACCGCGATTGATTTCCACAATCACATTCATTTTGTCGGCTGTTCCTGGGGTGATGTCGTGCCAAAGGTTAGTTTTCATGGCTTGATTGTAGCGTAGCTTGAGCTACTTGACAAATAATAAGAGGCTGGGAATCTTTACTCAGTTTCGGTCTTTATTTCTGGTTCAGTCATTGCTTCAGCCTCTTTCTCAACGGGTTTTGATTCCTGGGTTGGCATTGACGGTGGTGGGATAATGTCGATTTTCCAACCAGTTAGTTTGGCGGCGAGACGGGCGTTTTGCCCGCCACGGCCAACCGCGAGGGAGAATTGGTCGGCATCTACTTCAATTTGAGCTCGGTTTTCTTCGGTAAAAAGGGTTACGGTATTAATTTTTGCTGGTGAAAGCGCGCTTCGGATGAATTCTTCCACGCTATCTTCCCATTCAATTATGTCGATTTTTTCGCCACCAAGCTCGCTAATAACGGTGTTGACGCGCACGCCACGTTGACCTACACAGGAGCCAACTGGGTCGATATTCGGGTCGGTAGAATGGACGGCGATTTTGGTTCTGGCGCCCGGTTCACGGGCGATCGCCTTGACCACCACCTTGCCACTGGCGATTTCAGGGGCTTCCACGGCGAAAAGTTGCTCCACAAACTTGGGGTGGGCACGAGATAGCCGCAGGTTGATACCTCGGGGTGTTTCCTCGACGGAGTAAAGATAGGCCTTAAGGCGCTCACCTTGACGATAGTATTCGCCGGGGATTTGCTCTTCGCGAGACAGGAGACCGGTTGTACGTCCGAGGTCAACAAAAACGTTGCCACGCTCCATCTTTTGGACCTTGCCATTTACAATCTCGCCCTCACGTCCCTCGTATTCAGCCAGGACCGAATATTTCTCGGCCTCTCGTAATCTTTGGATAATAACCTGTTTTGCTGTTTGAGCGGCAATCCGACCGTAGTCTTCCTTGGTTTCGAGAGGAAAGGTTAATTCATCTCCTGGTTCGGCGTCCGATCTTATCTTTCTGGCGTCTTCCAGCATAAGATGATGCTCTGGGTTGAAATGAACTTTCTTATTTTCCTCTTGTCCGCTCGTGCCTCCATCCTCTGGTGCTTCTTCATCTTCATTGAGTAGCATCTCTTTGTCAACCACGATCTTTACCTGACAGAAGTCAACCTTACCTGAACTGTAGTCGAGTTTTGCCTGGACGATCTGGTCTTTTTTACCGTAGTCTTTTTTATACGCAGCAATAAGCGCGTCCTCAATAGCGCTTAGGATTTTCTCTTTAGGAATTCCACGCTCTTCCTCTAGCTGTTCTAGGGCCGAGCGCATTGTTTTTAAGTCCATCATATTTTTTTAATAAAAATGGTCGTTCCGTAACCGGACGACCGAACTTAGTCATTGTATATCTAAGGTTATCAACAGTCAAGTTTGTTTTTTTTGATGTTACAATCTTCCCATGAAACCCCTCTTTCTCCTCCTCCTCGCTTTTCTCCTCTCCACCAACCTCACTTACGCCGCTTGGGAACTGCCAACGGCCACCCCACCAAACGGCAACCCTGATGTCCCCGTGAACACTGGTC
>JADLCI010000009.1 GCA_020847275.1 Candidatus Nomurabacteria bacterium
TAATTGGAAGAAAATCGAGTGTTGTAAGGGTGGCACCTGCCTCTCTCCGGAGGATGTTCACGAGCGTGTTTCGGTGATTGTCGGCAACTTTCTTTCCTAATCTTATTCACAGTTGCGACCGAAGCTTTTGATAGTTATACTGCGCCAGGCAAGCGTTCTTTTACTGAAATCAAACTTGTGTCTGGAGGTAAACTTATATGACTACGGTAACGGTTCCACGGATTGACACAACGGCGGTTGGTAAGCGGGTTGTTGCCGCGCTAATTATTCGCGAGAAGAGACTTCTTCTTCTTAGGAAACCAGATCACCCAGATTTCCTTATGTTGCCAGGTGGAGGATTGATGGAGGATGATGAGGGGGGTCTGGTTTACGCATTAAGGAGGCAATTGGGAGAAGAATTGGGCTTCTCTCCGCAAGTATTACCCGCCCACCTGTGTGCTGAGGTGGTTGATCATGGCGTTGATGAGAAAGTCATCATTCATCTCCATCGTTTGGTAGTGTCACAAGATGCTGTTTTTCAGACGATTCTTGGGTTTACATTGAACTGGTTAGGGGCTGCTGAAATCAATCAGATTCGGGACAGATTCACACCTGCGACCATGAGCTGTATTGAATACGCTATCGCAGGCGGTTTGATCTGAGTTTGTCACCCTGGGCCGCCTAACAGGCGGCCCTTTTTTATGTTAAAGTTTGGCGAATGATTGCGGAAAAAATTAGAGAATGGTTAGGAAATATGGACGCCAAAGTGGAACCGACAAATGATCTGGACCACGGCGATTACACCACCAATATTGCAATTATCACCAAGCAAGATGCGACCGGTTTGAAAGAAAAATTGGAGCGGAATAAGTTGCCGGAGATTGAGAGGATTGAGGTGGTGAATCCTGGTTTTCTAAATTTCTTTCTGACAAAAGAATATTTGGCACGAAATCTAGAGGAGGTTTTAGCAAAAAAAGATAAATTCGGTTGGAGTGAAAAATTGAGTGGGAAGAAAGTGATGGTGGAGTACACCGATCCGAACCCGTTTAAGGAGTTTCATATTGGCCACTTGATGTCCAACGCTATTGGTGAATCAGTTTCTCGTTTAATTGAAGCGAGCGGAGCGGAAGTCAAACGTGCTTGCTATCAGGGTGACGTTGGTTTACACGTGGCCAAGGCCTTGTGGGCAAAAGGGGATTACGCTTTGGGTGCGAAGAGTTATGAAGCGGATGAACAGGCAAAGAAGGAGGTTTACGAGATAAATAAGAAGATTTATGACAAGAGCGATGAGTCACTGAATAAAGTTTATGAGGAGGGAAGGAGATTGAGTCTTGAGAAGTTTGAGACGATGTATGCGAAATTAGGAACGAAATTTGATTACTACTTTTTTGAGAGTGAAACTGGTGAATTTGGCAAGAAGATTGTGCAGGAAAATATGGGGAAAATTTTTGAGGAGAGCGATGGCGCTGTTGTTTTCAAGGCGGAGAAGTATGACGAGAAACTGCACACGCGTGTTTTTATCAATTCTGATGGCTTGCCGACTTACGAGGCGAAGGAGTTGGGTTTGGCGAAAACTAAGTTTAATCAATTTAATTATGACGAGTCAGTGGTTATCACTGGTAATGAGATAAGACAATATTTTAAAGTTTTACTCGCGGCTATGAGTCTTGTCTTCCCAGACCTTGCGGTGAAAACAAAACACCTTTCTCATGGTATGTTGCGTCTGCCAAGCGGGAAGATGAGCTCACGAACAGGGGATGTGATTACGGCCGAATTTCTTTTGGATCGGGTGGAAGAAAGAGTCCGTGAGAAGAATCCTGAAGCGCCACTTACAGAAATTGCTGTTGCGGCGATAAAGTACGCGATTCTGAAACAAGCTCCCGGTCGGGATATCATCTTTGATCTAGAGAGGTCACTCTCATTCGAGGGGGATTCTGGTCCATATTTGCAATACACTTATGCTCGGGCGAAATCTGTCTTGGAAAAGTCAGACAAAGAATTAGGTTTGGATAATTTTGAAAACAATGAAGTGGCAAGATTTCTGGCTCGTTATCCGGACATTGTGGTAAGAGCAACAGATACTTTTTCGCCCCAAATTATCGTTCAGTACCTGCTTCAACTTGCTTCTGTTTTCAATTCTTTCTATGCCCAGAATAAGATTATTGGCTCACCAGAAGAGGCTTCGCGTCTTACTCTCACTGCCGCAGTAGCACAAATCATCAAGAACGGTTTGTGGTTGCTTGGTATAAAATCTCCCGAGAGAATGTAACTTACTTGACAACTAGACACACATTTGCTATACTACAGACAGTAGTTCTTTGATAGTGAATTGCGAGTTGGTCATAGCGAAAAGCGGCCTAAACATAAGCCTCTCCTCGCTATGACCATACCGGCCCATAGTGCCCACCTTCGGCGTAGAGGGAAATCAAATACGAAAGGTTAACACCATGCACAGATCATGACTGCAGCCGAAATGACCGACGGCCAAATCGAAAACGCCGTCAACAAAGTCCGCGACGCGATGCGCAAGCATCGTTCCGAGATCACCTCGGATGTCGCTCAACAGGTTCTCGGTGTCGAGAATCTCGGAATGATGATGTTCACTCCCTTCCGCGAACGCGCTGAAGCGGTCTCGAATCTCATCGTACGCACCGCCAAGGTGAACCGCGGGCGCTCTCAGCAAGAGGCGATCGAGGCCACCGGTCGCGCGCAGTACACGGACCGCAAGGTCGTGGACAGCATGCCGAAAGGTGAGGGCGACGAAGTCGAGGTCGTGTTCTTCAAACCCGATCTCTCCCAGCGCGATGGTTTCATCTCCGATGACGACCTCGAAAAGGAGTTCGAGCTGCGTGGCCTCAAGCCCGCCGATCCGATCTCCGTCGCCGCCGTGAATGAAGCCGATCCCGCCTTCGCCGATGAGAAGCCGCATGGCACTCATTGGAAGGACACCAAAGGCAACTGGTGCTACGCCACGTTCGGCCGTTGGCACGTCGGGCGCGAGGTGCGCGTCCGCCGCGACCGCGGCTGGGGCGGCTACTGGTGGTTCGCCGGTGTTCGCAAGTAGTTCTCAACGCTAAGTCACTTAGGACTCCGGTCCTTAGAAACTTAGTCCTTAGCCCTGTTCCGATTCGTCGGAGCGGGGCTTTTTTTATGCTTAGAAAATGTTAAACTGGGCTAAATTTATGACCGAAAAGAGTAAGATTGCTAAACGGGAGGAACAGACTCTCGCCTGGTGGCAAGAAAACAAAATTTTTGAAAAGAGTTTGGCACAAGAGGCACCGAAGGGTGAGTTTGTGTTTTATGATGGGCCACCCTTTGCTACCGGTTTACCTCATTATGGCCATATCTTACCCGGGACGGTGAAGGATATAATCCCGCGCTATAAGACGATGCTGGGTTATAGGGTGCCACGACGTTGGGGTTGGGATTGCCATGGTTTACCAATCGAGAATTTGGTGGAGAAGGAATTAGGATTGGGAACGAAAAAAGAGATTGAGAAGTTTGGTATTGATAAATTCAATGAACGCGCGCGAGCGAGCGTGCTCACTTATGAGAAGGAGTGGAAGGAAATTATCCCGCGTACTGGTCGTTGGATTGATATGGAGAATGCCTACAAGACGATGGATGCTAGTTACACGGAGAGTGTCTGGTGGTCGTTCAAGAATTTGTTTGAGAAAGATTTGATCTACGAAGGTTTCAAAAGTATGCACCTGTGTCCGCGTTGCGAGACGACCATCTCTAATTTTGAGGTTAGTCAGGGGTACAAAGATATCACCGATATTTCTGTCTATGTGAAGTTTGAGCTGGTAGATGAGCCAAACACTTTTCTACTTGCCTGGACAACTACGCCGTGGACTCTACCCGGCAATGTGGCCCTAGCCGTGAGGGGTGATGGTGTGTATGTGAAAGCGAAGAAGGGGGCAGAAAGTTTTATTGTTTTGAAAAGTTTGGCGGAGAAAGTTTTGAAAGAAGATTACGAAATAGTTGAAGAATTCAAAGGTGAAACATTAGTTGGAGGTAGATACAAAACTTTATTTGATTACTATCAGACTGATGGGCAAGTTTATGCCGCAGACTTTGTTAGTGCCGAGGAGGGAACGGGGATTGTCCATATTGCTCCGGCATTTGGTGAAGAGGATTACCAGTTGAGCCTGAAGGAGAAACTACCCTTTGTTCAACACGTAGGGACTGATGGGCGATTTAAACAAGAGGTGACGGATTTTGCGGGCGAATTGGTAAAGCCGAAAGATGACCATCAAGCGACGGATATTAAGATTATTAAACACTTAGCTGGAAAAAATTTACTTTTCGCGAAAGAAAAAATAATTCACAGTTATCCGCACTGTTGGCGTTGTGATACCCCACTTCTCAACTATGCCTCCTCAAGCTGGTTTCTGAAGGTGACTGAGATTAAAGAGAAATTAATAAAGGCGAATCATGAGGTGAAGTGGGTTCCAGAGGAGATTCGCGATGGTCGTTTCGGTAAGTGGCTAGAAGGTGCGCGGGATTGGGCGATATCGCGTTCGCGTTATTGGGGTGCGCCATTGCCGGTTTGGAAATGTGATAGCTGTGAGGAGAAGAAGGTGGTTGGCAGTATTACCGAACTGAAAGAGTTGGTTCCGAAATCGGGAAACAAGTATTTCTTAATGCGCCACGGTGAGGCTGAGAGTAATGTTACTAACAGGATTAGCTCCAAATATCCTGATGATGTGAACCTAACAGAAGGTGGAAAAGCAGAGGTAATTAGTGCGACTAAAGATTTGCCCAGTAAGATTGACTTCATCTTTTCATCTGATTTTCAACGAGCCAGACAAACAGCAGAAATATTAACTAGACACTTTGAACTAAATCCTGAACAGGTTGTTTACGATAAGCGTTTACGAGAGATCGATGTCGGTGATTTTGATGGTAAAACCTGGAACGATTACGATTCTTATTTTTCTTCTAACTCAGAACACCTAAGTAAGAGTTTACCTAATGGTGAAAATGTATTGGGTGTGAAGCGCCGCGCGATGTCGTTTTTAAGTGAGATTGAAGGTAGGTATGAAGGTAAAAATATTTTAGTTGTTAGTCATGGCCTAACCCTCTATATGATGTGGCTTGGGAAGGATTATCTTGACCAGGATCAAATTATCACCAGGGATTGGAAAGACCATTATACGAGGACGGCTGAAGTGCGCGAGATCTCTCTCGTTAGACTCCCGCACAATAAAGAATACGAACTAGATTTACATCGTCCACATATCGACGAAGTGAAATTTGCTTGTCAGTGTGGTGGCGAGATGAAGCGTGTGTCAGAGATTTTTGATACTTGGTATGACTCTGGTTCCGTCCCATTTGCCTCACAAGCAACGAAGGAATTGGCTCCCGCCGACTTTATCGCAGAGGGTTTAGACCAGACCCGTGGGTGGTTCTATACCCTGCTTGTACTTGGTGTGGCGCTTTTTGAAAAGTCACCCTATAAACAAGTGGTTGTGAACGGTCTGGTTCTTGCGGAAGATGGCAAGAAGATGAGTAAACGCCTGAAGAATTACCCAGAACTTTCTGAAGTATTAGATAAATACGGTGCCGACGCTTTACGGTATTACCTGATTGCTAGTCCTGCTGTGCGGGCCGAGGATCTGGCCTTCTCAGAAAAGGGTTTGGATGAAGTGGTGAAGAAAATCATTTTGCGTTTGGAAAATGTTTTGAGTTTTTACGAGCTCTATAAAAGTGAGAGAAATTCTGGTGAATCTAAATCAGACGAGAATGTTTTAGATAAGTGGATTACTTCCCGGTTGGCGGAATTGCAGAAAGAAGTGACCATTGGTCTGGAGAACTACCAACTAGATTTAGCGGCACGCCCAATCTCTCTTTTTGTGGATGATCTTTCCACATGGTATCTGCGTCGCTCCCGAGAACGTCTACAGAAAGAGGGGATGCTCGTTTTGGGGAATATTCTACGAGAATTCGCGAAATTATTGGCTCCCTTCATGCCCTTTCTTGCGGAGGATATTTACCAGAGAGTCGGTGATGATCATACCCTCGAGAGTGTTCATTTGGAAAGGTGGACCGAAGTCAGGGATTTCGATCAGAAATTGCTTGAGGAAATGGGCAGAGCAAGAAAGTTGGTGTGGATCGGCTTGCAATCTAGGGCAAATATAGGGATACCCGTCAGGCATCCGTTAACAAGTGTGACGGTTAAGTATCTTCCCGAAAAGCTTGTTGAATTGGTTAAGGAGGAATTAAACGTAGATGAGGTTATTCTTGATAAGGAAATGGAGGGCGAGATTTGGATTAATGCCACACTAACCCCAGAATTGATTGAGCGGGGAAAGTTGCGCGATTTGGTCCGTTTGATCCAGGACGAGAGGAAAAAGATGGAACTGAAACCTGGGGAATTGGCTACACTTACACTTAACCCAGACAGAAAAATGTTGGTGGAAAAATTTATGGATGAGTTGAAGAAAACTTGTTCTCTTACGGAAATTAACTTTGATTCGCAGTGTCTCACACTATCTATCACACCGAAGGATTAATTCTTTCTCGCCGTGATTACGGTGAGGCGAATTCCCTGTATCAAATTTTCTCGCGGGAGTTTGGATTGATCACTGTCGCTGCGCAGGGGACCCGCTATTTAAAGTCCAAACTTCGCGGTCAGCTCGCCCTCTTGATGCACGGTCACTTTACCCTTGTCCGAGGAAGAGAATTCTGGCGCTTAATCGGTGCGGAAGCAAGCCCGCGTCTTAAGGCGCTTACTCAAAATCGAGAAAAATCCCTAGTCGCGGTCAGAGTGGGTAATTTATTTTCACGCCTTGTGCGTGGGGAGGAATGTCAGCCTGAATTATTCTCTGATCTGGTGTTTGGTTTAGAAACTCTCGCCACTAATGAGAAAATAATTCCAGAAATTTCTGAACGGGTTATCGTTTTAAGACTACTATCTAAGCTCGGGTACATCTCTTCTGGTAAATTGCTCGCGCCGTGGCTTGCGGCAGATTTGTGGCACAAAACGGAATGGCATATGTCCGATGGGGTATCCAGGCAGATTGTCGGCGCGATAAACAATGGCCTCAATCAGAGTATGTTATAATTCGGTGTTATGCAGGAGAACGATAAGGATCATCTTGATATCTTAAAACGAGATTTGTATCGTCCACAGGGAACTAAACCACTGCGTCGCTCACGATTGGGTGGGTTCGTTGATTCTAGTCGTGAGACCTGGAAACGTACAGAGCCACTTCGTGTCGCTGATCGGTGGCTTTCGGCAAAACTTTTGAAAAAAATTCTCTGGTGGTCTTTCGGTTTTTTCGTTGTTATGGCCATGGTTACGCTCTTCGTTTTTTACCGCGGGCGCAATCTTGTCTCTTCGGGTAACGTCGTTTTAAAAATCACTGGTCCCACAGAAA